>CAIRTW010000131.1 GCA_903881585.1 uncultured Bacteroidota bacterium | reverse complement strand
GGTATAAGTTTTCAAGTTGGTGCCAAGTGCGCCGGTGAGTATGGGGTATGCAGCGCCACTGTTACTGTATTGGTCTACTATCCCTGTTACATATACTCCGGCGGTGTGCCTTGCAGTAATAGCGTTTGCATCTGCTGCCACTGTAAAATCGTATACACCGAAATAAAGGTCGGTATTAGCTGAGTTTATCGTTGATTGTATATGTGTATCCGTATGGTCTGATGGGCTAAAGTAGAGTTCAACAGTTTTACCTCCTATGGTAAATAGATGTGCGCCCAGGTCGGTTTTATAAGGCCCGAATTTCGAGAGCGAGCTGTTAGGAGCAATACCGGTATCTCCCCACATCATGTTAAACTCATTAGTGTACGCATGAGCCAGCGCAGAGTCCTGTATAAACAATATGTTATTGGCGTCTGAATTAAACTGGGTTACACCCCAGTCCTCTGATCCGGTGCATAAGATGGCATCATTCGGATTCGCAGAATTAGCATCTATGATCACGAATTTATCATGCATGATACCATAGGCGCTGGTAGTAGGGCTACCCAATGTATGGATGCCTGAATTGAGAAGCGCAAGCCCGGTATTGGGCTGGCTGCCGTCATATATCCAGCGCACCTTCTTGCCCGCTGCATATGCAGCATTTATCGCATTAGCTATATTGGCGTAGCTGCTGCTCTGGTTGTAGTCGTATTGTGCAATGTCTATAGAGTATTTCGCACGGTTTATGTAGGCTACAACTGTGTCCGCCATATGGCTGGGCAGATACACTGCGTTTACCCCGGTAGATACTGTATTGTTTACTGGTGTGTTAAAATAAATAGCCATTTTGCCGGAGGATCCTGATGATGCTACACCCCCTAATGTTGTAAACGCTCCGGTGCTGCTGAATCCGCTAGGCCCGCTGCTACATACTGCTTCCACTTCAAATTCATAGCTTGTTGCCGCTGTGAGCCCGCTTATACCCACAGATGTGGTACCCGATGATGTGGTACTCCACGTTGTTGTACCTATCGGCCTGTATTGAATAGTATAGCTTGTTGCGCCTGTCACTGAAGCCCAGCTTAAGGTTGCTGACGTGGAAGTAATTGCCGATGCGCTAAGCCCGGTTGGTACACCACATGATGAGCCGGCTCCTGTGACATTGCCATTTATTAGCAGATTCATTATTTGTAATGTGCCGGTAGTAGCACTCGCATTAAAGCCGTATACCCTGAATTTTAGTTGTGTCGGGAAGGTTACTGTGAGCGACGTAGTCCATACCGCTGTCGTTGTAGTGCCACAACTTGCATTATTCGGCGATTGATCAATACCCTGATCTATCCATGTAGTGCCGCCATCTGTACTATATGCAAAGCGGGCATTCGCAGGCCCTGAACCCGACCTGCGGATACCAACACTGAAACCCGTAACCTGCAGTGCATAACCAGTGTTTGCGCTCACCGATGTTTCTATACCTGGCAGCGAGCTGGCATAAGTAGTGGTAGAGGGGAAGGATGCTGCGGAATACCCGGTATTACAAGGAGTGCCTGGCCTGGTAGCACCATCTATACGGCTTAATGGATTGCCCGAGGCGTTGGTAGCTACAAGATTCAATGTTCCGCTTGAATCATTGGTGTATGATAATATTTGTGCGTTAGTTATCCCTGGCAGAAAAATCAGGAATGAAAGAATACACAGCAAAATTGCTTTGGAAGCAGAGAACTTGTTTTTCATATTGTTACTTTAAGATAAAAATTACGCTTTGCAAAAGTATTATTATGCACCTTACATAAACTTCTTCGCGTATGAAGTTTATGTTAACAAACAACTCAAACTTCTTATAACCAGCACTTTAAAACTATCGACTTACGAAAAATAATAGCAACAAGTGATATACTGTGTTATGAGTAAAAGAAATTAATATT
>CAIRTW010000130.1 GCA_903881585.1 uncultured Bacteroidota bacterium | reverse complement strand
GTACTTCCTACATCAGGGGCCGCAAAGATAAGGTTTTCTATCTTAAGTTTTTCAATATACGGTATAAAAATTGCCGAAGAATCCAGGTGGTCCACAGGTATATCAAAAAAACCTTGAATCTGTGGTGCGTGCAGGTCCATGGTCATCACGCGGTTAGCGCCCGCTTCGGTCAGCAGATTGGCCACCAGCTTGGATGCTATGGATACGCGTGGTTTATCCTTTCTGTCTTGCCGGGCATAGCCGAAATAGGGGATAACACAGGTAATGTAGCCGGCTGATGCACGTCGTGCGCCGTCTATCATCATCAGCAACTCCATCAGGTTATCTGAGGGCGAAAAAGTGGACTGCACCAGGAAAACATAATCGCCCCGGATGGACTCCTGGAACACCGGCTGAAACTCGCCGTCGCTGAACTTCTGAATGTTCAGGGCGCCAAGGGGCTTGCCGTAATTTTTTGAAATAGCTGCTGCCAGATAATTCGAGGCAGTTCCCGAGAAAATTTTTACTGAAGAATCCATTGAGTGCGGTATGGAGCGCAAAGGTAGTGAAAACCCCAAACCCCTAAAGGTGCTTTACCAACAATTTGCTAACATTCCTGATTAATATTTTAAGATAAAAAGGATTTTGGCTTTTTTATTGGTTGATGCCGAGGTAATAGTTGAGATTGACTACGGGGGTTACCTGCTGGGAAATGTTGACCAAGGAGTCGTTGACAGTGTAGGTAAAGCTGTTTACGCAACTTTGGCAGCTGGCCGAGAAGCCCATATTCTGCTTGCTGTAGTTGCCATGAGCTATCCCCTTGATCTTAAACACCTTGCCGGCGGGATTAATGGTGACGATATAGTCGTGGTCGAAATCGAATGCAAATTCAAGATCGCCATGCCCATTTACGTCAGTGATCTTCTGGTTTGGGCTGGTGCCGGACTGCGAAGAGAATGCCACTGCACTTTTGTAATAAACGTCTATAGTAGCTGTTTGCTCGGTGGTGGTATCAAGATTACTGAGGTCAATGCCTTTTATAGTAGGATTCTGGCAGGTGCACTTGCCACAGGAATAAAGAAAGGCAATAGCGCAAAGAAAAATAAGTGCCTGCAAATATTTCATAGGGTGTTTTTACAGGATAAAGATAAAGAATCCGGCTGAAATACAGACAATCTGCAAGGCGGTTTCCATGAGCACTAAAACAGCTTACCCCTCTAAAAAGGTTTTCGATTTATCAAATAATATCCCGTAAATTTGTTTTAGACTTTAGGGGTGCCATACCGGCTGAGATCATACCCTTTGAACCTGCTGGGTAATTCCAGAATAGGAAAGAAGTAAGCAGTAATGTTCTTAACTGCTCCTCCCTTAAAGTTTATTGTGTTCGTTTTTAAACAAGTTGTTGTATGAATATTTATGTCAACAATAAGCTAACTGAGGTACCTGTGCAGGCAAATATTGCCGATGCGCTGGATAGTCTCAACCTCGTTTCTCAGAAAGGTGTTGCCGTTGCTATAAATAATAATGTGGTTCCGAAAGCGGAGTGGGGGAGTTATGTGCTGAACGCTGAGGATAAGGTGACATTGATAAAGGCAACGCAGGGAGGGTGAGTAAATTCCAAAGAAAAAATTCCAAATTCCAAAGAAAAATTCCAAACGAAAAATATAAATTCCAAGACAATAAAACTTTAAACGCGCTTAAAATATCCTTCATGAAAAAAGACACATCACCAAATGGGAGTACTATTACATCGGGAAGTTATTCCGGTTCCAGGAAGATATTTGTGCAGGGGACGCTGCACAATATAAAAGTGGCTATGCGCGAGGTTGCAGTAAGCCCTACCAAGACCAAATCATTTGGTGTGGAGGAACTGCTGCCAAATCCTGTTGTGACTATGTATGACACCAGTGGCCCTTATACGGATCCTGATGCTGTGATAGACATTACCAAGGGCCTGCCGCGCCTGAGGGAAGAATGGATAATGGCGCGCGGAGACGTGGACCAGCTGACTGATTTTTCGGCTCATTATAGTAATGAGCGTATGGCTGATGAAAAGCTGGATGCACTTCGTTTTGAGCACATAAAGATGCCGCTGAAGGCAAAACCGGGAAGCAATGTTTCCCAGCTGCATTATGCGCGCAAGGGCATGATCACTGCTGAGATGGAGTATATAGCCATTCGTGAGAACCAGCGGATAGATGAGCTGATGAACAACAGCGAACTGTGGCACCAGCACAAGGGGCACAGCTTTGGCGCTAATACGCCTGTGAAAAAAATAACGCCTGAGTTTGTGCGGGATGAGATAGCTGCAGGGCGCGCTATCATTCCTGCTAATATTAATCACCCCGAGAGTGAACCGATGATCATTGGCCGCAACTTCCTGGTGAAGATCAACACGAACATAGGTAACTCCGCTGTGACCTCCAGCATAGAGGAAGAGGTGGAAAAAGCTGTGTGGAGTTGTCGATGGGGTGGCGATACGCTAATGGATCTTTCAACCGGTAAAAATATACATGAAACAAGGGAGTGGATCATACGCAACTGCCCGGTGCCGGTAGGAACGGTGCCAATATACCAGGCGCTGGAAAAAGTGAATGGCAAGGCTGAAGACCTGACATGGGAGATATTCAGGGATACGCTTATAGAGCAGGCCGAGCAGGGGGTAGATTATTTTACTATTCACGCAGGTGTGTTGCTGCGGTATATACCCCTTACCGCGAAAAGGGTTACGGGCATTGTCTCCCGTGGTGGCAGCATTATGGCTAAGTGGTGTTTGTCTCATCATAAGGAGAGCTTCTTATACACGCATTTTGAGGAGATATGCGAGATCATGAAGGCCTATGACGTCAGCTTCTCATTAGGCGACGGCTTGAGGCCGGGATCTATAGCGGATGCGAACGATGCTGCGCAGTTTGCCGAGCTGGAGACGCTGGGTGAATTGACGAAAATTGCATGGAAGCACGATATACAGGTAATGATAGAGGGGCCCGGCCATGTGCCGATGCACCTGATAAAGGAGAATATGGAGAAGCAGCTGGAGTACTGTGCTGAAGCGCCATTCTACACGCTGGGGCCGCTCACTACCGATATTGCTCCGGGTTACGACCATATTACCTCCGCTATAGGTGCCGCTATGATAGGGTGGTATGGCACGGCTATGCTGTGTTATGTGACACCTAAAGAGCACTTAGGTCTGCCGGATAAGAAAGACGTGAAAGATGGCGTGATCACTTACAAGATAGCTGCCCATGCCGCGGACCTGGCGAAAGGGCATCCTGGTGCGCAATACAGGGATAATGCGCTAAGCAAGGCGAGGTTTGAGTTCAGGTGGGAAGACCAGTTCAATCTTTCGCTGGACCCGGAGACTGCGCGTTCGTACCATGACGAGACCTTACCTGCGGATGGCGCCAAGATCGCGCATTTCTGCTCCATGTGCGGTCCGCATTTCTGCTCTATGAAAATTACGCAGGATATTAGGGAGTATGCCGCAGAGGAAGAGCTGAGAGAGAAGGGGATGGAGGAGAAATCGAAGGAATTTGTGGAAGGTGGCAGTGAAGTTTATGTCTGAACCTAGATTTGCCTGATTAAAGGATAGTAAGGATAAGGAAACATTTTATCGAAATGGCCTGAGAAATGTTGTATAAAGAGATTACGGAAAAGATAATAAAGGCTTCGATGGAAGTCCATACTTCACTCGGTACGGGGTTTCAGGAGGTGATTTATCAAAGGGCGTTAGAAATCGAGATGAACTCGATGGGGTTGACTTGCGAAAGGGAGAAGGAAATGCCTATTTTTTATAAAGGTCAACAAATTGGGACACGACGGGTTGATTTCTTTGTTGAATATAAGATTATGGTAGAATTGAAAGCTGTTGTTGAACTGGAGAATGTGCATCTGGCTCAAGCAATAAATTACCTGGAAGCTTACAATATGGAAATTGGATTACTAATAAATTTTGGAGCGAAAAGCTTGCAATTCAAGCGGGTTTACAATAACAAAATGCTACAATAACAATACAGTTCAGTAGGCAATCAAGTTAATCTTTTAATCAAGTGAATCTAAGTTCAGACAGACCATACGCACTCTCCATAGCAGGCTTCGACCCATCAGCAGGGGCGGGGATACTTGCGGATATAAAGACGTTTGAGAACAGCGGGGTTTATGGGTTTGGGGTTGTGTCTGCGTTGACATGGCAGAATGATGTAGCGTTTGAAAAAGTGGAGTGGATCGAGGTATCAAAGATCACGAGCCAGGTGGAGGTATTATTGAGGCGTTTTGACGTGAAATATATAAAGATCGGATTAGTAGAGAGTATGGATGTTTTGAAGGAGGTTGTTGCTTTTCTGAGGCGGAAAATTGACGAACCGGTCATTGTGTATGACCCTATCTTAAAGGCTAGCGCCGGTTTCGCGTTTCATAATGTTTCCCCGGGGAGTTTTGCCAATATTGTGGAAGGGATTTACTGCATTACGCCCAACATCCCGGAGGCTGAAAAACTGCTGGGTGAGGATGACCTGCAGGCAAAACTTGAAGATGCCAGTGAATATGTAAACATCTATCTGAAAGGCGGGCACGGTACCAGCGGTACTGTAACAGACCTGCTATTTACGGCAGACCATACTTATGCGTTCCCCAACGACCGGCTGCCTAAGGGTGAAAAACATGGCAGTGGCTGCGTGCTGTCGGGCGCGCTTACGGCACAACTGGCGCTTGGCAATGATATAGCAGTTGCTGCGGAAAATGCGAATCGTTATACTTACCAGTTTTTAGGCAGCAATGAAACTTTGCTTGGATACCATAAACCACTGCAACAATGAAATCTATCAGCAAACTTCAGTTCATAACAGACAATGCGGGCACAGCAGAGCGTGTCTGTGCTGCCGGTGTTGATTGGGTTCAGTTGCGGGTGAAAAATGTTCCTTATGAGGAGTATTACAGGATAGCGAAGGAAGTGCAGGAAGTTTGCGGGCGGTATAATGCCACTTTTATTGTCAATGATAGTATTAAATTGGCACTGGAAATAAATGCCGATGGGGTGCATGTAGGCAAGGAAGATCCGCTGCCGCAACGAGACATTGATGAAATGCGGTCGCGCGGCGGAATCATCGGTGTTACCACAAATACCATAGAAGATTTTATTCACCTTGACGGTAAGTCGGTTAGCTACGTTGGCCTTGGCCCCTACAGGTACACAGATACTAAAAAGAACCTAAGTCCGATATTGGGATTAAACGGGTATAGAAAGCTGTTCGCACATATGCGGGCGAGAAATATGGCGCATCCCCCGGTGATCGGGATTGGTGGCATTACTGCCGATGATGTGTCTGTACTCATGTCCACAGGCATCCATGGCGTTGCGGTTTCGGGAGCGATAGGTAAGGCGACGGATATTTCGGAAGCAGTAAAGAAGTTCAAAGATCATCTGGATACTTCGGATAAAGTGGTGCAAAAAACGATCAGGATCAGCGCCCCGGTATCAGAGGTGTGGAATACGATTACCAACCCGGCGCTGATACGCGAATGGCTGAACGATACTCCGATAGATATATTCAGTGACTGGAAGGAGGGGAGTGAAATGATCTTCAAAGGAACATGGCATAACCGCGCATATGAAGACAAGGGAACAATACTCGCGTATATGCCCGGAAAATTGTTTCGTTATACTTTCTGGAGCCATCTCTCACAGATACCGGACGCTCCGGAGAATTACTCGGTGATAGAATTCAGTTTGTCACCAGATGGTGGTGGTACCGAAGTGACATTGAACCAAAGCAATTTTGTTTCAGATACGATATACAGGCATTCCAACTATTATTGGACGCTTACAATGGACAGATTGAAAAAAACAATAGAGAACAGATGAACGACTTATTAAAAATTGGCGATAAGGAATTTTCTTCCCGCTTATTTACCGGCACGGGCAAGTTTGGCAATCACCGGGTTATGGAAGATGCCTTGCTTGCATCGGGCTCGGAGCTGGTGACTGTGGCGCTGAAGCGGGTAAGCATGGACGGAGAAGACGACGATATATTGCAGCACCTGCATCATGCGCATATAAATCTGTTGCCAAATACATCTGGAGTCCGCACTGCCGAGGAAGCGATCTTTGCCGCACACCTGGCACGGGAGGCCCTGCAAACTAACTGGCTAAAACTGGAGATACATCCAGACCCTAAGTACCTGATGCCAGACCCGATAGAAACATTGAAAGCTGCAGAAAAGCTGGTAAAGGATGGCTTCATAGTATTGCCTTATGTGCATGCCGACCCTGTGCTTTGTAAGCGGCTGGAGGAGGTGGGATGTGCTGCTGTGATGCCGCTGGGGGCGCCGATAGGTAGTAATATGGGATTAAAGACTTTGGAGTTTTTGCAGATCATCATAGAGCAGAGTAATGTACCGGTGATAGTGGACGCAGGCATAGGTGCGCCAAGTCATGCAGCTGAGGCAATGGAAATAGGTGCGGCAGCAGTGCTGGTAAATACGGCGATAGCGGTGGCGGGTGATCCTGTGAATATGGCGTTGGCATTTAAAATGGCAGTTGCGGCGGGACGTATGGCGTATCATGCTAAACTTGGTATGGTAAAAGCCTATGCAGAAAGCAGCAGCCCGTTGACAGAGTTTTTGAATTAACCCCCTCCCCCTAAAGGGGAGCCATGCATTTGGCTGAGGTTTAAGATTTCTACTTTTGGAAAGGATTTAGCAATAAAGGGGGAGCCATAAATTTAGCTGATCAAAAAAAATAGGCTGCATCAAGATTAAGCAAAACCAATTAAAATGTTTCAGGAGATATTTGATAAGTATAATTGGGATGAAGTGCAATCGTCTATCTACGCTAAAACGGCGGCGGATGTGGAGCGTGCTTTGAGCATGAGTAAAAGGGACCTGGAGGATTTTAAAGCACTTATCTCTCCGGCAGCTGCCCCTTTCCTGGAGCGAATGGCCCAAATGAGCCATCGCATTACCCAGAAACGGTTTGGTAAAACAGTGCAGCTTTATGCACCGCTTTACCTGTCTAATGAGTGCCAGAACATATGTACGTACTGCGGGTTTAGTTATGACAACAAATTGCGCCGTAAAACTCTTTCGGGCGTTGAAATGCTACAGGAAGCCGAATACTTAAAAAAGCAAGGGTTTGAACATGTGTTACTTGTGACCGGAGAAGCAACCAAGACTGTGGGTGTTGATTATTTGCGGGATGCCATCAGGTTGCTAAGACCGCATTTTGCAAATATCTCTATAGAAGTGCAGCCGCTGGATGAAGATGAGTATAAAATACTTGCGGCAGAGGGCCTTTATGCAGTGCTGGTCTACCAGGAAACTTATCATAAGGACAACTACAAACTATACCATCCCAAAGGAAAGAAATCGAATTTTGATTATCGGCTGGACACGCCTGATCGCCTTGGAGGCGCAGGCATTCACAAAATAGGTTTGGGCGTCTTAATAGGTCTTGAAGACTGGCGTGCTGATAATTTTTTCACCGCTTTGCACGTGGGCTATCTGGAAAGGAAATTCTGGCAAACTCGGTATAGCATATCGTTTCCGCGTTTGCGGCCTGCTACAGGGCTTATAGAGCCTAAAGTGGTAATCACAGACAAAGAGCTTGTGCAGCTTATTTGTGCATGGCGCATATTCAATGAAGAAATAGAACTCTCTATATCTACACGAGAAAACGAAGTATTCAGAGATCATGTGATAAAGCTAGGTGCAACAACTATGAGCGCAGGATCAAAGACTAACCCTGGCGGTTATGCAGTAGAGCCGGAGTCGCTGGAACAGTTTGAGATAGATGATAGCCGGTCGGTGGATGAGGTGAAGCAGATGATAGAGAAGAGTGGGTACAAGGCGGTGTGGAAGGACTGGGAACAATTTAGGGCGGTGGAAAAAGTCTAAACCAGCAAGAATGAAAAGAGGAATAGTTGCATTGATTGTTTTGACTTTGTTTGTTGGGTGTGGTTATTTTCTTTTTATCTCCCATAACTATCGTAGTAAGATCAACGGCATATTATCCTTCAAAAAACGTCCGATTAGAATACAAGTACAGCCATTTGGCGATCTCTCAGCATCACAGGTATCATTCGTTTATGACGAGATCCGGAAAGTATATTCTAATACTGTATTGCTGAAGCCTGTTGCATTGCCGTCAAATAGCTATTACGTACCCAGAGACCGATATAAAGCTGATTCGATCATTCATTGGCTTTCCAATAGCACCCCCGATAGTTGCGTTACCATAGGTCTTACATCAAAAGATATCAGTACAGTTAAGGGCGATATCAAGGATTGGGGCGTGATAGGATTGGGATTTCAGCCAGGCAAAGCTTGCGTGGTCTCAACATCCAGATTAAGCAACAAGAACTTATCAGAACAGTTCTTTAAAGTCAGCTTGCATGAACTTGGACATACGCAGGGGTTGGAGCATTGTGAAAATAAGGCTTGTTTTATGCGTGATGCGGAGGGGCATAATACAACTGACGAAGAATATGAATTTTGTCCGAAATGTAGAAGTGTCTTGATAAAAAGGGGATGGGTGTTCAAAAGCTAAAATAGAAAAGTATGCTATCTGAGCAAGAAAATAAACGTTACAGCAAGCAGATCATTCTGCCGGAAGTAGGGTTGGATGGGCAGGAACAGCTAAAGGCTGCCCGCGTGCTGGTGATAGGCGCTGGTGGGCTCGGTTGCCCGGTGCTGCAATATCTTACTGCCGCAGGGGTAGGGGAAATTGGGGTCTGTGACGGGGATGTGGTGGATGTATCTAACCTGCAACGGCAGGTACTATATACAGAAAGCGACATTGGCTTGCAAAAAGTAGTTGTATCAGAAAGGAAATTATCTGCACTGAACCCGAATGTGAAAATAAGCACTTACCGGTTTTTTATAGATAGCAGCAATGCCCTTGAAATGATAGCTGGGTATGATATCGTAGTTGATGGCTCTGATAATTTTGCAACTAGGTACCTGGTAAATGACGCTTGTGTGATGCTGGATAAACCAATGGTGTCGGGCGCTATTTATAAGTTTGAAGGACAGGTATCTGTTTTCAATTACCAGGGAGGGCCTACTTATCGGTGCATTTTTCCGGAGCCGCCAGGGGCGGATGAATCACCTAATTGTGCGGAGATAGGTGTTATTGCCGCGCTGCCGGGTATTATTGGCACAATCCAGGCTAACGAAGTGATCAAAATGATCACTGGTATAGGTGAGGTATTATCAGGGAGGTTACTGGTTATGGATACCCTGAGCATGAATACGCACGTTTTTCATTTTAAACTTAACGAAGCCAATAAAGCGATAAAGCAACTACCTGATATGCCGCAGCACTGCGAAATGCCGGTAAGCACCATTAGCTACGAAGATCTGCAGCAAATGATGAGCGGGAATGAGCCGATACAGTTAGTGGATGTACGGGAAAAAGAAGAACATGCAGCAGGTAATATAGGTGGTATAAATATTCCGTTGTCCTCAATAAATGACAGTTATCATTTGCTTGATCCGGCAAGGTCGATCGTATTGTATTGCGCCTCGGGAGCACGCAGTAGCAGGTTCGCTACTCTGCTCGTTAAGCAGGGTTTCAGGAAAGTAATGAATCTCAATAATGGCCTCACACATTATGGCCTTCCATAGAAGTAGCTACATTGTTGGCTCTCTGAAAGGTTGCCACCGGGTTGCCAGACATCCAAAGTGAGCCAAGCATAGCGCCTCCGTCGAACCCATACTCCCGCAGTGCTTCGATCTCTAATACCCCAACTCCCCCCAGGCCAACGATCTCCGGGCAATATCTTTTCTGCTCTGCTAGTTTTTGCTTTGTTTTACCGGCGCCAAATGGGTCCAGGTTAGCTTTATATTCTTTCTTTGATATACTGTCGAAGACAGGGCTAATCAGAACGTAGCCGTAGTGAAAATCATTTTCGAGTATCTTTTGCCATGTATGGTAGGACGTGGAGATAACCCTGGCGGGCAAATGAGCCAATTTCTTTCTTAATGCTTCATCGCGGCGCATGTTACTATTCAAGTGGATGCCGCCCAGATCAAATTCATTGTATAGTTCAAAACTCCCGGTCAATACTATTCTCTGATGATATTGTGGTTCAATAGCTTTTATATACCTGCGGTAATCGCCTGCATCGAATTCTGGTTTTCGTAGATGAAAGCGCTGTAAGCCGCTCCTAAAGAGGTCGTTCACAGTTTCCGTTTCGTGTTTTATCAGTTCCTCAGGTGATATTATGATTATTTTCATATAATGAGATGTGGTGCGGTTATCAGTATGTTAAAAACAAATATCGTGCCATTAATTGGATAATAAGTATAATTAGCTAATAGATTTTTTTATTAAATCTATTAATTTATCTACCTCTCCGGTATTGTTATAAATATGTGTAGAAACACGGAGGCAATTGATCCCATTTTCAGGCACCATGCGGATGCGTATTTTATTTTCCGCACAGGTGTCGTAGAACTTTTTATAGTCCACGTCTTTAATCTTAAACCCATTAACAGCGCATCGGGAAATATCTTCCGTTGGCGTGAGTAGCTCTATCTTGTCGCCGAATTCCAGCAAACGATTTTGGGTGTATTTGCCGAGGCTTTTTATGCGGTTGTGAATGTTCGTAAGCCCGATAGTTTCAATGAAGTCTATGGACGCATTTACACCGGCATACAAGCCATTGGCCTGTGTTCCTCCAAAATATCTATGCGCGCTCTGGGCATATCCGCCAATGCTCACAGGGTTGGTCATAATGTCCCATTTGTCATCCGCTGTTCCACCGCCGGAATAAAAAGCCTGCAGGGTATCCTGGAATTCCTTGCGTACATACAGGAAGCCAGTACCCTTTGGCCCCAGCATCCATTTGTGGCAGCAACTGGCATAGGTATCGCACCCCATATCGTGGAGGTCCAGGTGCATCATACCTGCGCCGTGCGCGCCGTCCACTAGTGCAAACAAGCCTTTGTCTTTAGCTAGTTTGCAAATGTCTTTTATTGGCAACACTTGTCCCTGGGTGCACGGTATGTGCGGAGTAGCTATCGCCCGGGTATTTTTGTTGATAAGGGCCGCGATCCGGTTAAGGGTTTCTGCAGCAGTTGAAGCAGGGGTATATTTTTTCAAAACGATGCCATGTACCTTCATGCGGTTCATCCATGGCGCAGCATTGCCCACATGCTCGTGCGTGGTCACTATTACCTCGTCTCCTTTTTTCAGCGGTACGCCCCAGCAGGCAATATTTATGCCTTCGGTCACATTGTGTGTCAGGGCTATTTCATCATCATTGGCACCCACAAATTTTGCAATTTTGGGCATCGTCGCCTCATAGCTGCCATAGTTGCCCAACTGGTCGGCATCCAGCATACTGTTCTTCACTGCTTCAATAACGGGGTATGGCGATGGGCCGAAAGTGCCATTGTTCAGGTAGGTCCAGTCTTTTGTGAGCGGGAACATCTGCCGCACATTCTGCCAATAAGCTTCGTCATCTTCAGCTACCGTTTTACCATCAGTTTTTATCATCTGCCGTGCAGAAAGCGACTGTATCTCGCTAAGCGATAAAGCGGCCAAAACTGAGGCAGACCTGATGAAATTTCTTCGGTTAAATTCCATGGGGGGGGGGGATTTTGTTTATAAATTTATAAAAAAAGGATTGTAATATATTAATTAGTGGTGAACGTGTTATATAAAGTGGCGAATCTATTATATCTATTTTTTTCAATATAATGGTAGGAATGCTGAGCTGCCACGTTGTCTGTGAATGATTAAATTTGCATAACAATGAGCGACAATGACAAGATAAAAGTTTGCCCCGCATGTGCTACGGCGTTTACTTGCAGCCCGGTAGATTGCTGGTGCAGTAAGTTGCCGCTGGTTATGCCTATGATAGAGGGCGCGGAGTGCTATTGTCCGGGGTGCCTGGCTGCTGTGATCAAAGAATTGCCTTCTTCAGCTGCATCTAAAGTGGCCTGATTTTTAAGCAATAGATATTTTTGGTTTTGAATTTAAAGACATGAAAGGGCTTACAACAATTATTTTCCTGGTCATTTCAAACACGTTTATGACCTGTGCCTGGTATGGGCACCTGAAGTTCAAAGAAATGAGCTGGAGCCAGAACCTGGGGCTGTTTGCTGTCATCCTTATCAGCTGGGGACTGGCGTTTTTCGAGTATCTGTTCCAGGTACCGGCGAACCGGATCGGGTTTAACGACAATGGTGGCCCCTTCAACCTGGTGCA
The DNA here is from genome assembly GCA_903881585.1 of uncultured Bacteroidota bacterium. GTDB lineage: Bacteria > Bacteroidota > Bacteroidia > Chitinophagales > Chitinophagaceae > Nemorincola. Next base: position 3,597 of record CAIRTW010000130.1, on the reverse strand, counting down.
GTTGAAAACGGTGCAGGAGGCAATAACACTGGTTGTGTTCATGGCCTTTTCCATGATCGTTTTTAAGCAGCGTTTTGAGTGGAACCACATTGTTGGGTTTTGCCTTATCATTCTGGCTGTGTATGTGATTTTTAAGAAGTGGTAGGAGGTATCTGCCACCTTTTGGTCATTGGAATTTAGTTTAACTTTGTATAAGACAACTTACTGTTTATGGTGGTGACAATTAAAAAAGGAGAAGGAAAAAAAGAGATTGAAGCGGCAATAAAGCGCCTCAATAAAAATCGGCCATCGAAGCCTTCTCTGGTTGATTTTTACGGAAAGCTAAAAGGTAAATTCGGAGATGGTTTAAAATATCAAAAGGAACTTAGGAACTAGTGTGAAATAAGGGGAAATAATTTTAATAAAAAGTACGTTATTCGATAAACTTAGTATATTTGCAATAGAATGTTGAAGGATTCTGTGCCGGATTGATTAGCCGGTGTCGTGGGCTTTCAACATTTTTTATTTTATGCTATCCACTATTGAGTATAGACATTTATTTCGCAACTTAATATCTTCCCGAATAACAATAAACGATTCACTTTCTGCGATGTTTATTTTTAGATAATGCCATACAAAAGGGCGATCTTTTTTATCAACGGAACTTTTTACGTATTCTGAATTGCCCAATAGGTGTACAATGTTATAGAGCGCGTTAATTTTGTCTGTCTGGTAACGATGGGGTTGGTTAATAGTCTCTTTGATGCCTGCCATTGTAATATTAATAAGGCCAATTGGTGAAGAAAAGGAATTTCCCACTAAATTCAATCTTCCCCATTCTTTCGCCTCCAGTTTTTCGTCTTTTACGTTTTGGTTCATTAAATTTCTATTTCTTTGCGCAGGTACCGTTTTTCAAGCCTATGCCAATACTACAAAGAAATTTATTTACGTGTTATCTCTAACCATACTTTTTTATTTTTACACCACTTAAAGCCACCGATATTTTATGAAGGATTTACGTCTTCTTATTTTTCCTGTTTTACTTTTTGTCACCAGTTGCGGCAACTCCAATGAAAGCATACCCGATGTGTCGAACATTAAGGTATCGCTGGAGACACGCCAGTTTGATAAAGACCTCTATGCTATTGATACAAACCATATAGGCGCCGGCCTGCAGCAATTGCTGGCTAAATACCCTGATTTTTTGAATTACTTTCTTGACACTGTAATGGCTTATGGTATCAGGGGCAATTATAGCGATACGGTTGGGGGTATCAGGGAAGGACTGAAACCGTTCCTGACCTACAAAGACTATGTGGCGCTGGAAGACACCATAAAGGCTCACTATCCAGATACTAAAGCAGTAGATGCCGAGCTGACGGATGGGTTCAGGTTCATCAAATATTACCTGCCCGATTACACGGTGCCCAAGGTTATGTACCTGAACATGGGCCTCAGCAACTGGTCTTCTTTTGCACTTGATAAAACGATGGCTTGTGTGGGGCTGGATATGTTTTTGGGAGAACAATTTCGCTATTATCCTTCTATAGGTGTGCCCAAATATATGGCGCCGCACGTTCGGCAATCGTATATCCCGGTATCATTGTTCAGTGTCATATACAAGAGCATGCACCCATATAACACTGATGATAAGACCATGCTGGACCTGATGATACAGCGGGGCAAGGAGCAGTATTTCCTGCACAAAATACTCCCGCACAAACCCGATTCGGTATTGTTTGGATTTACTCAGCTACAAGTAGAGGGGTGTGCCAAAGACGAAGCACGTATTTATAACTTCTTTATTCACGAAAACCTCCTGTACGATAAACAGACACACGACATTCAGCCATTTGTTAACGATGGCCCATTCGCAAAAGGGCTGGAGAATGCAACGGACACTGTGAAGACTTTGCCCGGTAATGTTGGCGGCTGGCTGGGCTATAAGATCGTTTGCTCCTACATGGACCAGCACCCGAAGAAGACTCTTGGCGAATTGATAAGGGAGCCGATTGATGCAGCCCGTTTCCTGGATGAGGCTCGTTACAAGCCTAGGTGATCTATTTTATAAGTAATTGCAATAGCTCCGTCATTCCTTCCGTTGCTGGTTTTTCGATCGTTACAACGTTCTTGTATCGGCTTACTTCCGGTATGCGTTTGTCAACTATATACTTTGTTACTTTTTCCTTTACATAGTCCACCAGCCCGGCAGCAGGGTATACAGCCAGCGAAGTGCCTACGAGAATAAAAATATCCGCTTCATACATTATGGGTATTGCCTGCTCTATCATAGGCACAGGCTCTTCAAACCACACTACGTGCGGCCGCAGCTGGCTGCCATCTGCGGCTTTATCGCCCAGCTTTATGTCTTTTTTTATCTTGTAGTGTTTCCGAGGGTCTTTATCGCTGCGCATTTTCAGTATCTCTCCATGCAGGTGCAGCACGTTTTTAGATCCTGCCCGCTCATGCAGGTCGTCTATGTTCTGGGTGATGATATACACATCAAAATGTTCCTGCAGCGCTGCCAATGCTTTATGTGCAGCATTTGGTTCGGCGGCCAGCACATCTTTGCGGCGCAGGTTGTAGAAGTCCAGCACCATTTGCGGGTCTTTGCGCCATCCGCGCGGTGTGGCCACATCTTCTATGTTATAACCTTCCCACAGTCCATCGGTATCCCGGAAGGTGCGCAGACCGCTTTCGGCGCTAATGCCTGCCCCTGTGAGGACAACGAGTTTTTGTTTGGACATATGCTTATGTAGCCACACGAGGCTGTTATGTTATTATCACAAAAATAAATCAATTTGATTTAACTGTATTAACTTTGATTATTGAATGAGATAATCATGGAAAATAGGATAATTAATATTAACCCAAACATTTTAGGCGGCACGCCGGTATTTTACGGCACACGTGTCCCCATTAAAAATTTGTTTGATTATCTGGAAACAGGTGAGTCCATTGATGAGTTTCTAAACGATTTTGAAGGTGTTCACAAAGATCAGGTGGTAAAAGTGCTGGAAATGTCCCCAAAATTAATTCAAACGTCAACGGCGATTCTTAATGAAAATTTTGCTTGATGAATGCGTTACGAAGAAGCTGAAGCCTTACCTGCCAAACCATGAGGTTTATACTGTTTCTGATAAGGGCTGGAATGGTTTATTCAATGGTAAGCTTATGACAAGGTGCATTGAAGATGAATAGACATTCTTCTAACCATTGATAAAAATATTCTTTTTCAGCAGAGCATTATTAAGTACAATTTAACGATAGTGGTATTTGATGTTTTTGACAGCAAGATCACCACACTTGTTCAATACCTTCCTGCGTTTGAAAGCAAAATACAAATTTTCGAAAAGAGAAATTTGTATGTAATCGGCCTCTGAGTATTTTGAAAATAAATCCATGAATATTCCTGAAACCGACCGACTCAACCTCACAGAATTATCGGAGGCAGATGCAGCATTTATGCTGGAGCTCTTAAACAGCCCTGCATGGCTGAAATACATTGGAGACCGGGGTGTAATACCAATTAGACATTAAAAAACGGCACTAAAGCTATTCATATAATAGTCGAAGGATGTGAGCGTTTTTATAGTTTCATTTTCAATGCTTTTTACT
>CAIRTW010000129.1 GCA_903881585.1 uncultured Bacteroidota bacterium | reverse complement strand
CCTTACATCCTTATCTACGAGAAAAAAGTAAGCACACTTAAAGACATTCTTCCTATCCTGGAAAGCGTGGTACAAAGTGGCCGCCCACTGTTGATCATCGCTGAAGATGTTGATGGTGAAGCACTCTCTACCCTGGTGGTAAACAAGCTGCGTGGTTCATTGAAGATCGCTGCTGTAAAGGCTCCGGGCTTCGGCGACCGCCGCAAGGAAATGCTGCAGGACATTGCTGCCCTCACAGGCGGTACCGTTATCAGCGAAGATATGGGCCACAAGCTCGAAGGCACTACAATAGCTGCTCTCGGCCAGGCTGAAAGCATTACAATAGACAAAGACAATACGACAATAGTAGGTGGTAAGGGCCAGAAGAAAGAGATCACCAGCCGTGTAAACCAGATCAAAACGCAGATAGAAACTACTACCAGCGATTATGATAAGGAAAAGCTCCAGGAGCGTCTTGCCAAGCTGAGCGGCGGTGTTGCCGTGCTGTACATAGGCGCTGCTTCTGAAGTGGAAATGAAAGAAAAGAAAGACCGCGTTGACGACGCCCTGCATGCTACACGCGCTGCTGTAGAAGAAGGTATCGTTCCCGGTGGTGGTGTTGCTTACATCCGCGCTATCAACTCGCTGGAAAAAGTAGAAACACTCAATTTCGATGAAAAGACCGGTGTAGCTATTGTGCGCCGCGCATTGGAAGAGCCACTTCGCCAGATCGTGAACAACGCAGGCCTTGAGGCTTCTATCATCGTGCAGAAAGTGCGCGAAGGTAAAGGCGACTATGGCTTCAACGCACGTACAGAGGTTTATGAAAAACTGCTTGCTGCAGGTGTAATAGACCCAACTAAGGTGAGCCGCGTAGCGCTGGAAAATGCAGCGTCTATCGCCAGCATGTTCCTGACTACAGAGTGCGTTATCGCCGACAAGCCAGAGCCAAAATCATCTGCACCAGCAGGTGGTGGAATGCCAGGCGGAATGGGCATGGACTACTAAACCCCCGACCCCCTTCGGCCAGCTCAGGGCAGGCTCTAAAGGGGAGGTAATAATAAAAATCAAAAAGCTCCGGGTTTTCCGGGGCTTTTTGATTTGTATAGCATTGAAGTCCCAATACCTCTTGCGGGAGGAGTATCTGCAAGAGCAGGAGTTGTGGGTGATAGCTAAATCTTAAAGAAGCCGGTGGCAAATGTTCGGACAGACTAACAGAAGCATTGTCTTAAATGAATATTCTGCAAATGTGAAACAGGTTGTTTCAGATTTATCCAACCTATTTTGTTATTTTTGAATAATGTTGAGGCGTGCGCTTTTTCTTATACTTTTCGTTGCTCTTTGCGCACGGGTTTATGCGCAGCACGACAGTAGCACTGCGGTTGCCGCGCAGCCAGGAGCCGGCATGGAAAGTCATTTAAGGATCAGCCTGCTCACGTGCAGCCCGGGGGCGGAGATATATGAAACATTTGGGCACAGCGCCATCCGTGTTTTAGATAGCAACAAGACAGGGCGCGAGCGGGATATTGTCTATAACTACGGTTTTTTAGATTCATCGCCCGATAATACGGTTATGCACCAATTCCTTACCGGCCGGGTGCAGGTATACCTGGCTACCAATACCATTAAGGAGTTCAATTATCAATACAGCACGGAAAAAAGAGGTGTGGAGGAGCAAGTGTTCCTGCTAAGCAACAATGATAAAATGGCCCTCGCTGCCGCACTGGAAAACAATGCCCGTCGCGAGAACAGGTATTACGAATATAGCAGCGCGTATGACAACTGCTGCACCCGGATCCTGGGTATTTTCTTCAAGGTTTTTGGAAATCGTTTTGTGCCGGGACCGACCTTGCCGAGCGGGGTAAAACTGCCGCTCCGGGACTTTACCGACCGGTGCGGCCCGGAAACGATACAGCATAAGTACTGGTTCTCTGTAGCCATGAATATCTTATATGGCTACCGGGCGAACAAAATAGCCACAAATAGCGAGTCTATGTATATCGCAGACTATTTCCGCGATGGGATGGCCGGCGCAACGGTTGATGGACATGCCTTGTGTGGCCCGAAGGTAATGATCTTTGAAGACGGGGTTAAGTGGCCGGACACGCCCGATGAGCCAGCTATTTTGTTTTGGGCTATTGCGGTAATTACCATACCGGCCCTCGTTATGATGAGGTTCCGGACTCTTGGAACAATAATGGGTACAGCAGTGCTTTTTTTGACAGGCCTTATCGGCTGCGGTATTGTATATTTTTGGGCTATTGACGCGGAGCCAGGCTGGAAAGATAACTTTAATGTACTTTGGGCGTTGCCGACTAATCTCATTATTCCATTTTGCAGTTCCCGGATCAAATCCAAGTATTCAGTCGTGGCCCTTTTCCTGATAGGGGCAGGCCTTGTCATACACGTGCTGAAAATACAAAGCATTCCCCTGGAAGAGGTCACGCCGCTGCTGCTCACGTTGATCTTTGTTCATGGAGTAATGTATCGTAAGGCAATTTTAACAATATTCCTGCGAAAAAAAAATTTGAAACCAGTTAAATGAGATTAATCTAGTATGCCTTTCGGAGTATCTTCTTTAACCGCTAGTTTATTTTTTTTGTCAATTCCGTTTTTTGACTGAGTTTTGTCATAGTAGTAAATAATTTATCCGAATAGCATAATAAGGATTTTAGGATATTTCTGTATCTTTAGCCTTACTTGGCACAATAATTGATTATAATTTATTTAAAATCGAGACTAATGAACAACTCTACTTTGCATGGCTTTGAAAGCGGTTACTTGTCTATTGTACAAAGTACTGTCTCTATAAAAAAAAATTACCGCGGTTTTATCACGAGCAAAAGCTGCAGGCTTTTAGCAATTGCCGTATTGTTGCTGTGCGGGATAAGTAATAAGGCGTCAGCACTTGGCACTACTTATTACTATCCCAGTTCTGTTTCCGGCGGCTCTGATGCCACATACTGCATAGGCAGCCCGGCATCTTCCATGTCAGGCATTATCTCTACTGGCAGTGCTTCTGCAACCCTGGGCACAAGCGCTACGGTAAGCTGGTCGTGGTACTATAACACTACAGGCGCCACGGGCACATTAACCGGAGCTACTCTGGTTTATACCGGAGCTTCATACACAGCAGGCGCCGCTCCATTCACCGCCACACTTCCCGGAGCGAGCATTTCAACGGCAACCGCCGGCACCTACTATTATTTTCTTTATGTTACATCATCAGGCGGCACTACTTCTCCGCCGCCCCTGTATTCACCAAATGCAACAATTAATATAACCGGCCCTCCGGGGCCTATTTCAGGGGGCCTTACAGCGTGTCCCGGTACAACCACATCATTAGCCGATGGGACTGCCGGCGGCACATGGAGCAGCAGCATTCCGGGAACAGCTACAGTAGATGCCGCAGGCCTCGTGACAGGAGTAGCCGCAGGTACCACATCTATCATATACACGGGTTGCGGCGCACCGGCGTCAGTGGTAGTTACCATTAATCCAGATCCGGCGCCTATTACGGGTACTAATGTATTTTGCCAGGCCACTACGGTTACTTTAAACGATCCTACCGCGCCTGGTACGGGCACCTGGAGCAGTTCTGCACCGCCTGTAGCTGATGTTACTCTTTATTCCGGCGCAGTAACAGGTTTCTCGGGAGGCACTGCCACCATCTCTTATACTTATTTAGGGTGCAGCTCCACTTATGTAGTTACCGTTAATCCTAAGCCAGATGCGATCTTAGGCGCGTTAAGGGAATGCCAGTCTTCGGCCATTACACTGACCGATGTAATAACCGGGGGCACATGGACGAGCGGCAATATTTCTGTGGCAACCATTGACCCCGCAAGCGGCCTTGTTATCGGGCTGATACCCGGTACTGCAGTGATCACTTATACCAATGCCTGCGGCGATACAACGGCTGTAGATACCGTAAAGGCAATACCTGATACGCTCGTAGGTACAAACTTTGCCTGTGTGGGCGCAAATACTACATTTGCTGATCTGCCACTGGGCGGTGTATGGACAAGCGGCAATACTTCAGTTGCAACTGTACTTACCGGATCGGGCGTCATTACTGGTGTTGGCGGGGGCACTGCTGATATCACCTACACCATTCCTCCGGGTTGTTTCAACCACAAGGTGGTTCATATAAACGCATTGCCGCCAGCCATAGGGGGTACAAAGCAAGTTTGCCCCGGAGCGACCACTACGCTCACCAATGCGCTGCACGGCACATGGAGCAGTGTGGAGAGTTTTGTGGCATCTATAGGCACCAGCGGTGTTGTGACCGGTATAGTGCCCGATACGACCACCATTGTTTTTACAGACAGCGTTGGTTGCAGCATTAATACCGTTGTAACCGTAAACCCGGCGCCTTTGCAGATCACCGGCGGTATTACCACCTGTGCCACCAGCATAGATACGGTTTATGATGCTTCCCTGGGCGGTACATGGTCGAGCAGTACACCTTCTGTGGCCACCATAAATCCTTCAGGTATCATTACGACAGTTACCGGTGGAACCACCACCATCAGCTACAAACTTGCTGACGGCTGCGGTGTGGCCAAAGTGGTTACAGTAAACAGTTTGCCATCGGCCCTGATCACTTATGATTTTGCAACAAACAGCTTTTTCACCGCCACTTATTATGTGAGCTACCAGTGGTATGATAGCCTTCAGGGCCTGATACCGGGTGCAAACTCCTTCCAGACGGCGGCGCTGTACAATGGTAATTACTGGGTGGTAGTTACAGATACCAATGGCTGCAGCGCAATGGGTGCACCGCTGCACTACAATACCAATATGGTTGGGGTGCAAAACCAGGCTGCTACATTACTACGCATCTACCCTAACCCGGTAACAAATATTTTGTACATAGAGTCTGATGTGCGGGTGCACGCGGTGATCACCAGCATAGACGGAAAGACCGAACTGGAACAGGCCGATGCGAAAGAGATCAATACGGGTGGTTTGGCAAATGGCATGTATTTCATTGCACTTTACGATGATAGTGGTGCAAGGCTGATGGTGCAGAAATTAATAAAACAATAGTTTGCCTTAAT
>CAIRTW010000128.1 GCA_903881585.1 uncultured Bacteroidota bacterium | reverse complement strand
GGTAACCGACCCTACCACCGATAATCAAATGGTTATTGTGAAGACTGATCCTGCAGGTAATATTGTTTGGGTTGCAAGCACGCAGAACACATTTAGCCTCACGCTAGCCCTCGCCACCGACGCCAGGGGCGATCTTTATGCGCTCGGCATGTACCTCGATTCAACATGCACTATCGGCCCATATACTTTAGTGAATGACTCCTTATATCTTATGAATTTCCTGGTAAAATTTTCTCCGGGCGGAGCCGTCTTGTGGGCTGAGAATATTGCCGGCCTCGCAGGCGGCGGTTATATGCGCGGTGGTATCGGCGTAGACGGCAAAGGAAATGTATATGCGTCCGGGGCATTCAATACCCCTACGGCAACCATAGGCACTACAACGCTCAGCAACCCGGGCAGTGGGACTTCCGACATTTTTATTGCGAAGTTCGATTCCTCAGGAAATCCTTTGTGGGCCAAAAATTATGGCGGCAGATACAGCGACCACACCGTTAGCATGGATGTATCAAAAGACGGCAATATCTACCTTACCGGCATATTCTCATCTGATACCATGGTCCTTGGCACCAATGTTCTTATAGATTCTCTATATAACCCCGCCAGTCCGGGCACTGATGGCTACCCCTTTATTGCAAAATTTGACAGCGGCGGTAACCCTGTCTGGGGAAAAGATGTACCGCGGCATGTTACACCTTATCAGCTTGCTACCGACGCATTTGAAAATGTGTATGTTGCCGGGGCGATCGACGGAACTACTTTCTTCGGGCCGGACACGCTTGTATTAAGTGGCATTCACAATACCCTGGTTGCAAAGTATAATGACAGCGGTACTATAGTTTGGGCTAACTCGGCGAGCAGCGTATCCTATGCACAGGCATATAGTCTCGCACCTGACAATTGCGGCAATATATGGATAGCCGGCTATTGCGATGGCATCCTTAATTTCAACGGTGACCTTGTTGATACTCCGGTTGTTCGTTCCGATCTTTTATTTATTGCAGCGTACGATCATTGCGGCAGATACATACATGGCAGTGGTACGATGGTGGGAAGCGGAGCCGATGACCTGGCAGGCATGGCAGTCGACAATAACGGCAGCGTCGTTGTTGGGGCTGATTATGAGCAAATACCACTTGTATTTGGCCTCGATACCCTCCCTGCGCCGGGGCCGTTCCGTGAATACTTTTATATGGCGAAGTACAACCCAGGAATAATGCCTTGTGAGCATGGCGTATGCTGCGCAGCTCCGCCCGTTGCCGGTTTTGCAGATACCGTCACAGCTCCGGTCGTAAACTTCTACTATACAGGCTCATCCCCATACGACAGTGTAAGATGGTATTTTGGCGATGGAACCACGGGTACAATAGCAAACCCGGCACATACTTACTCCGCCACTGGTACCTTCCATGCCTGCGTGTTCGTCTATACGGATTGTGGTGTCGATAGTACCTGCACAGAAATAGACATAGCCGGAGCAGCTTCTGCAAACGTGAGCATCAGCAATGAGATAACGACCTACCCAAATCCCGCTTCTAGTGATTATGTGATACAAAGCGGTGCAGGATTTCCCCCAGGCTCCAGCGCAACGCTTTATGACCTTGCAGGGCGATTTATCAGCTCCTATCCATTATCCGGAAACAAAACAAGTATACCAATAGCTACGCTTGCTCCCGGCACCTACCAGTGCCGGATCATAGCGGGTAAAAACGTTATCGTGAAAAAGCTGGTTGTAATGCGGTAATTACAGCTTCACAAACTTCTGCACTTTAGTGCCATTAACGCCCC
>CAIRTW010000127.1 GCA_903881585.1 uncultured Bacteroidota bacterium | reverse complement strand
CCGGTGGCGCCATTGATATAGACCCTGAAGATGTGTTGCGTAAAACAGAGATCGTATTATCAGAACTATTTGCAACAACAATGTCCAGCTTGCCATCCCCGTCTATATCGCCTATTGCTGCCAAACGATAATAATATGATGCGGTTCCTACGCCAAATGTGACTGGTGCGGCAAAAGACCCACTGGTAATAGCACCGCTGGATGCGGTATTGCGATAAATGTAAACCTGGTTATCTGAACTACTCACAACAACTATATCCGGCTTGCCATCCCCGTCTATATCGCCAATAGCCACTCCCGAATTAATACCGGTAACCGGGCCAAAGGGCACACCAGGGTCAAAGTTGGTGTGGGCCATGCCATAGCTGGTATTAGTGTATGTAGGCAAAAAAGGAAATTTAGAAAACGCAGTAAGATGCGTTGCCACATTTTCTACGCTTACCGGGGCAAAAGTAGAGCCTCCCGGCACAGTCACGGTGAGTGAGGTAGCGCTGGCAGCAGTTACTGCGGCCCGTGTAGCACCAAAGTAGACTACGTCATTTGCCGGGGTGCTATTAAAGCCGGTACCGGCGATGGTTACACTGCTGCCGGGTGTACCAACTAGCGGGCTTACAGAGCTGATAGTGGGCTGCGCAGCTGCGGCTGTACAGAGCAGTGTCAGTACAAGTACTGCTACGCTGCGCCTGCGCACATTGCCAGTTTTTTTTGCAGCAGCAAAAAGGCGGGGAATAAGGTTAGAGTAGTTCATCGGGGGAGATGTTTTTGGGGTGATAAATATAGAGATTACAAGTCCAACAAAATCAGCTTAAATACAATATTTTAAATGCAAAAATCAGCGGGGATACTTCCGGTTTGCCCTTGATTTTTGCATGGCCGGAAATGCCGCTACTATAGTAAGGCGTTGCAATAAATAAAAATGTTAGTAAGATCGAAAAATATTTTTTCAGAAATATAGATTCCGCCGGGACAGCCCAATGGAAACCACGGAGAAATAAGTCCCTGAACCTTTAGATATGGCCCAGGCGGAGATGTGTGGATCGCACCTTTTCACCGAAGAACACAGATGCGTGATTGTCAAAATCTGCGGTATCATCGGTAGTATAAAAGCGTACGTCCCCGGTTTTGGAGAGCTGGAGCTCTGTTTCCGGGTGGCGCTGCAGGTATTCGGCCAGGCTATCGGCCACAATAGGCCCTTGCGATATGGCTTTTACGCCCTGTGGCAAGTGCTTTTTTATTTTATCTGCCAGCAGCGGGTAATGGGTGCATGCCAGCAATATAGTATCTATGTCAGGAGCAGCGGCCAGCAACTGCTGCAGGTATTTGCCCACAAAAAAATCTGCCCCATCGGTGTTATACTCGCCATACTCTACCAGCGGCACCCACATAGGGCATGCAAGTGAGTGTACGCTCACCTCCGGGAAAAACTTACTGATCTCTATCTCGTAAGACCCGGAGTTGATAGTGCCCCGTGTGCCAAGCACCCCTACCGAATTTGTATCGGTGTAGGAGCCTATCATTTCGGCTGTGGGCCGTATCACGCCCAGCACCCGGTTATTGGGCGCTATGCGCGGCAAGTCCACCTGCTGTATGGTGCGCAACGCTTTTGCAGATGCTGTATTGCAGGCAAGTATCACCAGCGGGCAGTTCATTTTGAAAAACCACTCCACGCATTCGAGTGTATATTGGTGCACAGTTTCATACGAGCGGTTGCCATATGGCGCCCTGGCATTATCGCCCAGGTAGATATAGTCATATTGCGGCAACAGCGCCGCTATAGACCTGAAAACTGTAAGCCCGCCATAACCGGAATCAAAAATACCTATCGGATGCGATGACATAGTGTAAAGGTAGGCGTTAAACCTAAAAAAAAATGAGCGTCCTGAGACGCTCATTTTGTATTGAAATACTATTTTTTTAAGATTTTACTTTTCAGCCGATTAGTGTGCTACAACCACCTGCTTTACTATCTGACCTTGTGTGCCATTTATGCTGATCACATACATGCCGTCAGCAAGATTGTTTACAGAGATAGCGCCGCTGAACTGGCTGCCGAAAGGAACGTTCATTTTGTTTACTTCCTTGCCGGCCATGTCATACATGCTGATGGTAGCCGACTGTGCTTCGTTCCAGTTAAGGTCTATATGAAGTACATTCTGTGCAGGTACAGGATAGAGATTAGCAGAGCCATTGTTAGCAACAACAGTCTTTACCGATGCAGTGTAACCTGAATAATAATAATACGCAGTTGGGTCGCCTGCTGCAAACTCCCAACCCACACCTTCGTTCCATGATTCGCCTACAGAAGATGTCATCTGGCCAAACCCATTATAAGAGTACATGTACTTTTTTACATTGTCCCATGTGCCGCCGCCGGTTGTGTCCCAAATCTGGTCTATTTCTACACCAGGCATAGTGCTGGTGAAAGCGCTATATACATGCAATACCTGGTTTACCCATGCACTGCCATTGTATGTCTGGTAAAGATCAGTAAGGAGGTCGCCTGAGCCATCATAAGTATCGGTATACATATAGTTGTTTACAAATGCCGAACCGCTCCAGTTGCTGTAAGTGGTAGTATTTGTAGTGGCGGAATAGGTATATAATATCTGCGAAGTATAGTCATACAAGCCGGAGCCGGAGTTGTAAGTCTGGTCCACTTCCTGAAGCAGCCTGCCTGTGCCATCGTAGTAATATATTTTCTGGCTGCCTGGCAGGAAAGAAGAAGTAAGGCTGTTCCATGTGTTCGACTGGTCAAGATAAAGCTGGCCAGCTGTGTTATAGCTATACACATCTTCTGAAGTGTTGACCCAGGTAATACCGCCCCATGACTGATATACTATTGTAGATATCTGGCCGCTGGTGTTATAGGTATAAACTACGTTCGTAGAATTTGCCCATCCGGTACCACTCCAGTTCTGGGTTATGTTAGTTAAAATATTATTGTTCGCATCGAATGTCTGGAGACGATTCTGATTGTAGTTAAATGCAGTATCACCAACAAAGTTCCAGCTTGTAGCCACATCATACTTCATAGTATGCATAAGGTCACCGCCCCTGTTGTTTGAATAGTAAGTATAAGACGTTGAGTCATTTACATTTAATGAAGCGCCGTTACTGGTATAATCAGATGAAGCGACAAGCCGCGACGACGTTTGCGCCTGCAGATTCTGGCATAAAATAACAGGTAATGCAAGTGTTAAGAGTAGCATCTTTCTTTTCATAAAAGGCAATTTATTTTGAAACAGTTAAAGGTACAAATAGAAAAACCATACAATGATAGTAATTATTTTTTGGAAATTACAAATTTTAGCCGAAAATAGTGACTAAAGCACTATTAGCCGCAGTTTTTGCAATTCGTGGTTTTCAAATGTTCCTTACATGACAGCCTCTTTGACATCATCGCGTGGTTGTTTTCTACATATATTAGATAAGAAACCAACCCAAATGGCATGGGGATCATCAAAGTATATAAACCAATCGCAAGCTCACCGCTTCATTATACTGTCCCGCGCTGCCATCGCTGTAGCGGGGCGGCACCCGGTCCCACGGCCTCACCGGCACTATGGAATATTCATACCTCATATTCCACCGCCAGCGCTTGCTTATTCTCATAGAAAAGCCCGCAACATAATCTACGTCATAATTGTTGAAGCTTGCAAGTACCGGGTCTATTACCACCGGCACATCGGCTTCTGCCCATTCTTTCGATGATATAAGCCGGGAATACGATATACCTGCCTCATAATCGAAGATATACATGTTGCAATGCAGCAAGAGCGCAGCTGAGGCGTAATTAAGGTTCAGATAATATTTGTCGAAGTAGGTACCTAATGTATAGGACTCTTTTACGGTGCCGCCACGCACCCCTTTCTGGCTATACAACAACTCAAGGCTCACGCCAAACAGCTGTTTGAAATGAACATATACCTGCCCGCCAGCATTGATACCCACCTTGTGGTAGCCCGCATAGGTATCTCCATCCAGCTGCGTGAAGTTTGTGCCAAACAGTAATCTGCCATCAAATAGTTTGTACGATAGCTCATCGTCAGTTGTGCTGTCCTTTTGGGCATAGCCAGGTAAAGAAAACGCCGACTGCAAAATAAGTAATGAAAAGATGATTCGCCCGGATCCCATACTTTGATAAAGAAAGGAATTAAAACGCCAAATGAGACAGGATAGTATCTGCTGTGATGCTTTTAAACGCTACTCCCCTGCAATATCTATTGCCACCGGCTTTTTCTTATTAATGAAGTACACGGCTATCATGCCCAATGCACCCCCAATGGCAGTATGCGCATGTATTTTTTCGCCCAGCAATACACATGATGAAACAGCTGCAGCGAGCGGCACCAGGAATATGAAGCTGCTTGCCTTCTCTGCGCCAAGGCGGGTTGTGGTGTAGAAGTAGATCGTCGTTGCCATGGTGGTAACAATAGCGGAGCCAAAGAAAAGATTCAGCCAGAAGGCGGCATCTGTAATATGTATAGCAGCGCGCATCTCTGCAAAATCCGCCAGCGGCAGCAGACATAACAAAGTAACCAGGTATTGCCACAAACTGAAAGTAATTGAAGAACCATGCCGTGCACCGGTAGCGGTGAACTTGCTCATAGTAGCCCATGTAAGCGCGGCAAGCAGAAAATACAAATTCCCGCTATCAGTAATGGCTGCGCTATTGCTCCATAATTGCAGCAGAACAGTGCCCGCAGCCACACCCAGCATCAGGCCGCCCGCCTCACTGCCCGATGGTAGTTTTCTTTTGATAGCAATGTTTATGGCATAAGCCATGATTGGGTTGAGTGTTGTCACCAGTACGCCACCTGCCCCTGGCGAGCCATTCTTCAGGCCCATAAAGAACAGGTAGCTGTAAAGCGCCAGCAGCAGGCCGGAGACAATAAAAGCAGGTATGCCTTTCTTCTGCACCCGGAAGCCTGCACCAAGAAACGATACCACGAGGACCATAGTGGCCATAACAATTATATACCGGTACACCGTGAAATTAACGACCGAGCAGTAGTGTGTAAGCACTTTGTTGGATGGCCAGCTAAGGCCCCATAAGAACATACTGATTACAATACCAGCTATTAAGTGTTTTTCTGAAAGGTGTTTTTGCTTCATTCGCGTTCTTGCTGGCTAAGGTACAGTACAAACTTATTAGTAGGATGTTCTTAGGTCGCAAGCTGGTTACAGGCCCACTATTGGCGCACGGCCATATAAACATGCAACTTTCAGGCGTCATTTATATCTTTATCCATTGATAAATCCGCAGCAATGGAGCTCCTCAAAAAACTAAGAATAAATACTGCGCTGCCACTGTGGGCCATAAATCTGCCGGTGGACTGCAGCCACCTGTTTGACGAACTGGAAGTGAAACAAAAACTATCAGGAAAAAAAACGGTGGGCCAGCTGATACTGTTTGCAGAAGACAGCGGCGTACTTGCCCGCTGGATTCCCTTGCTGGCCAATTATATTGCGCATGATACGGTTTTCTGGATCGCCTATCCTAAAAAAACAGGCGACATTACCTCCGACCTTATCCAAATGAAACCGTGGGATATTGTCTTTCAGTCGGGTTACCGTGGCCAGACCTCTGTATCTATAAATGATGACTGGACCGGCATGCGCTTCACAAATGCACCAAAAAGCAAGCCATCCATATCCGATCTGCCAATGGAAGAGCGTAAAGCAGAAGGAATAGACTTTGTGAACCGGACAGTGCAATTACCCGCAGATGCCCTGGCGGCCGTGAGGAAATATAAAGGGTTGGAGGCTTACTTCAATACCATGGCCTTTACCCACAAAAAGGAGCATGTACTTGCTATTGTGGAAGCAAAAAAAGAAGAGACCCGCGCCCGCAGAATAGAAAAAATGATCGAAATGCTTGAGGTAAAAATGAAAATCCCCAAACCCCTAAAGGGGCTTCACAGGTGAATATAACTTCGGCTTCAGCTACATTCATAGACTTTTGTTTAATGCTAAATAGAAATGACCTTGATGTTGGTTTTTCTAAAGCTAAATGCATGACTCCCCTTTAGGGGGTGGGGGTTTTATTTCAGCGTCAGGTGTGCAAACTTAGCTGCATTGGCATCCGGTTCCCTGTCTCTTATAGCGTTATAAGTAGGTACAATGTAGCGGGCGCTGTACTCATTGTCTGAAATGAATTTCAGCACATACTCCACTGCAAATCCCGGGTCATTTTTCTTGGCTACAAGCAGATATTCCAGGTAGAAGAGGCTTATGCCCATATCGAATGAACCGCCATTATCCTTGCCTATCCATTTTTCGGCAAATGCGATGATATCTGCTTTATTATCAGCTATTTTCTCGTGCAATTGTTTCAGGGAAAATACCTTCAGGAATTTCAGGCGCTCCACATCGCCTTCAATATCTATATCATTGTTTAGCCTGGCCCCTGCATGTGCTGCTATCTGCGAATCCACCTCTTTCAGAAGTTTGCTGTTCAGCACATATTCTTTCAGGGATGCATCGGTCATCTGGGCATACTCATCAAGCGGCCGCTGCCCGTTCGTTTGATACCTGTCGTCATGAGATTGCGCTGGTTGGGAAGCCGGAGCTTTTTCCACTAAACCTTCCGCGCTCACATTCAACCTTCCCGCAGAATCAAAATTGAAATGTACCGGGTCTGCTTGTTTTTCGGCAACAGGCGGCGCATACACTGGCGCCTGCTGTTGGTTAGGTATTGTATTATAGGTTTCAGGCTGGCTTTCCATGCCATTTGTATGTCCATTACCAGCTGTATTTGTATGTTCCCATTCTTCGTTCCTGCTATGGCCATTTGATTCAGCGCTCACCTGTTGTGTCGGAGCGCTGGGTACCACGCGCAATAATACCCTGTTCTCTGCCGGGGGCGCTGGTTGCTCCACTACCTGCGGCACTGGTGCTGGCTGAACGGCATATACAGGCGCTGGCTGCAAGGGCTCGTGCGTAACCTCTGTCACCGGCTGAAACTGGCTGGCTGCAACAGGCGCTGGCCTTTGTTCATTTTTGTTTACCAGGTTCCTGATCTTCAAAAACTCCAGGTCAGCCATTTCCATAAGTGCGCCTACACGGTAAAAATCTCTCTTGGCCTCATCCGGTATGTTGCCGCCATTATAGCCAAGTTCTTTTTCTATCCCTGCCCAGGCATCCTGCAGCATGGAGCATACATAAACCTTGAATTTATTTGCGCCATATTTTTTATACTCGGTAAGCTGCAGGCGGTTCGCCTTCAGGGCCAGCCTGTATGCTATACGCTTCGATGCAAAACTGTCCGTTGTAATTTCTTTTTTATCACCTGCCTGCTCTGCTTCCACATCAAATTCCTCGCATAAAATGGCAGATATAGGGGCCACCGAATTTTCAAAATAGGTAACGATCCTGATAACCGGCATAAAGCTATCACCCACTTCTTCCATCTCAGATTCTATCCGGTAATACGGGATGTCATTCTGAACCACAATTTCCTTAACCAGGTTTTCCACCTTTACCAGGAAACCTTCTTTGTTCTCAAAGGGAGAATGATTTTTATTGGTCGTCATATGAGTATTTTCGTTTACAACGATACGCAATATTTTAAGTTATTAACATAATTGCCGATCAAATTAACATTTGTTTAGTAGGCAATTAACGTATGTTATCGCAAATTTTGCGCAAAAACCGCGCCATTAATTTCATAGAAAATGTATGCACATCAGTCGGTTGAGGCAGGGGGTGCCACAGGAGGTTTCCAGAGGTCTTTCCATTGTTGCGGAGTAAGCGCGTCTTTTACATCAAAGTTGCCTATCCGCGTGCGGCGCAGTTCCTGCAGGTAGGCCCCGCATCCCAGCAGCTGCCCGAAATCCTGCGCCAGCGAACGGATATAAGTACCGGTGGTGCACAGTACACGGAAATGTACTTCCGGCAAAGCTATCTGCGTGATCTCGAACTCACCTATGGTTACCGGCCGGGCGTTTAATACCACTTCCACACCAGCGCGGGCAAGGTCATAAGAGCGCTTTCCATCTTTCTTTATGGCAGAATGTATAGGTGGCACCTGCATTATGTCCCCGGTAAGTTTTTGAGCGGCTTCCAGCAGCTGCTCTTTCGTAATGTGCTCAAACGGCATCAGGTTTTCCGGGTCGCTTTCCAGGTCGCATGTTGCAGTAGTAGCGCCCAGGTGAAAAATGCCGGTGTATTCTTTAGGCAATTGCTGGTAACCGGAAATTTTTTTGGTCATCTCCCCGCTGCAGCAAATGAGCAGGCCTGTAGCCAGGGGATCCAGTGTGCCTGCGTGGCCTATCTTGGCCCGCAGCGATATTTTTATATGGTTTACAGCATCAAATGATGTCCATTTATAAGGCTTATCCACAAGTATCACTCCGCCCTTTTTCAGCTCGGCAGCCGTTGGTCTTTTTTGCATTGCCGCAAAGGTAGCGTTAGTGGCAGAAGTAGAAAAATGTTAAAAAAGCGAAGAATTTTGGCGTGAGGGTACTTATCTTGCCCGCAATAGGTATTGTATTAATTTGTTACTAATTTTGGCAATTCATATGCCCGATAAGCAAACATACCCAGTAAAAGAAATATTTAAAGCGCTCAATGCGCTGAGGCTGAGCTTTGAAATTGCGGACATAGATCATCTGTACGTGAATTTTGATTCTGTGCGCAGTGACTCTTCTTTTGGGAGTTTAATGTTCAAACTGGGAATACTGGACAACAAGGTAAACGAGGAAGCCGGGAACGCAAAAATACTTTATACCGGGCATACAGGGAGTGGTAAAAGCACAGAGCTGCATAAGCTGCATCACAGGCTGAACAAGCCGGAACAATATTTTTCCATTTACCTTGATGTAGATGATTACATTCAGATTTCCGATTTTAAGTCTGAGGACCTGATGGTTTTGCTTATCGCTTCATTAGTCAATGCACTACAGGAAAAAGGAATAGATTACGATGTGCCCGGATTACAAATGATAGCGAACGACTGGCTGTCGGATAGCGATGTAAGCGAAGAGATAAAAAGTAAATTGGATACAGAAGGCGGCGTGAGTGCAGAAGTGGGTACAGGAGGCCTATTGAAGTTTTTCAGCGCCAAAGCATTCATAAAATCTGTCTTCTCTTACGGCTCACAGACGTCAACAACCGTGAGACGGAAAATACAGGAAAAACAGGGCGACTATATCAATGCCTTCAACCTTGCGCTGATAGATATTAAGAAAAATATACGCCGGGCTGGGCTGGGGCAGGAGATCGTGTTCATCCTGGATGGGCTTGAAAAACTGCGCTGGGACAGGTATGATAAATACACCGAAACATTTTTTCAAAATTCAAGGCTGATAAATGACCTCAATTGCAGCCTTATATGCTGCGTGCCCATAGACACACTGTATGACAGCAAGATGAGTCTTGTGCTGAGTACCTATGAACACTTTACCTTGCCACTCATACCGATCAACGACCAGACAATACCTCATTTCAGTGAAATAATCACCAGACGTATAGACGAAGACACATTCTTCGAAACCGGTGTTTTGGAATACTGTGTACGTCAATCGGGTGGCAGCCCCCGCCAACTGATCAGGATAGTGGATACTTGCCTTATGAGTGCCGCGCCGAACGGCTCAAAGATCAGCATGGCCATTGCCGAAAAGGCATGTAAAAAAATAGGCCTTGATATACGCCGCCGGCTCACATCTCCACAAATAGATGTATTGGAGAAAGGCGAGTATGAAGATGCCGATGAGATAATTTTAGACCTGCTGTTCTCCCTGGCCCTTATGGAATACAACGGCGAGCAGAACAACAGGCTGCCCAATCCTTTATTACTACCATACCTCACCAATGCCGGAAGCACAGAATAGCGATTTTGCAGCCATTATTGCCCAAAACAAAGAAGAATGGGACAAGTTGCTTTTCCTGTTGAAGGACCCGAATCCGAATGTGCTCTGGATAAACTATGATACGGCAAGGTTGAAAAAACCGCTGCACGATGCGCTGGCTGAATATGTGCCGGAACTGAAGCCGTACGATATCTACATCAGCGAAAAAACAGAATCACTGGCCCGCATCATATTATCTGAAGAAAAGGACAAGATACCGTCTAACTCTATAATCCACATATTTGGTCTTGAAGACGCCGTAAAAAGTGCTGATTTTCTCGGCAATCTCAACTTTCAGCGGGACACCCTTTTCCGCCAAACCCCTGCACACATCATATTCTGGGCCGATTTTGCGACCAGTGCAGTACTCACGCATAAGGCTTACGATTTCTGGAGCTGGGTGGTGTTCACTTTCGATTTTACCACTCCGGAGGAACTATTGACAGCAAGGCAAAAGGATTTCAAAAAAGAACTTATACTGGAGAACACGGAAATACAAATGCCAAGTAAAGATGGTGAAGCAAGGATACGTCACCTGGAAGATGAATGGGAAGAGTTTTTAAAATCTGTGAATGGCAAGCCATCTACCATTAGGCAAATGAAGGACTCGGTAACCATTGCCATAGCATTAGCTTTGGAATATAAGGAAGAAGGCCGGTACAACAATGCTAAATCCGTTTTAGAACATGTGCTTCTTGTTAATCCTGATTTACTCTCGAAAAATAATAAAACACAAATAAATAATATTTTATCAAATATATATTTTCAATTAAATGATATAGAAAAAGCTGTAAAATTTGCAGAAGAAACACTATCAGGTACACTGGAGGAATATGGAGAAGAGGGGAGTGAAACAGCAATAGCTCTATCTAATCTCGCAGTTGCTTATGCCGATTTGCAAAATTTAGATAGGGCAAAAGATTTACTTGAAAAAGCACTGAAAATCGATATTAAAACCTACGGAGAAAATCATCCTAACGTAGCAGTAAAACAATCTAATCTTGGAACCGTTTATCGAGACTTAGGCAATCTGGATAAAGCAAAAATTTTGTTAGAAAAGGCTTTAAAAATTGACACAGATGCTTATGGAGAAGATCATCGTATGGTTGCAATAAGGCAAGCTAATCTAGCCGAGATTTACAAAGATTTAGGCGATCTAAATAAAGCCAGAAGTTTGTTAGAAAGTGCATTAGCAAATGATATTAATAATTATGGGGAGTTACATCCGAACACAGCAATGAGCAATAACAACCTTTCTATTGTATATTATTACCTGGGCCTATTTTCGAAAGCAATTGCGCATATGCAAATAGCTTATGACATATCAGTAAAAACATTTGGAGCAGATCATCTAAATACCCAAAACTCGCTTAGAAATTTACAACACTTCAAATCACAACACCCACCTGCATAAAATGTTACTTATCAACCTATCACTTATCAACTTTTTAACCTTTTAACCTCTTAACCTGTGACGCTTGCTTTGCTCCCTCACGGTTCTGTTTCTCAATTTGCCAAATAGCATTGTCCCCTCTAGCCCAAATACCGGGCTCACATAATTGATGTTGCCATACAAACCAAGTGAAAGCCCCGCCTTCCGGCCAAGGGGAAGTTCCATAGTTGGATTCAGAATGATCCCGGCGCAAAAATCTTTCCGGCTACCGTAATCATAGTTGCTGTCAAACCACCCTCCTGATATCTGATAATTGCCTGGCGTGCTTGCCGTACCAAACGAAAGCCCACCCTTGAGTATATACCGGACAACGGAAGAAGGTCGGGAAAAGGCTTTGCCATACATCAAACCAAACATGGACAAAGTTTGCTGCGGATAAAGGCCAAAAAGGCCGGGGTGGTAATCTGCCGGCATCTTCGGATCTCGGCGGCTGCTGAAACAATAGGCGAGAGAAAAGACGTTGTTCTTTTCGTCAATGACATTCATTGTCATTTTAAAAGAGCCGTGTGTACCATATCCGCCACCTATATCGCCATAAATAAACAGGCCATGCGGATGATACTTAGCGCTATCCTGCGCCATCGAGAATAAAGAAGGGCAAGTCAGCAGCAGACAAAGAAATAGTTTTATCTTTTTCATTGTTTGGAAGATAACATTAGATAAAAGTAAGCTATTTATTGCAACCGTTACAGCCCTCGACCTTTTTAACCTTTTAACTTTTTAACCTGTCAACCTACACCCTTACCTTTGCACTATGTCTTTTTTCAAAACAGCCCGGCCATTTGTGATAGCAGGCCCCTGTAGTGCCGAAACGCGTGAACAGGTGATGGAAACAGCTGCTGCGCTGAGTGTAATGAACGTACAACTGTTCAGGGCTGGCGTATGGAAGCCCCGTACTAAGCCCGGTTCCTTTGAAGGTAATGGTGCGGAAGCCCTCAAGTGGCTACAGGAAGCAAAGCAAACTTATAATGTACCGGTAGCAGTGGAAGTGGCCGAGCCCGCCCACATAGAGCTGGCCCTGAAACACGACATTGATGTGCTGTGGGTAGGCGCACGCACCACCGTTAATCCCTTCCAGGTGCAGCACCTTGCCGATGCACTGCGCGGCATAGATATACCCGTGATGGTAAAAAACCCGGTGAATGCAGATGTTGATCTTTGGGAGGGTGCGATAGAGCGTTTTGCAAAAGCCGGCGTTAAAAACCTCGCGGCCATACACCGCGGTTTTTCCGGCTATACGCCCGCAACTGGCTACCGCAACCAGCCCAACTGGCCCATACCTATAGAGCTGAAAAGGCGCAAACCGGAGCTGGCCATCATCTGCGACCCAAGCCACATCACCGGCAATCGCAGCCGCATAGCAGAAGTGGCCCAGAAAGCAATGGACATGCATTTCGACGGGCTGATGATAGAAACCCATCCCCGGCCTGATGAGGCCTGGAGCGATGCAGCCCAGCAGATAACACCGGTGCAGCTGAAAGAAATTCTGGCGGGCCTCATTGTGCGCGAAGAATACACGCAGGATATGAGTGGCCTTATGCAGCTGGAATACCTGCGCCAGCTGATGGACAGCCTGGATGCCGAGATCATAGACCTGCTAGCCCGCCGCATGGAGCTAAGTGAACAGATGGGCCTGGTGAAAAAAGACTGCAACCTCACCGCCTACCAACCAGCACGCTGGCGTGATATAGTGGAGACACGGGGAGAGCGGGCCCAGGCACACATGCTCTCGAAAGAATTTATTGTAAAGCTCTACGAACAGATACACCACGAAAGCATACGCAGGCAGCTGGCAATACTGGAAAGCACAGAAAAAGAAATAAAAAAGTAAATTTACCGCATCAAGCTAAATCGAAGAGTGTCATGGTGAGCCCC
This sequence comes from uncultured Bacteroidota bacterium, assembly GCA_903881585.1. Classification (GTDB taxonomy): domain Bacteria; phylum Bacteroidota; class Bacteroidia; order Chitinophagales; family Chitinophagaceae; genus Nemorincola. Next base: position 5,054 of record CAIRTW010000127.1, on the reverse strand, counting down.
GCCGAACCATGACCTGCTGAATGAAGCACTTAGCTAAACAGTATTTTTGAGCGGTCATAATAACTAGTCACATTGGCTTTAAAACAACACACCGACCACCGGGTACGTTTCGATCAGCAGGTTGACAATTCATTGTCTTATGTACTGCCGTTTATTGAAAAGACCAAGGCCCTCGGCCCCGGTACCACTATATTTGAAGTAGGCACTGCCGAGGGTGGTGTGCTCGTGCCCTTCATGGAGCGCGGCTGCCATTGCCTTGGTGTTGACCTCATGCAGGAACGCATAGACCTCGCCAATGAATTCCTGGAAAAAGAACTGGCCGAAGGCAAAGTGGAACTGCTCTGCCAGAACATATATGATGCCGATTTCCTCACACGCTTCAAAGGCAAGTTTGATGTCATCATCCTTAAAGATGTAATAGAGCATGTGCCGGACCAGGAGAAATTTGTACCCTACCTCAAAAACTTCTTAAAACCAGGCGGACAGATATTCTTTGGTTTCCCGCCATGGTACATGCCCTTCGGCGGCCACCAGCAGGTATGCCGTAAAAAATGGGCCAGTGTGCTGCCTTACTATCACATCCTCCCCCGCTTCCTCTACAAAGGCATTCTGAAAATGGCCGGCGAAGATAAAGTAGTGATCGATGAGCTGATGGAAATAAAAGATACCCAAATCACCATCGAGCGCTTTGAACGTATCGTAAAAGCCAGTGGTATGAAGGTGCTCCATAAACAGCACTACCTCATCAACCCCATTTACAAATACAAGTTCGGCCTCAAACCACGCAACCAATTCCCACCATTTTCATGGATTCCTTATTTCCGTGATTTTGTAACTACATGTGTGTATTATACGGTGGGGTGATTTTTTCGTCCTTATAAACTCAGTTTAGTAATTGATACTTAGAATCGCTTCCGCCGAACTACTGGTGGTGGCCGGCGAGCCTGTAGAATTGATGGTGCCATTCACAGAATAGCTTACAGAATTTACACATCTTTCTCTTATTCCACCAATCCCGCCATTGCTTTGGGTGTTATTACTATGAGATATATTCGTCAATGTATAAACCTTACCAGATGGCACGAGTGTGATCATCCAATCATAGCCATACGAACTAATTACTTCACTGGCGGAATAACCCAGGATAAGTTCTTTGTGACCCGCACTATACGTTCTGGCAAGTCCCGTACCATTATATGATTTGACAATGTTGCTAAAACCGCTTCCTTTTTGATACTGTACCACATTTGCACTGGTGTCTGGAATACTATCGGCGCTATCAAAAACAACCTCGTACACATCTGGAGTGAGGCATTGCGTCTTGCCGCAAGAAGCAAAATAGCAGGAAAAAATAATCGGAAAAAATGCTGAGGCTACTCGTTTCATAAGGGCAGGTTAATAAGTAATTTACCAAATATATACAACATTGACATGCCGTATATATTCATTAGCCCGGCAGGGCAGAAACATATTAGCGGCAGAGAGAAATAATGAGAACCCATATTCTTTAATCAGGCATCTGCCCTTGATTCCATATTTCCCAGCTGGCTTCAGCCTGCAGTTGCAGCATCTCAAAGCCATTCTTAACCACGGCGCCTTTTTCTCTTCCCATAGCCAGGAACCTTGTCTCCTCGGGATTGTAAATGAGGTCAAAAAGCAAATGATGCTCAGTAATATGGTCAAATGGCAGCGGAGGCGTTTCGTCTGTATGAGGGTACATGCCCACAGGTGTGGTATTGATGATCAGCTTGTGATGGGAGATCACATCAGGGCTCAGCTCTTCATAGCTTATTACACCCTCGGTTTTCACCCGCGATACTTTTTGAAACGGTATGCCCAGTTGTGTAAGTGCATACGCCACTGCTTTAGATGAGCCGCCGGTGCCCAGTATCAGCGCATTATTATGCTGCGATTTCAGCAGCGGGTTCAGGCTTTTTTCAAAGCCCATGGCATCGGTATTGTACCCCTTGGTCTTTCCGTTCCTTATGAGGATACAATTCACCGCATCTATTGCCACAGCCACGGGGTCCATCTGGTCCAGGTACCGGATCACCGATTCCTTGTAGGGCGTGGTTACATTAAGCCCGGTTAGCTCAGGGTTGCTGCTCAGCAGTGCCGGAAACTCGCTGATAGCCTCGATCGGGAACAGTTCATAGGTGGACTCAATATCATTGGCGGCAAATTTCATTTTGAAATAAGCCGGGGAAAAAGAATGTTGAAGAGGGTAACCAATAAGACCGTATTGCACCAGCATAGTGTAAATATAAAAGAAAAAACGCCCGGCAACGCCCGGCGCTTTATTATTAAACGTTTATCAGATCTCTATTAACCGTGATTAGCCCTTTTTCTGCCATCGTCATCAAGAAACAAATTAAAAGTATCACCTCTCAGACCCACCCTCGTAGACTCCAGCGGTATCACTTCGGCAGGCGCAATGTTGCCGAGGTTTACATTCGCACCAAGCAGCTCCATGAAGTAAACCTGCTGCGCTTTCTGCGGTGCCTCCCAGATGATCTTTTCCGGTGGTATCTGTGTAAGTATTTCCTGCACCAGCCCTTCACGCACTTCGCCCGATCCACGATAGATACCTACATTACCGGCCTCACGCGCCTCAGCGATCACATAGCTGGAGCCTGCTTCCAGTTCTGCCCGCATCAGTTCTATCCATTTGTAAGGCGGCATGATATGCGCGGCGTCTTTAGACCCTACTTCAGATAGCACCGTAACATGTTTTGCCAGCTTCTCAATGTACCCCAGTTTTTCCATGTGCGGAATGATAATAGAGCCGTCAGAAACCTCAACATGCTTCAGGCCATATTCTTTTACCATAGCCAGGTAGTCGTCAAATTGGTCTCGCACCAGGAAGGCTTCAAACAAAGTGCCGCCGAAATAAACCGGTATGTCGTGGTCCGTGTATATTTTAATTTTTTCTTTCAGGTTGGCGGTTACATAGCTTGTGCCAAAACCAAGTTTTACAATGTCTACATAAGGCGCCGCAACCGAAAGGAAATCCCGTGTACCATCAAGGCCCATGCCTTTGTCCATGACCATAGTGAGGCCATAGGAGCGCGGGCGGGCCGTGCGCTGCGGGATATTTTTAAGATGGTAATTCATGTGTGTGTGTGTTTTCCCCGATAGCCATCGGATGCGCAAATATAAGCGATTCGCTGTGTTAATATAATTGCAAAATGTGTCTTTAAGAACGTTAACCAGTTAAACAGCGTAAGTAGCTAAGTTATTTTTCTTTTTTCAAGGTATATTGCAACCATATTTAGCAATATGAAACGTGATTCTCCTATTCTTGGTTTTCTGCTCGGGCTGGTGCTGCCCATCATTGGTATGTTTATCATGTACTTTATATGGGGCAGCCATGAAGGCATATTCAATTTTGTGGAAGGGCTTACGCACAGGCGGGGCATGGCTACTAAGGTTTTTACGCTCAGCCTGCTCACTAACCTCATCCCATTTGCCTACTGCAACATCAAGCGGATAGACCTTACTATGCGTGGCATTTTTGTCATCACCATGGTGTATGTGGTGCTTATTGTTTTCGCAATGTTTATCTGGTAACCAATGCGCTACTATCTTATAGCAGGCGAGGCCAGCGGCGACCTTCATGGCAGCAATCTCATCAGGGCCATACATGAGCAGGATGCACATGCCGAAGTACGCTGCTGGGGCGGCGACCGAATGGAGGCTGCCGGCGCCACGGTGGCAAAGCATTACCGCGATCTCGCCTTCATGGGCTTTGTGGAGGTGATAGCACACCTGGGCACCATAATGCGCAATATAGACTTTTGCAAAAAAGACATACTCGCCTGGAAACCCGATGTGCTGGTGCTGATAGACTATCCCGGCTTTAATATGCGCATTGCTGAGTGGGCTAAAAAACAGGGCATGCGAATTGTGTATTACATTTCCCCGCAGGTATGGGCATGGAAGGAGAAGAGGGTACTGAAGATAAAGCGAGATGTAGACAAGATGCTGGTCATCCTCCCCTTCGAGGTGGACTTTTATAACAAGTGGGATTACAAGGTTACTTACGTAGGACACCCTTTGATTGAGGTCGTAAGCAATGAAAAGAACAATGTACCTGCAAAGCCAATTTCAGACAAGCCCATCATTGCCATACTGCCAGGTAGCCGCGCACAGGAGATAAAGGTGAAGCTGCCCATTATGCTGAAGATGGTAAAATACTTCCCGGATTATTGCTTTGTAGTAGCCCAGGCATCAGCCCAGCCAGACAGCTTGTACAAAGAAATGCTAGGCAACGAGCCGGTACTGCTGGTAAAAGACCAGACCTACAACCTGCTGAAACAAGCCAGGGCTGGCCTCATAACCAGCGGCACTGCGACGCTGGAGACTGCGCTATTCGGTGTGCCACAGGTAGTGTGCTACAAGGGCAACCCCATATCCTTCTGGCTGGCAACAAAATTGGTGAGCGTAAAATACATATCGCTGGTGAACCTGATCATGGACAAACCGGTGGTAACGGAGCTGATACAAAACGCGCTTACAGAGGCAAACCTCAAGGCCGCACTTACCCGCCTGCTGCAGGATGAAACTTATAAAAAGGAGCTAAAGCAAGATTACAAAATACTATGGCATAAACTGGGCGATAAAAAGGCCTCCTCACTTGCAGCCGCAGAAATCATTAGCCTAGTGTCTGAATAACCGTACCACCATAATAATAACCGCAATAAGAAACATAAACAGCGATATACGGTTCATACCGTGCATAAACTTTATGTTCAGGCTTTTCGGCGCATCGGGGTCCCGCTTCCTGATATAGAAGTAAGTGAGTATCTGCTGCCAGAAGTTTTCTTTCATTACCCGATGGTTTTGAGGAAAGTTAGGGAATTTTGAGGAAATACCTATATTTGCGCTCCGCCAATGGGGAATTAGCTCATCTGGTAGAGCGTTTGCATGGCATGCAAAAGGTAACCGGTTCGACTCCGGTATTCTCCACCACAACAAAGTCCGTAAGTAGTTGATAATCAACGATTTACGGACTTTTTCTTTTGGTGGTGTAGAACAAAAGTGTAGAACTATTT
>CAIRTW010000126.1 GCA_903881585.1 uncultured Bacteroidota bacterium | reverse complement strand
CTCGGCTTTGTAGCTACAGTAGATTTATTGAGCAAAACTGTCAGTTCTTCTATTGTTTCCTTGACACTAATTGTTTGTAAAATAGCCATACTAATCTATAGCAAAAATCATGCCGAATTATTTTGTCTAATTGGTATTAGTTCAGGCTAAGGAAGAGATCGATACCGGAGTTGGGTTTGACTGTATATGATTGGCAGACAAATAGGTGATAATCCTCCTCAATGGAACCAGACCGGACTGAGATGCTGATTTTGAGATGAGCAGTGCCTAAGAAATAAGGATTGATGGAATGTTGTTTTGGCCTTAAGGTATTTTATAGCCAATACCCAGATCAACGCCAATAACCTTATTTGCGTTGCCGGGTATAAAGTGGAAAGACTGGCTTACTTCTATTTTAGTGTTTACCTCAAAAGTTACGCCCTGGGTGAAAAGGATGGTGATATATTTTGTGTCTTGTTGGGTATTGGTATATTGATTAACACCTACATCACTAAACGGTGTTGGGTTAAAATTGCTTGTAAGAATGTTGCCCTGGATGCCTGCACCACAATATGGCCGTACCCGGCATTTCTCAGGAAGAAAATAGTATTGCAGCGTAACGGGTGCAGATAATTTATTTTGACCGGTTATTTTATTTGAATAGAAGCCAGTACTTTGAAATGAAGCGCTCTGCATAGTCCCATAATTCAATGCAGCTTCTGCTTTGAAATGGGCATTCAGCGGTTTCCTTAAAACAAGAGATTTGTTGATGCCGTAATGCACTTTGTTTTGCTTGCTGTGAATCAGCGGTGTGGAATTAAAAAGCAATTCTCTTCCTGATTGAATACCTAGTGTTAGCCCTTTATGATCTTCCTTTTTTATTGTGTGCTTTATCTTGTTTTGTGCAAACACAGTAAAGGATGCTATCGTAAGATAGCATAGCAACAATGTGCAGGACAATATTTTGTTTGGCAAGTGCATTCTTCGTACAAAATAACGGAATATTTTATAGATTATTGTTAAAGTTTGGAAATATTTTTGTTCCACGTGGAACATTGTGGTGTATGGGTGTTTTAGCGTAGGTGAATAGTTTTTTGTGCCAGAGTGAAATAGGGATAGCAGCAGTTGGTGGCATATTAGCAGGGGCGTTATAATTCTTTGTGGATGAGAACACGCAGCGAGCGGCATGTTAGGAGCAAGCAAGGCGGGTACGCACTGCTGCCTCTGTTCTATCTTCCTCAGTTTTCTGTACCTTTGCCCACTATGTTTCCTGAATATGATGTGATCGTTGTAGGTGCTGGCCATGCCGGTTGTGAAGCTGCTGCCGCTGCTGCCAATATGGGGGCAAAGGTATTGCTGGTTACTATGAATATGCAGACCATTGCGCAGATGAGCTGCAACCCCGCAATGGGAGGAATTGCCAAAGGGCAGATAGTACGTGAAATCGACGCTCTCGGTGGATATAGCGGAATTGTGAGCGATAAGAGTACGATCCAATTCAGGATGCTGAATAAATCAAAAGGACCAGGAATGTGGAGTCCCCGCTCTCAAAATGATCGTATGCTCTTTGCCACTACCTGGCGGGAAGTGCTGGAACAGACCCCAAATGTTGATTTTTGGCAGGATATGGTGAAGGGGCTAATTGTTTCACGTGGAACAATTACCGGTGTAGTTACTGGAATGGGCCAGGAAATAAAGGGAAAATGTGTGGTTTTGACTAATGGAACCTTTTTAAATGGCGTTATTCATATAGGGGAGAAGCAATTTGGCGGCGGAAGGATAGGCGAGAAAGGAGCGACAGGGATCACGGAGCAGCTTGTGGAAATGGGATTTGAGAGCGCCCGTCTGAAAACAGGAACGCCTCCACGTATTGATGGCCGAAGCCTGGATTATACAAAAATGGAAACACAGGATGGCGATGAAGAAGTAGTTGGGTTTTCCTACCTTCCGGTAGAAAAGATAAAGCCAAAAGAGCAGCGTTGTTGCTGGGTAACCTACACCAGCCCGGAAGTGCATGAGATATTAAAGACTGGTTTTGAGCAGTCGCCCATGTATCAGGGACGTATAAAAGGCAGCGGCCCAAGGTATTGCCCCAGTATAGAGGATAAAATAAGCCGTTTTGCAGACCGAGACCGCCATCAGCTGTTCGTGGAACCGGAAGGATGGAATACCGTGGAGATATATGTGAACGGTTTTAGCACCTCACTTCCGGAAGATGTGCAGTATAAAGCGCTTAAAATGGTGCCGGGATTTGAGAATTGTAAGTTTTTCAGACCGGGATATGCGATAGAGTACGATTATTTTCCGCCAACACAGCTAAAATTCACGCTGGAAACCAAATTGGTGAAGAATTTGTTCTTTGCCGGCCAGATAAATGGCACTACAGGATATGAGGAAGCCGCCTGCCAGGGTTTGATGGCCGGAATAAATGCTGCCAGGAATGCAAAAGAACAGGAACCGGTGGTGCTACAGCGTAGCGATGCCTACATAGGTGTGCTGATAGACGACCTTATTAATAAAGGAACCGATGAGCCATACCGGATGTTTACCAGCCGGGCAGAGTACCGCACGCTCCTCCGGCAGGACAATGCCGACTTCAGGCTTACTCAGATAGGGCACGATATAGGGCTGGCATCTGATGAGCGCCTGCACCTGATGCTGGATAAAAAAGAGCAGGTCAGCAGAGTCAAGAAAATTCTTGCTGACTTTTCGATAGATACGGAAATGGCTGCGAAACTGCTGGATGACCAAAATAATAGTCAATTGCAAGAAAAGACAAGGGCGATAAAACTGTTATTGCGCCCCGGAATTGGACTCAAGGATATGATAGCTGCCATTCCAAGCCTGGGAGAAGCGATAGGAGCTGCGGACCCGCTGGTGCTGGAGCAAGCTGAAATACAGGTGAAGTACGATATTTATATAGAAAAGGAGCAGGAATTGGTGACAAAGATGTCTGCGCTTGAAGGTTTGAACATTCCCGAGACCTTTAATTATGATAAGCTGACTTCCATGTCAACCGAAGCACGGCAAAAGCTGAATAAAATAAAACCACGCACCCTGGGCCAGGCAAGCAGGATAAGCGGGGTAAACCCGAGCGATGTGCAGATACTGATGGTATATATGGGGAGGTAAAGCTGTCTGAACCGAGATTTTCATGATTAGAGGATGCTCCGGATTGGGAAAGGTAAAACGATAAAATGATGCTTTCAATAATTATAGTTACGCTTTTGGGCGTTTACCTTTTCGTTTCAATAAGGGCCATATTGAGAGTTAAACAAAGCATTGTGTTTACAAGAAGTGAAAAGGCGGTTCAATATGTATTGATTCTGAGTGTTCCCTTTTTGTGGGCAGCCGTGGTAAAAGGCTTGATAACAACAACCAAGGGAAGCCACGAAGCAGAAAAAGAAATTGAGCCACCTACAACCCGCTTTTTTGATGGAACAGAGGGAATGGAATAACGAAACCCTTATTGTCAATCAAGTAAATCATTTTATCCGGTGAATCCAGGTTCAGAGATCCTTCATTACTGCAAATACCAGGAACGCTGCCATATGGAGGTTCGCAATAAGCTGTATGAGCTTGGTTTTACTTCGGTAGAGGTAGAAAGGCAGTTGACCGGCCTCATAGAAACCGGGGTTTTGAATGAAGAGCGGTTTGCCCGGGCATTTGCAGGAGGTAAGTTTCGGATGAAGCAGTGGGGTAGGGAAAAGATAAAACAACAGCTGAAGTTGCGTAAAATATCTGATTATTGTATCAAAAAGGCAATGCTGGAGATACCGCCAGATGACTACGATAAAACATTAAATAAAATTGCATTTAAAAAAGCCGAAGAAATAAAAAAAGACCGGAGCATGTTGTCAAAGAAATCTAAGCTATACCGGTATTTGGTGCAAAAAGGATATGAGCGGGACCTGGTAATGGATGTAATAAAAATTTGCCTGGAAACAGATTAACTAATAAAATTTATACTTAACTTTGGTTAACTAACCGTTAGTAACATATGGTGCAACAGGTAACCGAGGGCGTAAGCATAATGGTAGAGACCTCCTACCAGCCCGCACAGTCAAATCCTTTAAGCTCAGAGCATTTGTTCGCTTATCGCATCACCATCGAGAACCTTACTGCATACCCCGTAAGGCTCATAAGCCGCCACTGGCACATACTTGACAGCAACGGGACACACCGCGAAGTGGAAGGTGAAGGCGTAGTAGGCGAGCAGCCGGTAATAGCCCCCGGCGATCATTATCAATACACATCGGGCGTGAACCTGCATAGCGAAATAGGCAAAATGTATGGCACCTACCTGATGGAAAATCTCTTCAACAAAAAGAAGCTCACAGTCGGCATCCCGCAGTTTCACTTAGTGGTACCGGCGAAGATGAACTAGTACCAGCCCGTAAAAGCCACGATCGCGATAGCGCTTTCGGAGATGCTATTTATTCATTTTATCTCTGTTATTTTACTTGGTTATTTGTTGCCGGCAAACGTTAAATTAGTCAGTATACTGACTAATTTAACGTAAAAACAGTCAACATAATGACTAAATTAACGCAAGTGACCTAATTTATATAAATTAGGTCAGTCGGCTGACCCAATTAACAGTTTTTAGAAAAAACAAAAATGACACAACACACTAATATTGCTATCGCCACAAAATGGTTTGAAGCCTTTAATGAGCACGACCTGGAAAAGCTGCTGTCCTTATACCACGATGAAGCGCAGCACTATAGCCCCAAACTGAAAATACGCCAGCCCGAAACAAACGGCATGGTAAGCGGTAAGCCCGCCCTGCGCGCCTGGTGGCAGGATGCCTTCGACCGGTTGCCCACGCTGAACTACATAACCACAACACTTACCGCAAACGACGACCGGGTATTTATGGAATACGTCCGCAAAGTGGGCGGTGAACCAGATATGCCGGTAGCTGAGGTGCTGGAAATTAAGGATGGAATGATCGTGGCATCGAGGGTTTATCATGGGTGATCGCACCCTGAAGTAATCGTTTTACGGTAAATTTTGCGAAAAATAACTGTTTTACAATGCCCTTCAATCGTTTTACGGTAATCATTGTCCTCAAAATAGCCCCGGTCTGAAAACGGGGAACAATAACAAAAAGGGCTTTAGCTCCAAATATATTAACCAATAATTTTGGCTAAAGCCTATGCCTTCCCCGTTTTCATCCCCCGACCTAAAGGCCGTGGCAGCTAACGTCCTTAATCCCCAGCCTCAATACTGCACCACCAGCGCATTTATCTCCGTTTGTTTCTGCTTCAGCTGCACTTGTAGTATTTTCCAGGTGATTACCTGCTTGGCTACTTTGGTGAGTGTGCCAAGGGAGGTAATGTGCTCGTCTAATAATGTAATGAGTGGTGTAAGCACTTGCTGCGAGAAGTAAGAGACACCTGCCTTCTTGCGTTCCTCCAGCCGCTCATCGTCCAGTGCTGCTACGAGCGCGTTTATTTGTTTCTGAAAGCCTTGTGCATGGCCCTGAGCTTGCTTCAGCGCGGTAACTATTTTTTCATGCAGTTCTATGTTCTTTTCTTTGGGGCCGGTTTTGCGTTTTAGTATTTCGGGTAACAGCTGCTCGGTGTGGGCGATGAGGTCCATGAATGAAAAAATCCTGCCCAGGTGAGATGCCATAGCCTTGCGTCTGCTCTGTACCAGCAGCTCTTCCAGCTCATCTTCTTCGTGTTCAGATTCGGCAAAGTCGGCTACGCGCTGGTCTGTGATCACATTTTCTATACTCAGCTTGCTGCGCAGCACAAGGCCATCTATGCTGGTGCAGCGGCTCAGCGCCACATATACCTGCCCCGGCGCAAAACTCTGGTTCAGGTCCACTACGGCCTTCTGGAGTGTAAGCCCCTGGCTCTTGTGCACCGTTATAGCCCATGCCAGCCTTATGGGGTATTGCGTAAAACTGCCAGATTCTTCTTCCTCTATTTCGCCTTTTTGCTGGTTCAGCGTATAGCGCATATTTTTCCACTTCTCTTTTTCCAGCAGCAAAGCATCGGTACTATCGCCATCAGGAAATTGTATCCATATGCCATCGCTGTTTATTTTTGAGATCTTGCCTATTTTGCCATTGTAATATCGCCTTGGCGTTTGTGTGTCGTTCTTTACAAACATTACCTGTGCGCTCTCTTTCAGGTGCAGCACTTCATCGGTAGGGAAGTTCTTTGGGTTAAATTCATTTTCTATTGTTCCCTTAAAAGTATGCACGGGTGCACTGATCTGCTCCAGCGATTGCTGGTTCACGGTATCGGCTATGCGGTTGTGGGTGGAGAGGATAATATAGCCATCCTCTTTTTGCGGCAGCGGGTCGTAGCGTTTGTTCAGCTCGGCTACATCCTGCGGTGTTACATGGCCGTTCCTTACCCGGTTCAGTATATCTATGAATGCCTGTTCTTTTTGCCGGTAGATCTTCTTCAGCTCTATATACAGCGTAGGGTGCTGCTGCAGCACTTTTGAATCAAAAAAGTAGGGACTGGCGTAGAACTGCTTTAGTATTTCCCAGTCCTGCTCTGGCGCCACCGGCGGCAACTGGAAGAGATCGCCGATGAACACCATCTGCACACCGCCAAACGGGGCTGCCCAGTTTTTGCGCACATGTCGCAGCACCAGGTCTATGCTATCCAGCAGGTCGCAGCGCACCATGCTCACCTCGTCTATTATGAGCAGGTCCAGCTTTCGCAGCAGCTTTAGTTTCGTTTCCCGCAGCCGCAGATTGGCCAGCAGGGAGTGCTTGTCCTGTGTGCCCTCGCTCTGCCGCCCGAAGCCGCCCGCGCTACCCGGCACAAATGGCCCGAACGGCAGCTGCAGGAAAGAATGTATGGTTTCGCCGCCCGCATTTATAGCTGCAACGCCTGTGGGTGCAACAATAGCGCATTGCTTGCTGGTCTGTGTCCTTATGTATTTGAGAAAGGTTGTTTTACCCGTGCCGGCCTTACCGGTAAGAAAAAGATTTTCCTCCGTATCGCGCACAAAGGCAACAGCTTTCTGGAAAATGGAATTAGAGGTATCTAGTGTATCAGTGATCGTTTCGGGCATTGGTTAAAAATACGGAGAATATGGGAAATGCGTTGTGCAAAAAATCGCTTGCAAAGGTGTGATGGTTCCCGCAAAGCTCGCAATTCTCTCATTTTTTTAAGGCCGCAATGCGGGAATGCAGAGTTATCGTTTCTGACTTCGTAGAGACGTTGCACTGCAACGTCTAAATACGAAACAACTGCCTATCTTTTTCTGAGCTATGTTTGTTTATATTCGCAGGAGACGTTGCGGTGCAACGTCTCCTACATAAACCATGTAAATATTTAATTGCAGAAAATGTTTACCTTTTCCTCACCCACTTAATGTCGATAATATTCATCGGGTTACTACGGAAGCCAGAGATGTTATTGGGTGTAAAATGATACAGCCGCTCATAATAGAGCGGCACCACCGGTGCATAGCTCATGGCCAGGCTGTCCATTTTGCGGTATAGCGACCAGCGCGCGGTATCGGGCATGTTGAGGCTTTCATCATACCATTTATCAAAAACCGGATCGCTAAAGCGGGTATAATTAGGTGGCGCCGGAAAATGGCTGTTGAAAAAAACAAGGTAGGTCTCCGCATCGGGGTAGTCGGCCAGCCACTGGGCTCGGAAGAACACAGCCTTCGATCTGCTCATTTGCTGCTTCAGTATATTGGGCTGCATCAGGTCTATGGTTACCGTTATCCCCACCTCCTGCAGCTCACTGGCAACAAAGTTTACAATATCCTCAAAGTTATTCGGGCAAAGTATTTTTATAGGTTTCATTCCCTTGCCATTGGGATAGCCGGCGGCTGCGAGCAGTTGCAAAGCCTTCGCTGGGTTGTAACTATAGCCATAATGCGCACTGGAATCATAGCCCGGCATACCAGCAGGTATAAAGCCCTGTGTGGCAGGTATCTCCATACCGTTCTTGAAATAAGTAACGATCTTCTTCCTGTCTATTGCGTAGTTGATGGCCTGCCGCACCAGCGGGTTGCGGGTAGGTTCATCCTTCATTGCTTCATTTGATGTATCGGTAAGAAAGCCGAGGTATTCCGTATTGAGGTAAGTGCTTTTATTCAGGTGGAATTTTCCGACGAATTCCTTTTTCAGATTTCCGTCTTTAGACAGCAACAGGTCTTTGAAAGAGCCATCCACTCCATTTACAAAATCAACCTTTCCTTGCTGGAACAACAGGAACTCGGTGGCCTTGCTGTCCACGAATGTCGCTTGCACCGCATCCATGTACGGCAGTTTTTGACCATCGCTGTCAGACTCCCAATAGTGCGGATTTCGCAGCAGGTTCAGCGCATTGCCTTCATCCCAATAGCTGAATGTGAATGGCCCCGTGCCGCACGGGTGGCTGCGAAAATCTTTGCCCCAATGGTCTGCAACTTCATGCGGCACAATGCTGCAGTAAGACATGCTCAGCAGCTCGGGCAGCGGCCGGAAGGGGGAGCGGAGATTTATCTGCAATGTTGTATCATCAATCGCCACGAACGGATCAGCTGCCGCCACTTTCCCATTAAATATCCACGCCCCGGGCGACGCAGTCTTAGGATCCATGATGCGCGCAAAACTGTACACCACATCATGTGCCGTCATTTTTCTTCCCTTGCCGCCATCAAACAAAACATTGTCCTGGAAGTAAACATCGCTTCTCAAATGAAAAGTATAAGTAAGCCCGCTTTCATTTACCCCCCAGCTGTTTGCCAGCGAGGGCACGGTATGCAAATGCTCATCTGTTTCCACGAGCGTATTATAGAGCATATGGTCCACCCACATCATGTTCAGGTCTTTGGCGAATGCCGGGTCCAGTGATTCCAGGTAGCCAGAGGAGATGTTGAGGTGAAAAACGTTTTTGGAACCGGATGGTGATGGGCTGTGGCAAGCGGAAAGGAAAAAACAGAATAGCCCGGTGAACGGCAAAAACAAGGCGCTGTTTAATTTCTTTATCTTCACCTTTGCAAATTAGAATAAACAAAGGAGAACACCATGCCCACCAAACTTTCCGTAAACATAAACAAGATAGCCACCCTCCGCAACAGCCGGGGCGGCAATAACCCCGATGTGGTAAAGGTTGCTATCGACTGCCAGCACTTCGGTGCGGATGGTATCACCGTTCATCCCCGGCCGGATGAGCGGCATATCAGGTACAGCGATGTGCGCGAGATCAGTAAAATAATCACCACAGAGTTCAACATAGAAGGGAATCCCACCGAAGATAAATTTGTGGAGCTGGTGCTGGAGGTAAAACCTGCCCAGGTAACATTGGTACCCGATAGCCCCGGCCAGCTTACATCCAACCACGGCTGGGACACGATAAAGGAAAAAGACTACCTGCAACATATAATAGGCGTGTTTAAAAAGGCGGGCATCCGCGTTTCTATATTTATAGATCCGGCCGAGCGCATGGCCGCCGCCGCCGCCGCCACTGGTGCCGACCGTGTTGAGCTATATACTGAAGACTACGCCAAAAATTACCGGAAAGATAAAGATGCAGCTGTAGCAGCTTATATAAAGGCAGCAACTATAGCCACCCAAAACGGCCTTGGCCTCAACGCCGGCCACGACCTGGACCGGGAAAACCTGCGCTTTTTTAAACAGTCTATCCCAGACCTGCTGGAGGTATCAATAGGCCATGCTTTAATAGCAGATTCGCTTTACTATGGACTCGAAAATGTGATTCAACTATATAAAAGGGCGGTAATGAGTTAAATATGTGAAAAGGAATTATTATTTTGTGTAAACAAAATGGTATAATATGAATAAAAAGCTACTCTCTTTTTTGTTTTTCGCCCTTTTCGTTACTACCAGCCGTGCCCAGCGCAACTTAGGTGTATCCACCGGCGATTTCAGCAGGATAAACAGCATGTACCTGAACCCGGCCAACCTCGCTGACAGCAGCGAAATGCTTAGTGTAAACCTTTTTTCTATCAGTGTGCGAGTTGACAATAACCTGGGCACATCAGGGATAAACAGTATTTCCAAATCGCTCAATAGCAAAAACACTGACTCCGGCGCTTCATCGCCGGGTATATTTGCTAATTCGGGGAGGAATAAATTCAGCATGATCCTGCCGGAGGTGAATATACACGGGCCTGGCATTGCCGTGAGCATCAATAAAAAATATAGCGTAGCCCTCTCTACCGGCGTGCGGATCATCAACCAGTTCAGCAATTTCGACCAGACGCTGTACAACACGATCTCAAATACGTCAAGTATTACCAGCCAGAACTATACGTTCAACACCCAGAAATTCAACTGGACGGCACATATGTGGAATGAGATAGGGCTGTCTTTCGGCGGTATGTTTATAGACGATGGAAAGAACCAGCTAAAAGCAGGTATTACTATAAAGCGTCTGGGCGGTATTGGGTATGTGAGCCTTAAAGGGAACAACCTGGACCTTAACTATTATTCCGGCCCGGATTCATTCTATGCAACACATACCGACCTTGAATTTGCGAGCAATGTTGTCAATGACAGCACTGCGGTTTTTAACGGCATCAACGCTTCCAACTTATTCAGCAGGTTTTTTGGCGCTACAGCAGGCCTTGGCATAGGCGGTGATATAGGCGTGGTTTACAAACGCCGCTTAGGGCAGGATGTTACTGACGACGATGCACCGCATGATCTTGTATTCTCCGCATCAGTAACTGATATTGGCGCAATAAAGTATAACAGAAACTCCAGCGCTGTAATCAATGTATCGGGTACCGGCTCACTGACCGGCAAAGCGATTTCAGGCACGAAGAATGCCACAGATTTTATCAACTATATGCAGCAGCAAGGCTTTAAAGTTGACACCTCCACCACTGGCGCAAAAGTTCACCTGCCCACTGCGCTTATCCTTAGCGCAGACTACCAGGTATATCAAAGGGTTTATGTAAATGTCCTTTTCCTTGCTAATCTCGCTAACCGGCAGAATTTTGGCAATTCGTATTATGACCAGCTTACCATTACCCCCCGTTATGACTTTCGCCTGCTGAGTGTGGCGCTGCCTGTTACTTATAGCGCACTTGCCCATGATGTGAAAGTTGGTTTCGGTTTCCGTTTCAGCGGTTTTTTCTTTGGCAGCGACGATCTGCTGGCCGCATTCAGTAATCACCAGTATGGCGCCGGTTTTTATTTGGGTGGCTACGTGCCCATAAAAGCCCGGAAAAAGCACATAGATCCTGCAACAACGCCAAACTAAAAGAACTATTTTGCCTGGATTATAACATTTCTACAACTTTATTATTACTTTAGTGCCGCATATTATTAAACAGGTTATACACATGAGGAGCCTTTATTATAAATTACCGGTTTTTGCCGGCTTATTAAGTTTGCTTTCCGTGAAGGCAGATGCACAGTTCAATTTTGGAACAGCTAACAGCAACTGGAGCGGTACCGAAGGCCTGTACCTCAACCCTGCTGTTATAGCCGATAGCCGTGAAAGGTTTACTATTGATATCATTGGGGTGAATGCTGGTGTGGACAATAACCTGGGCAGCCTTAAGAGTGGCCTTATCTCCACACTTACCGGCAATGGCAATAACAATGATATATTTGACTACAGTGGCAACCATACATTCAGTGTAATGGCGCCGTATGCCAAGGTGAGCGGCCCGGGCTGCATGATCAGCATTAACCACAAGCACAGCATAGCCCTCACAACAGCTATCAGGGGCATGAACCAGTTCAATAACTTCGATCAGTCATTGTACCAGACGATCACTAACCCGGCTTATGTGCCAACAACCAGCACCAACTACACTTCCAGCAATTATAACTATACTGCCCAGCTCTGGAGCGAAGTAGGACTTTCTTATGGCGGTGTGATCATCGATAAGCCACACCACGAATTGCGCGTGGGAGCTACGATACGCTACCTGGGCGGCATAGGCTATGTGGGCCTCAAAGGCAAAAACCTTAATGTGCAGTACAAGAGCGGTAATGACACTGTTTATGCCTATAATTCTGATGTAGAGTATGCCAGCAATCTCTTTGGTTCAAAAAGCGCATTGCTGAATGGTTTTGGCAACAACAACCTGATGAGCCAGATCTTTGGCCAGAAAGACGGCGGTGGCGTAGGTGCAGACCTGGGTGTGATGTATGACTACATCTCCGATGAAAGCCGTGAAGTGTATGAAATGGACGGAGAAACACGCAGGGTGGACCGCTCTAAAAACCTGTACAAACTGCGTATCTCAGCTTCTGTACTTGACCTTGGCGCTATTACGTACAAAGCCAACAACAACTCAAACCTTGAGGCATCGGGCAATGGTAACCTTACCGGAACCGGCCTCTCGAACAATGCAGGTAACTATTCCGATTTCAAGAACTACCTCGCAGCCCAGGGTTTTAGCGGCGATACCGCCAGCAAGAACACAAGGGTGGGCATGCCTACCAGGTTCTTATTCAGCGCTGACTACAGCATATACAGGCGCTTTTATGTGAATGCTGCCTATGTGGTAAACATTGCCAACCGTAATAATTTCGGCAACTCCTATTACAACCAGATCACCGTAACA
The DNA here is from genome assembly GCA_903881585.1 of uncultured Bacteroidota bacterium. Classification (GTDB taxonomy): domain Bacteria; phylum Bacteroidota; class Bacteroidia; order Chitinophagales; family Chitinophagaceae; genus Nemorincola. Next base: position 3,179 of record CAIRTW010000126.1, on the reverse strand, counting down.
CCGCGCTACGATACGCGCCTCATCAGTGTAGGCCTGCCTATAACCTACAGCATGCTGAGCAACAGTATGAAGATGGGCATAGGCTTCCGTATCTCCGGCTTCTTTATGGGAAGCGATGATCTGCTGGGCCTGGTTGCTAGCCACCAGTATGGCGCTAACGTTTATGTGGGCGGGTCAATACCGTTCTACAAGCTCCGCCTGCACGACCGCGATGGCGACCACATATCAGACCGCAGAGACAGGTGCCCCGATGAGCCAGGCGACTGGGAAAACCATGGTTGTCCCTTCAAGGAGAAAGATGGCGTGAAAGAAGGCGAGGACAGCAAAGAAAAGCCCAAAGACGATAAAACTGAAAATTGATTTTAGCAGATAGATACTATTTACCAGAGACGGCATGTGTGCCGTCTCTGCTCGTTTAACAGGCTTTCAAAATCACGAAACATATGCAGTCTGGCGCACCAGATCAACCCAGAATTGCTACCCCAATATGAGACAGTAAAGAACGAGGTGGTGAGTTTATTTGAAGAAATATTCAAAGCATAAACTACGTTATTTTTTATGAACCGGGATTGGGACGGATTGCTAAGAACGTTATAAATGGTCTCCATGAAAAAATGGAAAGGGTTATTGTTTGGAATTTTGTACGGCCTTGCTGCAAGGCTGATATTTAGCCTGGAATTATCAGACAATCCCATATTGCCTACTAGCGGCCTGATGTCGATTTCCTTTTTGTTCTTCTCCCCTTTTGTAATTGGTTTAATTACAGCCTATTATTTCGATACTGTAAAGAGTGCTTTTAAGATCGTTGCGATCTCAATGCCTGTATTCGCTGTCATTGGGGTAATAATTATCTCGGTTTTTTTTAAATGGGAGGGCATCATTTGTGCGCTCATGGCGCTGCCTATATTTGCCGTAATGTCTCTGATAGGGGCGTTTATCGGTGTAAATGTATTTCGCAGGAACAGGGACAAAACGCTGGTTTCTTTTATTCTGGCGATACCTTTTATTGTAGCCCCTTTTGAGCATTATCTTGGGTTAAACGAAAAAATATTCACCGAAGAAACAGCGATCATGATCGATGCGCCGGGGAAAAAAATATGGCAGAACATAACAAGGGTGAAAGAAATTACACCCGCGGAAAACAAGATATCCATGTTTCAGATACTGGGTTTTCCAAGACCGGTAAAAGCTGAGCTGGACACTATAGCAGTTGGTGGCATACGCAAAGCAATTTTTGACAGAGGATTGTTTTTTACCGAAACAGTAACTGAAATGATACCTGAACGAAAGCTGACCTTTACCATCAAGGCAGACCCGTCATCTACACCGCCGGAAGCTTTGGATGAGCATGTTATGGTAGGCGGCCGGTACTTGATGTGATGGAAGGCAAGTATGAACTGGAACCGATCGGGGACGGAAAAACCATATTACATCTCACATCAAAATTCCGGCTGTCCACAGACTTCAATTTCTACAGCGGCTTATGGAGCAAGCTCATCATGAAGGACATACAGGAAAACATTTTGAAGATCATAAAAAACAGGGGCGAGAAAAATTGATAATGATACGCTACCGTTGCCGATTGAACCTTTAACCTAAATACAAATGATAAACATTATTGAAGCAAAACCATTGGATAATAGTATGCTTTGCATCAGATTTGAAGGCGGAGAAACATTCAATGTAGATATAAAGCCGTTTATTAAATCCGGGGTTTCCAGCGCATTGAAGGATCATATGTTTTTTAACTCGGTGAAAGTTGAAGACGGGTATATTACCTGGCCGAACGGATATGATTTTTGCCCTGAGTTTCTATATGAGTACGCTAAAAACCATCACGAATAAATGCGTTTATAAAAGGCTCAATTCGTTACTCCTTCACCACCTTCCTCACCGTCCTTCTCCCGTCTTCATCTGTTAGCTCCAGCAGATATAGTGCTGGCGGTAAGGCTTTTATGTTTATACTGTTGCTGCCTTTTTCGAGTGTTCCGCTTTGTTCTATAATGCCGACTATGTTAAATACAGCGTAATTAGTCTCGCTCGTTATATTGTTTACGTTTATTTCTGTGATGGCGGGGTTCGGGTAGATATTTATTTCATAGGTGGGGATTTTGTTTACTTCCTCCGGCCAGCAGGCGGGGTTGAAAGAGACTTTGCGGATGCGGGGATCATTAACTTGGCCAATGAATAAATTGCCGCATTTGTCAAAAGCGATGCCAGTATTTCCATAAAATTCTGCAGCAGTAGCAGGTCCACTATCACCGCCATTTCCAGATATACCATTACCTGCAGCTGTATGTATAATGCCTGCAAGATCAATTACTCTAATTCTATTGTTAGTAGAGGCATCCGATATGTATAATAATCCATCCACGCCCATCGCAATACAATAAGGATCAATGTTTGCGCTTGTGGCAGGTATTCCGTCTCCGTTATATATATGCGAAATTGTATCGCCAGCTATAGTTGAAATAATACCCAAACTATTCACTTTACGAATGGTAGAAAGTGGTTGAGTAAAAAATATATTCCCGAAATTATCTGCTACAATATCAGCAGGGTAACATCGTGCTGCTGTAGCTGGACCATCGTCACCTGAGGTCAGACCTTCTACCCCATTTCCGACAATTGTATTGATAATACCATCAGTAGTTATTTTGCGAATCCGATAATTAGAGCCATCAACAATACATAAATTGCCCAATTTATCAAAACAAACACCCAATGGGACATTCAGTTGCGCAGCTGACGCTGGCCCACCATCCCCTGAAAACCCACCCGTGCCAATGCCTCCAATACCAATACCCGCAATCGTCGTTATTATGCCTGTAGATACATCAATTTTTCTTACTCGTTGATTATATGAATCGGCAAAATAAACATTCCCAATTGTATCAACTGTTATACCACCAGGAACATCTATTGTGGCATTTGTAGCTGGCCCATTGTCGCCTGAATAACCAATCGATCCAGTACCGGCAACAACGGAAGTAACATAGTTAGTATCCATTTTCATTATTTTATTGCCCAATCCAGATTCAAAGTATAAGTTACCATAAGTATCAAATGCCGCCATACCTATATCAAAACACCCTATCGAATCAACAGTTGTGATATTCTGAGCATTAAGCAGAACATTAGTGCACAGGATAAATATCACAAACAAAATTATCTTCATG
>CAIRTW010000125.1 GCA_903881585.1 uncultured Bacteroidota bacterium | reverse complement strand
GGAAAAAAGTAGCATAAAAAGCTACTTTTTAAGCCCTCAGCTTTCATTACCTACTATAACAGATAATACAACCAAGAACAACTTCGTTTTACAGCAAAAAGAAAAACCGCCTCAAAATTGCTTTTGAGACGGCCTCTTTTTTATAAATATATGGTTGTTGTAACTACCGCTGTATCACCAGCTTATTAGTATAGTTAATATCATTTGATTTGATGGTAATGATATATACACCATTATTCAGCGATGAAATGTCCAGGTTGCTAATGCCGTTGTGGCTGCTCATGTTCAGAACTGTTTCATATATTTTCCTGCCAGCGAGGTCGCTAATAACCACGGGGACATCTCCGGTTGGTTCATTGCTCCAGGTAATGTTTACATCACTGCCAGCAGGGTTAGGGAACAGGCCGATGGCTGTTTCGGGTAGCAGGCCGCAGCAAACGGGAACAGGGGTTGCATATGGCGTAATAGTGCCAGATGTATTATGCTGGTAAAAACCAACACCGGCAGCCGTATCAGACGAGGCGCTTAATGTTACATCTATCCACGGAATAGTGTGATAATGATAATCTACCGGGTAAATGGTGTAAGAGCCGTTGGCAAGGCCGCCGAAAGAGTAGTTACCAGAGCCATCGGTATAAGTATACGTGAGTATGGCATTAGTAGTGGCATTTTTCAGGTACACCAGCATACCCACCACCGGAACACCACCGGAAGTACCTTTCCCTGCACCCGAAGATATGAGCCCGCCAATAAAGCCCGGGCCGGAAGGCACTGTGCCGTATATCATATTGATATGCTGGGTATCGGTGGCGCTTACAATGTGGGTGATGGTTGCAGCAGAATCCCATACATTGCTGGATAATCCATAAGTGGGCACATAACCGCTGGTGCCGGGAACCGCACTAAGCAGCTTTGCTTTCACCATGTAGCTGCCCGCTGGCTTGCTGTCGAATTCGTAATAAGGCGTGCCGCTGTCCATGCAGGAGAGTGTGGAATCCTGGGCTATGAGCGAGCTATCTGAAGGGTTGAATTGTATAAGCCAAACTTTTAGTGTGTCGGTCGCTGTAGCCGTTAATGAGATATAACCAGATACGCGGTCGGCATTCAGTGTAACTGTATTTGTACCAGTGCAACCGCCAGCATCCGCACCGGTAACCGTATATGTAGTTGTTGACGATATCGTGGCAGTGGATGTTGCACATCCGGCACAGGACAACCCAGTGGAAGGCGACCACAGATATGTGCCACCTGTACCGGCGCCGCCGCCATTAAGGGTAAACGTGCCGCCGCAGTTGGTTGCGGATGCAGCTGTAATTGTTGGCAGTGCATCTACGGTAACTATTATTGACGCAGCACATGCAGTGGGCAATCCATAAGATATGGTAGCGGTGCCCGGTGCAACTCCAGTCACTATACCGGTGGCAGGGTCTATCGTAGCCACAAGCGGTACGCTGCTGGACCATGTACCGCCAGCGGTAGCATCAGTTAGGAGTGTTGTTCCTGTTCCGCAAACCAATGTTGAGCCGGATATGGAGAAAGGTATTGGATTAACCGTGACAACAGCGCTGCTCAGGCAGCCGCCGGATATGGAGTATGTAATAGCTGCGGTGCCGGGAGCAAGGCCGGTGGCAAGGCCCGCGGAGCTGCCTATTGCCGCTATAGTAGGGTTTCCGCTTGTCCAGCTTCCGCCTGTTGTAGCATCAGCGAGCGTGGTGGTGTATCCCTGGCAAAAGCTAAGTGAGCCGGTAATAGCTGCTACTGTTGAAGCAACGGTAACGATCATTGTTGACGAGCAGGTTGTACCAATAGACGTATAAGTAAGTGTTGAAATGCCAATGGTTGTTCCGGTAATAACTCCGGTGCCAAGAGTGGTGTCCAAAGTAGCTCCTCCGCTCCAGTAGCCTGGAGGGGAAAACCCTGTAACTGTATCAGAGCCGCCTAAACATATGCTGCCGGGGCTGGTCAAAACGCCGGGGGCTGGATTGACTGTGACAATTATAGTTGCCGAGCAGCCGGTAGGGATGGTGTAAGAAATGGTTGCTGTGCCTGCGAAACCTCCGGCAACAACACCAGTGGCTCCGCCTATAGTTGCTATTGCGGGTGTGGTACTTGACCATACACCACCTACTGCCACATCTGTTAAAAGGGTAGTTCCGCCGATACATACAACAGGGGTGCCGAGTATGGCAGATGGAGTACCATTTACAGTAACCACAGAAGTGGTAGAGCAGCCTGTACCTAAAGCATAGGTAATATTTGTGGTGCCCGCTGTATTGCCAGTGAGTACACCTGTGGCACCTACCGAGGCTATTGCAGGATTGCTGCTGCTCCATATCCCCATGCTCGCAGCATCACTCAAAATGGCGGTACTGCCTACGCAGACCGGATTCGGGGTTATCGTCATCAGCGAGGGTGTGGGATCGATCGTTATCACCATAGAGCTCGAACATCCCCCAGGTAAGGTATAAACAACGGTCGTTGTACCTGTTGTTACAGGAACGAGCAACCCCGCCGCATCGATAGTAGCTATCGCTGTAAAACCAACAGACCAGGCGCCGCCCGCCGCAGAATCGGAATATGTGGCAAATGACGAACTACAAACCAGGGATGGCCCGGTGACACTAGTTGGGCTAGCTGCAACGGTAACATTAACCGTAGCCGTATATGCTGCCGGGCCAGAGTCGTAGATAGTCACTACACCGGCGGATATACCGGTAACGATACCAGAACTGCTACCGACAGTGGCAATCGCGGTATTTGTACTTACCCAGTTTGTTGCGCTTGGATCGCTTAAAGATGTTGTTGAGCCAACACAGACTGAAGGTGTGCCAAGTATTTGTGCCCGTGATGAAAATGAAATAAGAAATGCAATCAAGATAAAGTACAGGTTTTTCATGAGGTGTTGTTTTGAGTTAAAGTTATAAAAAAATCATTAATGCGAAATAAAATATTTGAGACATTTGTGGGTCAGCACAAACGGGCAGTATTCAATTAAAAATCAAAATGAATGAATAAAAAAGGAAGCTATTGCACAGGACTTTCGCACTAACCGGACATTCTTCAGCAGCAATTTTTATGCCAAATATATAAATTTTTTATGCACCCGATAATATATAGGCGTATATATCCGGAAGAATGTTAGTAATATTCGGAAATATTTTTTGACTGGCTAAAGTGTTCCGATGATGGCGGAAACAAGAATTGCCAACTTTTAAAAAAAGTTGGCAATTCTGTGATGCGAAATATGTTGCTGATCAGAATTACAGATTTCCTCTCTTAGCCTGTTCGCGCTCAATAGCTTCAAATAGTGCTTTGAAGTTGCCTGCGCCGAAGCTCTGCGCGCCCTTGCGCTGTATGATCTCAAAGAACAGGGTGGGGCGGTCTTCCACCGGCTTGGTGAACAACTGGAGCAGGTAGCCTTCTTCATCACAATCTACTAATATACCCAGCTCTTTCAGGGGGGCCATGTCTTCGTCTATTTTGCCTACACGGGTGGGGAGTTCATCATAATAAGCATCCGGCGGTGCATCCAGGAACTCCACTCCACGGGATTTCAGGTCGCGCACGGTAGCTATAATGTCGTTGGTAGCTATGGCTACGTGCTGCACACCTTCGCCTTCATAATAGTCGAGGTATTCTTCGATCTGCGATTTTTTCTTTCCTTCGGCTGGCTCATTGATCGGGAATTTCACAAAGCCGTTGCCATTGCTCATTACCTTGCTCATCAATGCAGAGTATTCGGTGTTGATCTGCTTGTCATCGAAGGAGAGTATGTTCACGAATCCCATTACATCTTCATACCATTTTATGGTTGGGTTCATGCGGTTCCAACCCACATTGCCCACACAATGGTCCACATGCAGCAGGCCTGCATCTTTCGGGTTGTAGCTGCTTTTCCACTCCCTGTAGCCGGGCATGAACACACCATTGTAGTTCTTGCGCTCTACAAACATGTGTACGGTTTCGCCGTAGGTATAAATGCCTGCCAGGCGCACTTCGCCATGATCGTCCTTGATGGTTTTTGGGGCCATATACACTTTGGCTCCGCGGCTCACGGTCTCTTCAAAAGATTTGTATGCATCTTCTACCCAAAGCGCCAATATTTTTACACCATCGCCATGCTTGTAGATATGCTCAGATATGGTGCTGGCAGATTTCAGCGGTGTAGTTAGCACCAGCCTGATCTTGCCTTGCTGCAACACATAGGACGCAATATCGCGCATTCCCGTTTCCGGCCCTGCATAAGCCAGCGACTGGAAGCCGAACGCTGTTTTATAAAAGTGGGCTGCCTGCTTGGCATTGCCTACATACATTTCAATATGGTCTGTACCGTTGATCGGTAAAAAGTCTTTTGCCAATGTCATTTTCTGGCTGGTGGTAAGTGTGCTCATTTTTTATGGAATTTGTCTTTTGGAATTAGGAATTTGTCTTTTGGAATTAGGAATTTGTTTTTTGGAATTTGGATTGCTTTTTTGGATTGAAATATATACACTTTTAGAGTAACAATCCTAATTACACAGTCCCAATTCCCAATTCCAACCTTACTCTATCCAGCTATAAACATAGCTATCGTCTTCAATATCTATCGCATCCTTGGTGAGTATTAGCGGATGAAATGTGTCCACCATTACCGCAAGTTCTTTTGTTTCTTTTGCGCCTATGCTCTTCTCTACAGTTCCTGGGTGTGGACCGTGAGGGATACCGGCGGGGTGCAGCGTTATCATGCCCCGCTCCACATGCTTGCGGCTCATAAAGTCACCATCCACATAGTACAGCACTTCATCGCTGTCTATGTTGCTATGGTTGTATGGGGCAGGTATGGATAACGGATGATAATCGAACAGGCGTGGCACGAACGAGCAGATCACGAAGTTGTGCGCATCGAACGTTTGATGTACCGGTGGTGGCTGGTGTACGCGCCCGGTTATTGGCTCAAAATCATGTATGCTCAGTGCATATGGGTATTCGCAGCCGTCCCAGCCTATCACATCAAAGGGATGGTGGCCGTACCAAATGGGATAAAGGAAGCCTTTCTTTTTTACCTGCACCAGGTATTCACCTTCCTTGTCTATCGTCTGCAGGTCTTGCGGCAGGCGCAGGTCACGTTCACAATACGGTGAATTTTCCAGCAGCTGGCCGTACTTGCTCAGGTATCGTTTTGGAAATGTTATAGGGCTGAATGATTCAATAATGAACAATCGGTTGTTCTCGTTTTCAAATTCTATCTGGTAGATGGTTCCGCGGGGAACTACTACATAGTCGCCGTATTCGAAAGGTATCTGGCCATACTGAGTTTTCAGCGTTCCTTTTCCCTCGTGAATGAACAGCACCTCATCGGTGTCGGCGTTTTTGTAAAATACATTTTCCGTCAGTCCCTTTGTGGGCGCAGCAAGTGTGAGCTGCACATCGTTATTGAAAAGGACTGTCTTGCGGCTTTTTAGGTAATCAGCATTCGGCGTCACCTTAAAGCCTTTAAAACTTCGGTGCTTCAGGATATTGGGTGTTGCTGCTACCGGGGCCACATTTACGGGTTCTTCGGTGCGAATTATTTTAGTAGGTGGGTGTGTATGATACAGTAAGGATGAATTAGAAGAAAATCCCTCTGTGCTGAATAATTGCTCAGAATACAGGCCGCCATCCGGCTTGCGAAACTGAGTGTGGCGCTTGTGGGGTATTTTTCCTAACGAATGATAATGCGGCATTTGGTGGTTTTATTTATTCAAAATTACAAATTGTATTGTAGAATTTTAATCTGAACTGTTATTTCCGGGTTTTTAAAAAAGAACTATCTCGACTATCATGCACGATACCAACGATAACAATCCGATTGACCGTGTCATCAATGAAAAAATGTATTGAGTATGGAAATATGTCGGTATGTATGATGCGAAATTTTTCGTAGCGGATAGCATGTGCATAAGGATTAGGTACGAGTCTGTTTACTGTATTTTTCAGGTCCTTGGCAAATCTTTTTTCCAAGCCCGGAAGTTGGATGCGATACCATTTTTTTGCTTCCGCAATATCATCTTTTACAGCTTTAAAATAAGATAACCGGAAAGCCATAATCAATCTATTTCTTTATCAAGTTCTTCAAATAATCCAGCTATATCCTGCACGGACTCAGGGTCGCTTTCAATTATTTTTAGCCTTTCTTTCATCATTTTAATTTGCCATGCAGGGATGTCATCACCCGGAGTGTCTATGTCCGGATATTTGTCTTTAATCCTTTTCCAATCGTCTATTGGGATCTGTATCGCAATTGTAGCGCCATTATTATCCGATACATAATTGACAGACATAAAATTGATCGTTTATTTTAATTAAAATTACGAAGAAATCTACAAATAAGCTATTTTCTAAAACTGGGAGTTTACCATAAAAAAAGGCAGGAATTTTCATACTGCTTTTTACTATCAATAAAATTCTGCTTAATATTTAATAAACTTCTTTATCGTAACGCCATTTTTGCTGATGCACTTCGCAACGTAAATGCCATTTGGTAGCCTGTTGATGTCAATTGTTGTTTTACTATCAGTAACATCTTGCTCAATAACAACTGAGCCATTTATATCTTCTATTTGAATTTTGCCATTTTGAAGGTGCTCAACAACAACGTAGTCGGTCGCCGGGTTGGGGTAGAGTTTTACCGGAGCAATGCTAGCAGTTGGTAAGCCGGTAGTAACAGGCGCTTGGATAGTGTTCAGAGTTGTATTCGTAACAACAGCAGGGTTGGTATCAAAATAAATATCTGCAGTGTTTTTTATTTGTGTACCGGCAGGCAGGCCTGAATTGAGTTTTACCATGAAGCGTACATAACCGTGACTTGCAGCTTCGTTATCAGTGCTATCGGGCAGGTATATACTATTGTAGTTGAATTGTACAATATTTGGCGCAAGCCATACCGGCGTCATCGTTTTGCTGGTTCCCAGAATTTTTACACTGTTGGGTGAAATATGGCTATCCAGTGTATCTATGATACTTACGTTGATCGCATAGGAACTACCCGTATTCTGGAAATGAACGGTATAAGTAAGCGAGTCGGTAGTGGCAGGTATATAGCCCTGTGGCCCTGTTCCCTGCGGGCTTACTTCTTTCAGGTTGGGATCGTAAGAATAAACGACTGGTAGGCAAATGGTATAATCATTATCCCATGGGTTAATATCAGCCGGCAAAATATTGGTGTAAACCCTGAAGCAAAGCGTATCGCCAACAACCACAGTAGTATCCGGCGTAAGGTGGATACTGGGCAACATATAATTCCAATAAGCGCCTCCGCTAACATTGGTGAGGTCTGTGTAGTTCCAGATAAGTGTGTCGCCTGCCACAGATGACGCCGGATAAAGACTCAATGACGGGTCATAGATGACACGGCTGTCTTTTACCAGTTTCATTTGGCCGGATGCCGTATCGCATCCAACATTACCTACAAAGGGCTGCATAAAGAAGGGCGTATTTACTCTCACATCAGCCGGAGATTCAGCAAAGCAATACACATCAATGTTACTGGTACACTCAAGCGGGAAGTCAACTCCAGTCTGGGGCAGGGTAGTACAGGTATAAGACCCCGAAAAACAAGGAGAGATCGGGAAAATAAAAGCGTAATCGGGAGGCAGGCTCACCGTATAATTGGTCATCCACGACTTCTGCACCGTAATGCTGTAGGTACCCGCACTTCCGGTGTAGTTCCATTCGGAGATGGAGGGCGCTGATGGGCTGGACAGATTTGCATTGCTTGTAACTATTATTCCATTCAGGGCAGTGTCTCCCGCATCAAACAGGCAATTGGTGTTTTTATCAATATAAACGGTTCCCGACACGGTTCCATAAATACAAGGATTAGGAACCGCGAGGAAAAAAATATTCGGTATGCCATTTATGGTATCGGCATTATAAGTTATTTTAATGACAGGGCCATTGAATACGACACCAGGGCCGGCAACCTGATCATCGGTAATTACGGGGTTGTAGAAAAATACGGGAGCTGAGAACGTCCAGGGGCTGGCTCCGGTGGTGTTGCCATAGGCGCCGATGAGGGAGTGGGAAATGGTATCTACTACCTTAACTGAGTCACCAACATATGAAGTGTCTATAGTGATGTTATAGATCACGTTCCCTGTTGAATGGCACATCGTGGAATCATGGTTAAGCGACGGGAAAGTAACAGCGGTTATATGCCCGTGAGTATAAGTTTGTGCATTAATACCCGAAGCGGATACAAGACAGACCATAAGCAGCAATAATTTCAAGTAGTTCTTTTGCATATTTGTTCGGATTTCGATCTGGGAATGAGTTTTTGCATTAAAAGACACCAAATTGTTTCAAAAAGGTTAGGTAAACGATATTGATTTGTAACCTCATCTATACTGTGAGCGATTTTTTCTCACATATGAAGAACCAAATATAGGTTATGCATGTCGATATTTATATTAAATCAGTTACTTTGCCTGTTTTTATAAAAATAGTTTGTACCCGGATGAGCCATAGAAGATATTTGTTCTGCACATTTTTTACGATACTTGCTATTGTCAGATCCGCATCGGCGCAGGATACCACAACACTGCACTATACCAAAACCGAGGTAATGGTACCCATGCGGGACGGCATAAAACTATACACTAAAATATACACCCCCGTTGGTATCACAGGGCAGCTCCCGATTTTACTTATGCGCACTCCTTATGTTGATTGGAATATTGGCCTGCTTAGCCCGGAAAAGGATTCCTACATACAGAATATGGCTAAAGAGGGCTACATTTTTGTGTATCAGAACATAAGGGGTAAACAGAAAAGTGAGGGCGATTTCATCATGGAGGGTGCGTTTGAAAAGAACAACTGGAAGGTGATCGATGAGGCGTCAGATACCTATGACCTTATAGACTGGCTCCTTAAGAATACCAATAGCAACGGCAAAGTAGGGCAGTTGGGTATTTCTTATCCCGGTGAGCTGGCGCTGATCAGCGCCATAAAACCTCACCCTGCATTGAAAGCGGTATCTCCGCAAGGCACAGTGGGCGACTTCTTTCTTGGTGACGATTTTTTTCATAATGGAGCTTTTAGATTATCGTTTGCGTTTGAATACTCTTATGGCGAAGAAGCAGTAAAGGGAGATACGTCTTTCCCGTTCCCTATGTATGACCTGTACGACTGGTATCTAAACCTCGGGCCTCTGTCGAATGTTAATAAGAAATACTTCCACGGCGAGATACCTACCTGGAATGACTTTATCGCCCATCCTAACTACGATAAATACTGGTCGAGCAAAGCCCCAGTGAACTATTCTGATACACCAAGGGTGCCGATCTTACACGTAGGTGGCTATTGGGACCAGGAAAACATGAATGGCCCGGAGGCGCTTTATACAAAAATGGAAAAGTATGATGCGGCCAGCCATTACAACTATATAGTGTTAGGCCCGTGGTGCCATGGCCAGTGGTACGATGCCGTTGCCAACCATATAGGCGACTACCTGATGGAGCGGAACACGGCAGCGGATTTCCAGGAGATACAAAAAAAATGGTTTGACTATTGGCTGAAAGGAAAGGGCGATGGGAATTTTACTGAGGCTGAATGTTTCCAGACTGGCTCGAATGTCTGGAAGAAATATGATGTGTGGCCCGGTAAACCATCCAATCCGCAAAAGTTGTACTTGCAGGATGATAAGGGACTTTCGTTTAAAAAACCAACCCCGATCGCTGCCGGGGGCGATGGCGGATTTGATAGTTATGTAAGTGATCCCGGGAACCCGGTAGTGTATCGCAGCAGGCCTATAGAACTTACTTATTCAGACAGTTCGGAATGGGAAACATGGCTGGTGGAAGACCAGCGGCTATCGGACCACCGGCCCGATGTACTGACTTACAAATCAGACACGCTGGATCACGATGTCACTGTAACCGGCGATGTTATCGCGCATTTGTTTGCCAGCACATCAGGCTCTGATGCCGACTGGGTGGTGAAGCTGATAGATGTCTATCCGGATATTTACCGCAAAGACATCACGATGAGCCAGTATGAGCTGAACATTGCAGCAGATATATTCAGGGGCAGGTTCCGCAAAAGCTTCTCAAAGCCTGAGGCCATAACGCCCGGCAAGGTGGAGGAATATACCTTTGGGCTGCACCAGGTGAACCATGTTTTTAAGAAAGGCCACCGCATTATGGTGCAGGTGCAAAGCTCCTGGTTCCCGATATTTGACATGAACCCGCAAACCTTTGTTCCCAATATTTTCCTGGCAACACAAAAGGACTTTCAAAAAGCTACACAACATATTTATCATAGCGGGCAGTATGCCACCTGCATAGAGTTGCCAGTGGTGAGTGAGGATAAAAAGTAGGGTGGAGCTCTACTCCATCATTTGCCCTACCATCTCCTTCAATAGCTCCCGGTCGTTACTAGTGTTTTTTATGCCTACAGCCATAGTGCTGTATTTGCCCAGTAAGAGCATACAACGCTCTACACGTTGCAGCGGCCAGTGTTGCGCAGATGTCAGAATGTTTTTTACCAGCCAGGGAGAAATGCCCAGCGCTGCCGCCGCTTCCTTATCGGTTTTTCCGCGGAGGAAATTGGCCTGGTAGAGGCGGTTAAAATGGTTGTAGAAGGAACCGATCAGCAACGGCATGGGTGCTGCCTTGGGGTTGGCCAGGAAATACGTAAGCATACGGTACAACTTGTCTTTGTCGCCGCTGGTAAGCGCTTCAGGGAACTCAAAAACATTGTATTCCTTGCTGATGCCAATGTATTTCTGTATTATTTGCGCAGTCAGTTCTTTTTCGCCAGGTACATTGATGCGCACTTTTTCTATTTCGTTCACTATACGCTGCAGGTCATTGCCCAGGTAAGATCCCAGCATCTCAGACTCCCGTTGGCCTATGTGAAAGTCAATGTCTTTGCCGTGGGCCTGTATCCATTGAGGAATGTTGTCGTCCTTTATTTTATCTGAAGTGAAACAGACGCCCTTTTCCTTTACCCGCTTTGAAAACCTTGTCTTACCGTCAACTTTTTTACCTGCATGTTCTATGAGGAAAACGGTTGATGGTGATGGTTTTTCGATATAGCTGATCAGGGAGTTCAGCCCTTTGTTCTCACCTGAATCTCCCTTGAGCGAAGCTGCATCTTTTAGTATTACCACTTGCTTTTCTGCAAACATCGGGAAGCGGCGGCAGGCATTGAGCACATCAGCCCATTCGGCATCCTTTCCATAAAGTACCGTCAGGTTAAAGTCGCGCTCGGCAGGCGAAAGCACCTGGTTTTCGAAATAGTTGGTTATCAGGTCGAGGTAGTACGCCTCCTCACCATCTATGAGGTACACTGGCGCAAACTGGCGCAGTTGCAACGATTGAAAAAGTTTTTTTAATTCGGCGGTCATTCGTGGCGTGAAAATATGGAAAAATTAAAGGCTTTTGATCAATAGAGTAGAAAGATTGCCAATGATATAAATTTCGCGTTTACAAGGCAATAACAACTATAATATGTAATGGCCTGATAAATACCTTTATTTTTGCATAGAGTTTATGAGATTCATAAAAAGCATACTGTTCTGTTTCGTTATACTTATTATTCCTTTCAGTGGTTATACTCAGACGCATGGTCAGCCGTTGGCAGACTCTCTGCTTAAAGAGCTAAACTCGGATAAGTACCGCAGTATCGAAGATACCAATAAAGTGAAATTGATGAATGCGCTCTCTGTCTGCTACAGCCAGATCAAATCAGACGATGGAATAAAATATGGGCAGCAATCCCTTGCGCTCGCAACAAAGCTAAACTGGAAAAAAGGAATTGCAGGCGCCAACGGGCACCTTGCTGACGGTTATATGTTCAAAGGCGATTATTCCAATGCGCTGAAATATTTGTTGGTGAAGACAAAATCAGCGGAGGCAGCAGGCGGAGATAAAAAAGAGCTGATAGAAGATTACAGAGATATTGGCCTTTGTTATTCAGAAAAAACTAATTACGAAAAGGCTTCCGATTATTATTTTAAAGCGCTAGACAAAGCTAAGGAACTGGGAGATGCAATTGAAATTGCGAGAATTTCAGCAAACATTAGCATCTGTTTTGAAGACCGTGGTGACTATTCTAAAGCAAAAGAGTATTTGATGAAGGCATTCCAGGCCAGCAAATCAACTAATGTCGGGTCTTTTTTTAATAAAATAGGTGAGAATTCACTTATTCCGGGACATGTTTTCAAAGCAGCACAAATGAGAAAAGGGCTCGAAAACCTGGAATCAACGATAGCTATTAATTCCGGCAATACCGGTGATTCATCGAAAGCAACGGAGTTTATGCTGAAAGAAGGTATTTCTGATTTTTATGAGAAAAAAATTGCAGCAGCTGAAAATGAAAGCGAGCGTGAACAAATCCGGTATGAAGAGAAACTGAAAGAAGCGGAGATACAATATGATTTTGAGCGGAAAGCCGCCGCCGCGGAAGCCCAAAAAAAACTGGAAGAACAGGACTTAAAATATGCGTATGACCAGAAAACAGCAACAGCCGAACAGGCTAGGCTGCAGGCGGAACATGACAAAAAAAAGGACGATGAGCTCAACGCTGCAAATCTAAAAACTGAGCGTAGCTATAGGTTTGCGGCAATAGCATTTGCCAGTTTTCTGTTGGTGATAGCTGCGATCATTCTTTATGCTTACCGGCAGAAACACAAGGCCAATAATATCATAAAAAAATTAGCTGCGGAGCAAGAGCAAACCATTGCTGCGCGTACATGGGAACTGGCAGAAGCCAACGAAAAACGTGCACATGCCAACAGGAAGCTGGTGGAACTGGTTCAATTTAATGCTCACAGGATGAGGGAGCCACTTACCCGTATCATGGGCGCAATGACCATCATGGAGCACCTTAGCCCGGAAGAGTTTTGCAAAGAGATCACACCTGAGATAGACCGGGCCGTTAAAGATCTCGACAACAGTATCATGCAGGTAATTACCCTGGCTGACGATACTATTGAACTCTATGGCTAACAGATTGGAATAAACTATTTAATATTGCAGCGGCAAGTTGCAATAGCTTGATCTGTTATTGGGGTTTTAGGAACTGCCAGAAGAATCATCACATTTATGAAACAAATTTCACAGATAGTCTTTTTTATTCTGACTTTGTGCCTTGGGGGAAGGTTGCAGGCTCAGAAGAAGCAGGGACAACCTGTTATAGACTCGCTGCTGAAGGAGCTGGCAGGGGAAAATTACAGGAACAAGGAAGATACCAATAAGGCAAACCTCCTCAATACACTATCGAATAATTATGTGGCAATAGATGATGCCGAAGGCGTGAAATTTGGGCAGCAGGGTCTTGCAATGGCCGAAAAGCTACAGTGGAAAAAGGGCATAGCCAACGCAGACAATTGCCTTGCGGCAAACTACTTTCACTTGTCGGGCCACACAAAGTCACTGGAATACTTTGCTGCCGCTATAAAAATATATGAAGAGACTGGTGATAGAAATGGCCTTTCCGCCACTTACAGCAATATGGCCAGCCTTTATTCCCGGCAAAGCGATTACCATACCGCACTCAAGTATTTACAGAAGCGGTTGAAAACAGATCAGGATGCACAGGATAAAATAGGTCAGGTTGCGGTTTACCGTGACATTGGCCTGGCCTATTCGCATATGAATGATTTTCCAAAAGCGCTCGCGAGTCAACTAACAAGCCTGAAAATAGCGAATGAGCTTGGCGACAAAAAAGAGATCGCCAGGACCATGGGGCAGATAAGCATTGTGTATGAAGATATGGGCGACTACACCAATGCCAAAGAATATCTTTTTAAAGCATTAAAGATCAGCAACACCTCGAATATCGCAGATTTTTACAGCAGCATTGGTGAAACCCCATCGGCGCTGGGAAATGAATTTAAAGCATTGAAAAAGCGCGAGGAACTTGGCAACATCGCGGCAACCGTTGCCATTCAATCCAACAATGGACTGAGTTATAAGGACCACGATGACTCTGCCAAGGCGCTGGAATATATGTTCAAGGAGGCGCTCTCATATGAGTATGAAAAAAAGGAGGCCGCGGCACAGACCGATGAGGAGCGCCAGCAGCTCAAGTATATGCAGCAGCTCAAAGAAAGGCAGATTGAATATGAGTTTTCTCAGAAGATGGCCCGGTCTGAAGCGTTGCAGCAACAGAAAGAACAGGAGCGGCTTCACAGGGAGGCCATAGAAAAGATCAACCGGGAAAAGAACGATGCGATAACGCAGGAGCAGTTAAAAAGACAAAAAAACATACAGAATGCGACTATTGCCGGAGCGGTGCTGCTGCTGATCATTGCGCTCACAGCCATAGCTGCGTTGCGGCAAAAACGGAGAGACAATATTACGATCTCCAAAGAAAAACAACGCTCGGAAGAATTACTGCTCAACATTCTGCCCGCTGAGGTGGCCGAAGAGCTCAAAGAAAAAGGAAGCGCGGCGGCACGCCATTTTGAGCATGTAACGGTGCTTTTCACTGATTTTGTAAGCTTTACCCAGGCAAGCGAGCGCATGGACCCAACGGCGCTTATTGATGAACTGCATACTTGTTTTAAAAGTTTTGACGACATAACGGCCAAATATCACATTGAAAAAATAAAAACGATCGGCGATGCTTACCTGGCCGTTTGTGGCCTGCCGATAGCGGATACTAAAAATGCCCTGCACGTGGTTGCGGCTGCAAGGGAAATCAGAGATTTTATGCAGCAGCGGTATGCACTCCTGGGCGATAAAACATTCCAGGTGCGTATTGGTGTGCATAGTGGCGCCGTGGTGGCAGGCATAGTAGGCGTGAAGAAATTTGCCTACGATATATGGGGGGATGCTGTGAATACCGCAGCAAGGATGCAGGAGAACAGCGAAGCCGGGAAAGTGAATATTTCCGAGAGTACTTATGAAATGGTGAAAGATGATTTTGAATGCCAGTACCGTGGAGAAATAGCGGCGAAAAATAAGGGGATGATGAGGATGTATTATGTGTCATGAGCCGGTGCCTGCAAAACTGAGAGGGTTATTGGAGACGAAGTAAAACAAGGCTTCCTGATGAAACAGCGGTTTAGGTCTATTGTGTTTTGTGTTGGAACAGGTATTGTCATCTTGCTTGTTGCCTGTAACAATTGTTATGCACAAAAAACAGGGCAGGCGCGCATTGATTCACTTGTAAAACAACTGGGTAATTTAAAAGAAGACAGCAATAAGGCGAATTTGCTGGATGCGGTTTCCTGCGGCTACTGGTATATTGACCCCGATATGGGCTTGGAATATGGGCAGCAGGAACTGGCGCTTGCCAGGAAGATAAATCTTGAAAATGTTATAGCAAGGGCATACAGCGCTCTCTCCGGTAATTACGAGAATAAAGCGGACTATACCAGTGCGCTGAAGTACGCACATGACGCGTTGGGGTACTATGAGAAAAGTGGTGATAGAAAAAAAGAGATCGTCCAGCTATGCAACATCGGCGTTATTTTCCGCAACAAGGGCGATAGGGCAGAAGCATTGCGGATCGATTCCATAGCGCTGAAGAAGAGCGAAGCCATTAACGACACCAGTAGCAAAGCCTTGATACTGGGTAATATTGGTAACATCTATAACAAGGAAAAGAACTACGCGAAGGCACTGCAGTACTTCTCGGATGCGCTGGCGCTTAATGAATCGCTCCAAAATGAAGAACAGGCAGCGGTAAACCTCGGAAACATTGCCAACGTGTATGCCGACCAGGGTTACAGTTCCAGAGCCATGGAATACTATTTTAGAGCGCTGAAAATATATGAGAAATCGGGCAACAAAGCAGGTGTAGCTCTTAACCTGGGTAACATTGGTGAAACCTATATTGACGCGGCAAAAGACACGGTCCGCCATACCGCCCCCGGTGATGTTATACCGGCAGTCAGGAGTCAGTGTCTTGCCCTGGCTGTTGAGAACTTGAAAAGATCCGTTGATATATGCGCCCAGGCAGGCCGCCTTGATTACATGGTGGAGTATTGCAGTGCGCTGGCGGATGCATATATGCTGCAAGGCGACTACAAAAATGCTTTTTCAAGCTATAAGCAGTTTATTGCAACGCGTGATACGGTAGACAATCTTGAAAAACACAAAGAATTCACCCGGCTGCAAATGAACTATGAATATGGCAAGCGGGAGGATGAAATGAAGTATCAGAAAAAACGCAGCGATGAACGATATACGATCGGCATAGCCGCTTTGCTTTTGTTTTCGGTTGTTGTTTACAGGAACCTGAGGTCACAAAAGAAACTAACTGGGCTCATCATTAAAGAAAAACAACAGAGCGAAGATCTGTTGCTGAATATATTGCCTGCCGAAGTTGCCGATGAGCTGAAAGCGAAAGGGACAAGCGACGCAAAGTTGTTTGACAATGTTACTGTGCTGTTTACAGATTTTGTGAATTTTACCTATGCCAGTGAAAAAATGACACCGCAGGCTTTGATACATGAATTGCATAATTGCTTCAAAGCATTTGATGAGATAACCCAGAAATACAGCATCGAAAAAATAAAGACCATCGGCGATGCCTACCTGGCGGTTTGCGGCTTGCCTCTGCCTGATATTGATCATGCGTACAATGTAGTGATGGCGGGCATCGAGATAACGGAATTTATGAAGGCGCGACAGTCTCAGCTGGGCGATAAGACATTTACCATCCGTATTGGCATTCATAGTGGCAATGTGGTGGCCGGCATAGTTGGCGTTAAGAAGTTTGCCTATGATATATGGGGAGATGCAGTAAATACAGCGGCAAGAATGGAGCAAAACAGTGAATCGGGCATGATAAATATCTCTGAGACCACTTATGAGCTGGTGAAGGATAAATTTAATTGCAAATACCGGGGAGAAATAGCGGCCAAGAACAAGGGGATGATGAAGATGTATTATGTCTCACCCGCCGTAGCTTCAGCATAGGAGGGTTTGATTCATAAAGTTTTCAGGTTAAGTTTTTTTGCTCCATTTGGTGGCACAGTGTTGGTCTGTTTTACAGGGATGACCAGGCACAACTCTATTCTTATTCATTTACCGGCTATTTGCACCTTCGAACGCGGATTGCCTTATCTTGTTGTGGAAAAACCAGCCAATATGAATAGCTCTGGGCTTCTTCTCGAGTTTGACACCTTTTGAGCATAACTAATTGATTATCAAGAACGCGTTCCCCTACTGGCTCTCTACAAATAAGCTTTAGATATATTTTTCTAATCGACTCTTCGGGATGATGGGTAAGAGTTGTCTTAACCCCATTTTCTGTTGTAAAGCCACTTCCTTTTCTTGAGGTTTAGAGCGGATGTAGACTTGTTG
>CAIRTW010000124.1 GCA_903881585.1 uncultured Bacteroidota bacterium | reverse complement strand
GACAACTAACATTTGCATCAAAAACCTACACTCGCGCTTTGCGGTCTTAAAAACAAAATAAGTGGGCTGCGCCTTTGCGTCTTTGCGAGAGATTTTTTTGCGAAATACCTTCGCATGATTTAGCTGTCCAATTGGTATTAGTGCTCTTAACTTTTTCCAGGATTGGCCGAACAGAAGATATTTTACCATTCTGTTTTGCTTTTATTATGATACCGAAAGTACCGGTAAATGCAATTTTCAATCGTGTTGCAACCTTGCGGGCACCCCAGTCGTCCAGAACAACAATAGCATCCGGCACTTCGTAAGTCAGTGCTATGGCACTTGCTTCGCCCCTGTCGAGATCAACTTCTAACGAAACCAGCTTGTTTTTGTCCTTTACCTCCCTTATCACTACCCACTCAGGTAATTCAAACCTAAATTCCTGTGCAATCTCGGGAGTAGTATAAACGGCAGTGTAAAGGCCGCGCAGCAGGTCAAGTTCATCAATTTTTGAAAGCAAAATAAAACAGCTCGTATCTGCAATGACGATGCTATGCATTGGTTACATCGTGTTTAATGTCTGATGCAGGATAATTAATAAACGAAACACCATATTGGGACAAAATATCGGCAAATTCCACCGTGCGCATTCCTATCATATCGGCGGCCTGACCCAAGGTCAATCTTCCGGACTCATACAACTTTGCTGCTAGAAACTTCACTACATCATTTTGATCTGCTCCCGATTTCACAGGCACTTTCAAGTTTAGCGTTTTCATACTACAAAGGTAAGATTTTAGGCTATTAGAAATGTACGCAAGGTTAACTCGTTAAAGCCTACTCGAGCAAATACCCATTCTCCCCTTCCGGCAAAAGGTTCAGGTCCACATCCATACCTGCTATACCTTCCATAGAACCCTTTATGTGTGCGGCGCTCAGCAGTACTCTTTCCAGTTGTTTTTCCCGGGCCTTCCATAGCTTTTCCATAGCATCCCGCTCTTTTTGAATGGACATTCTCATGCCCATGAAACCATCGCGGATAGCGCTCCATTGCTCGGAGAATTCGCTGCTTACCAGATACCGGTACAGGAGTGCCATCTTATCTCCTTTACCTTCCTGGCTTTTGGTAGCGTTGTAAACTTTTATCACCGCATCGCGCAGCACATGTACCAGCGACCGAGCCTCTCCGAAGGTGCATATCCATACTCCATTGCGTTCACCAAACCCATTCATATCCTTGGGCATAGCCTGCGTTACGATCACGGCTACGTCGGCGCCCAGCACACGCATATCTGTCTTTAGTTTTTCCACCCAGTCTTCGCTGAAATCTTTGGTGCGCTTGCTCTCGAAGATGATCTTGCCACACTCCTGCCCGAAATTGTTGCGCACTGTTTGTATGCAATCCGCACCGCGCACTCCCTTGCCAACTTCGCTCACAAGGTCAAACGGAAACGAGTAACGCAGCATGTGTTCCAGCGCCAGTTCCTGCACTTCGCCTTGCAGCTGCATAGAGCCTTGCTCGCTCTTGCGCTTCATTTCTTCTATCAGCTTGCGCTGGTCGTCCAGTTGCTTGTCGCGCTCCTTGAGCTTCATTTCAAACTCCGTGTCACGCAGCTTATTTTTTTCTTCCTCTTCCTTCTTTACCTGTTCTGCAAGTTTATTTCGCTCGTCCAGCAGCCGGCGCTGCATCTGCAGTTCCATTTCCTGTTCGCGCGTCTGGAGCTCCTGCATTTTTTTCAGGAAGTCCATTTCCTTTTCTCTTGCCTCGGCTAGTTTAGACTGGTTGGTTTTGTTGGCATCTTCCAGCAGTTTCAGTTTGTTTTCAAAGTCCGCGCCTACTTTTTGCTCCAGTTCTTTTTTCAGTTGGATTTCCAGTGCTTTCTTTTCTTCAGCAGTTTTTTTTGTAAAGTCTTTCTGCTGCTGCTCCCACTGCTGTTCTTTCTCCTGCTGCTGTTTCAGCAACAGTTCTTTTTCCTTTTTGAACTGATCTTCTTTTTGCCTGTTATTTTCCACCCATTTCTGGTTGTACTCCTTTGCCATATCGTCTCTTACCGACTGGGCAATGGCGGCGGTGGGCTCAAACTCATTGTTGCATTTTGGGCATACTACTATTGTGGACATACTATTCTCAGATGTAATTGGAAGGTACGAATTTATGTCATTTTGAGCCACCCCTGCACACAATACACTTATAGTTCCTACACTTATTTCTACTTTCCGTCAAAGTGATATACATTTGATTATTCATTCTACTAAATCCTCTATAAATGAAGCGTGTATTTTTTACAAAACAGATAGCCACAGGGCTTGTAATCATCGCCATTCTTCTAACCGGCCATTTCTCGCAGGGACAAAACATTAAAACCGTAGTTGGAAACGGCACGGCAGGCTACGC
Source organism: uncultured Bacteroidota bacterium (assembly GCA_903881585.1). GTDB lineage: Bacteria > Bacteroidota > Bacteroidia > Chitinophagales > Chitinophagaceae > Nemorincola. Next base: position 37,079 of record CAIRTW010000124.1, on the reverse strand, counting down.
CGGCGATGGCGGCCCGGATACTTTAGCTGAAATAAATTTCCCGGGGTTTCTTTCTTTTGGTGGTGCGGGCTATGGCAGCCTGTACATTGGCGACAGGCTGAACTACAGGGTAAGGGAACTTAAACTGGGTCCTGGCGGTATCATATTTACTAAAGCCGGAGATGGCATCAACGGTTTCTATGGCGATGGCGGCCTTGCTGATACAGCTCACATAAGCATACCCGGCGGCGTGGCCGCAGATAAGCATGGCAATCTTTATTTTTGTGATTACGACAACCACGTTGTGCGGAAAGTGGATGGACTTGGCATAATAACCACGATCGCGGGAACACCAAGTGTATTTGGTTTCTCGGGAGATGGCGGGCCGGCAACAGCAGCGAAGTTTAATTTTCCATTAGGCATCACGGTTGACTCACTTGGCAACCTTTTTGTGGCCGACCAGCACAATAACCGGATACGCAAGATCAGCGCGTCAGGCATTATTTCTACAGTTGTCGGTACCGGCACCAGTGGATTCAGCGGGGACATGGGGCCGGCAACGGCTGCTGACATATCCCTTCCTAACTATGTGCGCATGGACTCTGTAGGCAATTTGTATATTACAGATAACGGGCACCACCGCATACGAAAGGTAGATGCCTTTGGCATCATTAATACGATCGCCGGAAACGGAACGCTTGGATCAAGTGGCGATGGTGGGCCAGCCACAGCAGCTGAGTTAAACTATCCCGGTGGCATAGCTATAGACCGGCAAGGAAACATTTTTATCTGTGATTGCTATAACAACCGCATCCGCCGGATCGATGCATTCACCGGCATCATCTCCAGCGTAGCAGGAACCGGCGTAGCGGGCTATAGCGGAGACTGGGGGCCTGCCACAGCTGCCGAGCTGAACCAACCTGTTGATATAGCAGTGGACCATTACAATAACGTGTATTTCGTAGATTGGAACAACAGCAGGATACGCACGTTTTACAACCCGCTTACCATCACCTGCGATACCGTTACCGGGCTTACCATCTCTTCCATTACAGGCACGAGCGCAACCCTTAGCTGGACTGCCGTATCCGGCTCTTCAGGATATTGGTACGTTGTTGATCTAAGTTCAGCGGCTCCCACTTTGTCGGGCACCTTTACTGCAGCCACAACTGTCCCGGTAACCGGCCTGATACCCGGCCAAAATTATTACGCGCACGTACTAGACAGCTGCGGAGCGGGAAATCTGTCGGAATGGGTGACAGTTCCATTTTCAACTCCATCGGTTACTCCTTGCGATACAGTTACGGGGCTTTCTGTGTCTTCAATCACCAGCACAAGTGCAACCCTGAGCTGGACGGCTGTAACCGGCTCATTGGGGTATGAGTACACTGTAAACACGAGTGCGGCCGCGCCCACAGTATCTGGAACAACAACGACTGCCACCAGCGTACCGATAACCGGCCTGCTGGCAGGGCTGAGTTATTATGCGCATGTACTCGATAGTTGCGGCACAGGCAATCTGTCGGCATGGGTAACTGTTCCTTTTATGACCACATTGGGTACGGCTACAATAGAGGCTACAGGCGGGCTGCACATCACTGCTTTCCCTAACCCTGTTGATGATGTGCTCACTATCCGGATCGATGGAAAAACAGGGAATAATGCGCAACTGATCCTTACGGATGTTACCGGCCGGCATATTGCAACCATGAATGTAACTGGCAATGTGCAGCGCCTGGATATGAATGCCCAACATCCGGGCGTCTATTTTGTACGTTATATAGATAATGAGCAGGTGCAAACCCTGAGCATTATTAAGGCATAGAAGTTGCGGGTATAGCCGAAAACTTCCATTGCGGGAAGAGGTTTCTGCATTTTTTCCGTACTTTTCGCAACTGATGCGGCTGAAAATATTATTTTTATTTTACTGCTTTTTTTCGTGCATTATCGCAGTGGCGCAGATCTCTAAAGGGGCTGACCACTGCTATGAGGCTGCATTACGAGACCGTGCCGCAAAGAAGCCAGATAAAGCGTGCAAAAAAATGGAGCGGGCTATTGCAAAAGCCCATTCTTTTTCTGATGCATATGCACAGTTGGGGCAATGGTATTTTGAAGCCCGTAAATATCCTGAGGCAGCAGCTGTGTTTCGTAAAGCTGTTGCCAAGTGCGCGAATGGCAAACAGAGGTTTGGCAAGCCACTGGTAAAAAGCCTTATTGCCTGTGGATATGCCGATGAAGCGCTGCAGATCATTTATTCGCACCAGGAGGATCCCGAATGGCGCAAATTGAAAGCGCAGGCCGAATTCGTAAAATCAGCGCTGATCAATCAATCCCGTGTAAAGCCGGAAAACCTGGTGCGGATAAACACACCGGATGCAGAGCTGTATCCTTGTATGTCGGCAGATACAGCGCTTCTATATTACACCCGCCGCATGAACAGTATGGACGAAGACCTCTATTACAGCGCTACGGACACCTGCGGAGACTGGTGCTCCGGACGTAATTTGGGCAGCATCAATACTCCCGACCCCGAATCGGCACAATTTATATCTACTGATGGGCACTATATGTTCTTCACACGTTGCGATAACCGTAGCTGGGATGCCTGGACAGAAGGCGGCTGCGACCTGCTGATGGCCTACCGTGTAGCCAAAGACAGCGAATGGACCATACCCCAGCCCTTTGGCGCTACCATCAACACCCCCGCATACGAGGGCCAGCCATCGCTATCGCCCGACAACAGGGAGCTTTACTTCGTGAGCGACCGGCCGGGTGGCTATGGCGGCACGGATATCTGGATCTCACGCTTCGATAATGGATTGTGGCAATTACCGGTAAATGCGGGGCCGAATATAAATACAGCCGGCAACGAAACCGCCCCTTTCATTTCAGTAGATAACCGGACACTTTTTTTTGCCAGCGATGGATGGCCGGGCATGGGTGGTTCTGATATTTTTATGAGCAAGCGCATCAATGAGCATACATGGGATAAAGCCCGTAACCTGGGCTACCCCATCAACACCGCCGGCGATGAAAAAAGCCAGTATGTGACCATGGACGGGACGAAAATGTATTTCGCATCTGACCGCATCGGGCCAGCCGGCAACTACGACCTATACCAGACATCTCTGCCACCCTTTCTGCAACCCATACCTACCGGCAATATAGAGGGCTATGTTTATGACAGCCTCACCCACCAGCGACTTAACTATACGGTGATGTTCGTGTGCAATGCGGTAACCGGCGACACACTGTACCAGTTCCAGAGCAACCGCGGCGATGCCAGCTTCCTGATCTCCCTGGCTGTGGGCAAAAGATATGCTATACACAGCTGGCATGTGGAATATAGCCAGGTACATGATACGCTGGACTTTGACACCTCATACCTGCATAAGCCACTCATACATAATGTTGTGATGCTGCCGTCGAACTATAATCCTATAAAACCGGTGTATGACAGCCTGGTGGCCACCATACATTTTGATGTGAACCGGGTGGAACTTGCAGACTCTGATGTAAACACACTGCGTACTGCGCTGGAGCCACTGCTCAGCAATAAGGCAATGGTGGTCTTTGTAAATGCCTATACCGACAATACCGGTACACCCATGATCAATGAGGAACTCTCCTACAAACGAGCAGGGATGGTAGCTAAGGTCATTGGCTCCCTCGGCGTGGATGATGCCCAGATACAGGCCAAGGGATGGGGCGAGGCAAAAATGATAGCGCCCAATGACAACGAAGAGGGGCAAAGGAAGAACCGGCGGGTGGAAATAATTGTAAGGAAGTGAGCAATCTCTTGCTATCTTAAGATCGCGGCTGTGCTTTATGCCTGAAGTTATACCTCATGCCGAAGTTTACCAGCATTGCATAAACATATTCGCCATAGTCCGGTGCTGCAAAAACAAAGAAGGATGGTGGAAAGGATTTTCATAAGTTTCGTTATGTAGTTCAAATATAACTAAAATATAACTCACATATTGGTTGTGCAGGTACCCGCTACAAGGAGACAGGGCAAATATTCTGTACCGTTGGGCCAATCGCGGATAAAACAAGATAACTGCCCGTTTTTTTCTACTTTTACCGCCTGTATAAATAACCAATATGCCAAACCAATTACTGAAAGGAAAAAAAGGGATCATTTTCGGCGCACTCGATGAGCGCTCCATCGCCTGGAAAACCGCACTTGCCGCTGTGGCAGAAGGCGCTGAAATAGTGCTTACCAATGCCCCGATAGCATTGCGCATGGGCAAGATAAACGAACTGGCAAAACTGTGCAATGCACAGGTGATACCCGCAGATGCCACATCTACTGCAGACCTTGATAACCTGATGGCGAAAAGCATGGAAATACTGGGCGGTAAAGTGGACTTTATTCTGCACAGTATAGGTATGTCGCCAAATGTGCGCAAGAACATTGAGTACACAAACACCAGCTACGAGAATTTCCTGAAAACGCTGGATATTTCGGCATTGTCGCTGCACCGCGTTTGCCAGGCAGCAATGAAAGCCGATGCAATGAAAGAATGGGGCTCTATACTTGGCCTTAGCTACATAGCAGCACAGCGCACTTTCCCCGGCTATAACGACATGGCCGATGCCAAGGCACTGCTGGAAAGCATTGCCCGCAGTTTTGGTTACCACTACGGTTTTGCAAAGAAGGTACGGGTGAATACCATTTCGCAGTCGCCAACGGTAACTACAGCCGGGTCGGGAGTGGCGGGGTTCGATGTATTTTTCCATTATGCCGAAAAAATGTCGCCCCTTGGCAATGCCAGCGCGGAAGACTGCGCCAACTATTGCGTAATGCTGTTCAGCGATTACACACGTATGGTAACTATGCAAAACCTGTTCCACGATGGTGGTTTCTCCAATACCGGGGTGAGCACAGCAATAGTGGAAGAGATGACCCCTCGCCCCTAACCTGCCTGCGGCAGGCAGGAGGGAAGTTTCCCACGTTATGTACGGGGCAATATTATTACTATTAGTGCGTTTTAAGAGCCTTATCATAGCTATATCAAACGAGTTTCATGCAGTCTGACCAGAATAAAAAGCAATCTAAAAATACAGTTAGTAAGTTCCTGAGGTCTGCACTTTATGGGAAAGCCCCTTTAGGGGTTTGGGGGTTTTGTTTTCTTTGCTATTGCGCCTCAGCGCAGGTAAACGGTGGCCAGTCGGCCTTTGAATACCTGAATTTGTCGAATGCGCCCCATGTTTCTGCTCTTGGCGGTATCAGTGTGGCCGATCCGGACAATGATATAGCACTTGCACTCCAGAACCCGGCAATGATGCGGCCGGGGATGCACAACGAGCTGCAACTTGTATATACAAACTTCTTTGCCGGCATCAACATTGGCAACCTGCAATATGGCTACTACATGCCAAAGATCAATACCTCATTCTTCTTCGGAATGCAATACCTGAATTATGGCGCCTTCGACCAAACCAACAACGTTGGAAACGTGATAGGCGAGTTTCATGCTGTGGACTATGCTGCGACCCTGGGGGCTTCGCGCTCTTATCTCGAGCACTGGCGGTACGGAGCTGATATTAAGTTTGCAAATTCATCTTTATACCAATATAAAGGTTCTGCGGCACTGGTGGACGTAGGCATCAACTATTTTGATACAAGCACTCTTTGGGACATCGGTGTAGTGGCTAAAAATATGGGTGTGATGATACAGAAGTACAATACGTCTAACCCTTCTGAACCTTTGCCCTTCGACCTGCAACTGGGCGCTTCTAAAAAATTCAAGCACCTGCCGTTGCGCCTCATAGCCACTGTGCAGCACCTGTATGAGTGGGATATACGCTATGCAAACCCTACTGACCTTACCGGCACCAACAGCCTTGGCACTACCGATACGGTGAAAGACAATGGATCGCATTTTGGTGATAAACTGTTCCGCCATTTCATTTTTGCTGGAGAGCTTACACTTGCAAAACGCGTGACGATCACCGTTTCCTACAACGACCTGCAGCGCAAAGAACTTGCATTGCAGAGCCAGCCCGGCCTTGCGGGGTTTGCCTTTGGTGCAGGGCTTAACCTCAACAAATTCCAGATACACTACGCACGCACCTATTACTATGTTTCAGGGGCATATAATGAATTCAGCATCACCATGGCGTTGAATAAACTATTTGGCCTTAACCAGGTGGGAGAAAAGATCCACTGGAATGGGGAGTACCCTGATTGGGAGTAGCTTTCGATAGTTGATGGTAACTTAGTATATGGTAGTTAGTCGCGAGATTCTGTTATGTAGCTAAAGGCTTCACTCGTTTTGACTAACGTCGCCTATCTTTGAGCATAGAATATTTCTCTAAAACCATGGCTTGGCTCAGGCTGATACGCTGGAAAAATCTACTCATTATTTTTCTCACGCAGTTGCTTGCGTGGTGGTGCATTATTTTATTTGAAGAGCCCAGAGTGTTGGATATACCCCAGTTCTCTATGCTCTCTTTGTCAACGATCCTGATTGCTGCTGCTGGTTATATTATCAATGACTATTTTGACATTAAAATAGACATGGTAAATAAACCTGGTAAAGTGGTGTTGGAATATGCGATACCCCGCAAACAGGCTATCATCGCTCATTCCATGCTGAATGCTGCAGCACTTTGCCTTGCTGCTTGCGTTGCAATACCGGCACACCATCCCGAATGGCTGCTGCTCCAGGTGGGCTGCACATTACTGCTGTGGTTCTACTCCACTAAATTTAAGCGGCAATATATTACAGGCAATGTTGTTGTTGCATTTCTTGCTTCGCTGACCATACTTGTGCTGGTGGTATATGAGCCCATATTACAGATCGAAATTCATTTTCCGCTTGTAAAAAAGACGATCGGCAATTACCCCACATCGTTGCCGGTGTGGATACTAGCGGCCTACGCATATTTCGCTTTCATGCTCACGTGGATGCGCGAAATAGTAAAGGATATGGAAGACATTAAAGGCGATGCTGCGGAAGGCTGCATCACTATGCCTATTAAAAAGGGGCTTGAATTCTCCAGGCATTTTACAACAGCCTTATCATTATTAGCTATCGTGCCCATTTGCATCGCTTCTTTTGTACTGTTCACACATAATTATGGCCCCATGTCATTGTATGTAGCTGTCTTGGCGCTGTCGATCAGCACATGGACTGTATTTCTGCTCCGGGGCCACTCCGAACGGCATTATCATCTTGCAAGCCGCTATCTTAAATTTATCATGCTGCTTGGCATCGGTTCATTTATAGTTTACTATCTTCAATTATATCCAAACTATGCAACATAAAATCATACTCGCGTCACAGTCGCCCCGCCGTAAGCAACTTATGGAAATGGCGGAATTGCAATTTGAAGTGTTCATAGCCGACGTGGATGAGACCAATCCGCCAGGGATGCCCGCAACGCAGGTACCAGAACACCTGGCCCGTAAAAAGGCAGACGCTGTTTCTCACCAGGTAAATGATGCAATTGTAATAGCAGCCGACACCCTGGTGTTGCTGGATGAACATATACTGGGTAAGCCAAAAGACGCGGCACACGCCATAGAAATTTTAAAGCAACTGTCTGGCAGGATGCACACTGTTGTTACGGGCGTATGTATGCGCAAGGGAAATAAAGAGATCTGCTTTTCAACAACAACCGAGGTTTATTTCCGCAACCTTACCGATGCACAGATAGAACATTATGTATCGCACTACAAACCGTTTGATAAAGCAGGTGCCTATGCTATACAGGAATGGATAGGCGTGACAAGTATTGAGAAGATAAACGGCGATTATTACAACGTGATGGGATTGCCGATAGGTGAGGTGTGTATCCGGCTGGCGGAGTTTGCCGGTTCGCGCGAATTCTAACGATTTTTACACTCAGATTTGACAACTTTTTAAAAGTTGTCAAATCTCACATGTAACAAGGTAATTGGTTAAGGTGTGGGACATCTATATCGCTTCATGCTGTGCCACCAGCTGCGCAGCAGTCTCACTGCCTAATGCTACGCCCATACCACCCATACGGAACGCGCCATATACACGTGTCGAGAATGATTTTACTATAGGATATTTATTGACACCAAAGGCCATAATGCCGGCCCAGCGCTGCGCTACCTGGAAATGCATACCGGGTAAAATAATGTCTGACAGTTTTTGCTCGAGGTCTGATTGTATCAGTGAGTTCAGGGAAAAATCTGTTGTGTTTTCCGTTTCAAAATCGAGGTTCCTGCCGCCGCCAAACAGCACTCTTCCATCTATTTCGCGGAAGTAATAATATCCTTTGTCGAAATGATAGATGCCTTTGAATTTCAGTCCGGGTATGGGCTGTGTAACTAACACCTGTCCGCGGCCGGGAGTTACATCCACATCAGGGAGCAGACTTTTGGTGAATGCATTTGTGCAGATGCTTATTGTGCTGCAGCTAAGCGGCCATACATCCGTGCGGAAGGGATCCTTTACACGCACAATTACCTGCTTTTCCTCCTCTTCAAAATCAAGGACTGAGGCACCCGTCTTTACCTCCACGCCGCATTGCGCAGCCATATCCAGCAGTGCGCGCATCATCATGCCGCTGTTCAGCTCTCCTTCGCAGGTATTTTCTATAAGCGCTTTTGAATATGCTCCTGCAAAGCCGAATTCAGACAGCCGCTCACTAGCAGGTTTAAAGGCATCTTTTCCCGTAATTGGTTTTAGCAAACCATTCAGATAGTCCAGCTTGTCTAATGCTGCCGTTTCCTGTTTGCTGATCAGCTCATAGCCCCCGTTTTCCTGGTATCCTATCTTGTTATCACCAAGCATCTTTCTCAATCGCTCCAGGCCTTTTTTTCTTGCCGCAAATAAACCCACTACCTCCGGTTCACTCGCATGCTGCAGGTCGTCCAGCAGCTCTGTGGCGCTGCCCATGCAGGCAAAGCCAGCGTTCCGCGTGCTGGCACCGGTGGGCAACAGCCCACGCTCCAGTATCAGTACACTGGCTTGCGGATAACGTTCCCGCAGCCCTATAGCCACGCAAAGGCCCACAATGCCGGCGCCTACCACTATATGGTCATAATGCGAAAAACTCTGTTGTTCCCAATAGCTAAACATACCCCCACCCCCTGAAGGGGAGTCATAAATTTAGCTGTTTTTATTCCTTCAGCATAACTTTACTATTGAGCACCTTTATTTGAACATAGAGTATCGCCTGGTGTTGTAAATCTAAGGCAAGCAGAAAAGTCGAAAATATATTCTCCTGCAAAGCCCCCTCTAGGGGTTTGGGGGTAGGTTTTCTTGTAAATTTGCCACCATATGCCCGAACGCATTTCCATACTCATTATTACCTACAATCGCCCGGCGGACTTGCTGGAGCTGCTGATAAATCTTGGTGAGCAAACAGGCGCTGACGAAGTGCTGGAAGAGATACTGATCCTGAATAATGCGTCAACGGAGCCTTATGATGAGGTGGTGAATTATGTAAATACGCATCCTCAGCTGAGGGCACAATATATTTTATCGGATACAAACCTGGGGGTAGCTAAGGGCCGCAACAAACTGATGCAAATAGCTATAGGCACCCTGCTCCTAAATATAGATGACGATATGGCTTTTACAGCTCCCGGTGATCTGCATAAGCTGTCAACTCTTTTCGATGAACCCTTTTTTAAAGAAGCGAATACGGGAGTCATCACCTTCCGGGTCATTTACTATGAAAATAAGGAAGTGCAGATAACCGCGTTCCCCCACAAGATGTATGAAAAGTATAAGTTGAACCCACGATTTTTAACTGCCTACTTCGCCGGCGGGGCGAACATCACCAGGGCAGAAGTAATGAAGAAAACCGGGCTCTACCCTACCGACTTCCACTATGGCATGGAAGAATATGACCTGGCCTACCGCATACTGGATGCGGGCTACACCATAGGTTTTGATAACAGCGTTACCATAGCCCATAAAGAGTCTGCGTTGGGCCGCGCACCCAATTATAAAAAGCTGCAGATGCAGTGGATCAATAAAAGCAAGGTGGCGTGGCGCTATTTGCCTTTTAAATATTTTGTGACTACTTCAGTAAGTTGGGCCATACAATATCTGCGTATGTCCAAAGGCCACGTGGGAACATTTTTTGCATCGGTTTGGCAAATAATTAAAATACCCTTTACTGAGAAGAAGTGCACAGTAAGTAAACGAACGCTTGACTATTTACGCAAAGTTGAAGCACGGCTAAGATATTAGGATTCAACTGGTTGAGATATTGGGTGGTATCATAATTCTAAGCAACCAGCCTTACTTCAGCCATTTCTTTAGCCAAGTCATGGATCGTATCTTCTATTTTCTTTGCCTGTTCTAATGATGGACACTTTATTCCTGTAGAATATTGGTTCAGCAAGCTCCTGTTAATGCCTACCCTTTCTGCAATTTTTGATAAGTTCAGATAATTAAATCTTTCAAAAAAAGCCTCGAGATCATACTTGATATCGAATTTTACATGTTCGATGTCAAGGCTTTTCCAAAACTTATCGGTTTGCCCTTCATGTTCCTGGTAATCTGTCATCGAATCTTTTACATTTTGTATCAATTCCAGGAGCGTGTCTCCTTGGCCAGTCGCCATGAACCCGCTCTTCTTTTCGGCGGTACCCCAGAAATGCCCGTCTTGCTTTTCAGCAATTAATACAAGGTTTTTCATTGCAGTTATTTTTAATCTTCGCGTAAATGGAAATTATTTGATCCCTGCTTCTTTTAATATTCTTTTTAAGGTTCCTATTGCAATGTCCTGTGAACCGTGATCCGGAATGGATATCGTTCCCTTTTCAGGATGCTTATAGATTATATGACTACCCTTTCCTTGCCTGGCAAATACCCAACCGTCTTTTTGCAATAACTTAATGAGTTGGTTTGCTTTCATGACTAGCTCTGTCTGATACAAAAGTAACATAAATGTTACTTTTGACAAAATACTCTATAAAGCAAATACTAAGAGTTTAAAGAACAGAATGCGGTGATACGCGGTTAAAATATTAGGCTATCTAAACCGGCTCTTTATTGCCGCCAGTTTGCGCTCGATAAAATAATACGAGAGAAATGAAATTACCAATACTACTGCCAACTCAAGCCATTCCGATCCGGCTTGCGCCCATGGGTGCGCCATAAGGAATACCTGCTGCCAAACGTAGATGGAATAAGAGGCCATGCCAATTAGAACAAGTGCTCTTGAATTGAGCAGCCTGAAAAACAGGTCTCCTGAAGGTGTAATATTATTTACGATCACAATTGCTGTCAAAGCTGCGCTAAGGAAACTCTTGTAGTACAGCCCTGCCAGCGGGCCTGCGCCGCAATATATTTCATAAGCCAAAAACAAGATCAGCAAGTTAGTGATCATATTGTTTGGATATAGCCGCTCTGAGATCGCCTTCCTGAAAACCAAAACAGCAAATAATGACCCTGTAAGTATAGGCGTCATATACCTCATCGTGTCCACAAAAATATGCATAGCGTTTGTATGAAATACACCCTCCCTATGTCCTTCTAATACGGGCAAGAGAGGAATAGCAACAATGAGCAATAGCAAAGCCACAACATAGCCATTTGTGTTTTTCTTTAGAATAAACGGGAAGATGATATAAAATTGTTCTTCTACCGACAACGACCAGAAATGCCCAGTGGCAGCTTCCCAATGAGTGGGTATAATACTTGTGTTCTTTATAAACAGGGCAGCAGATATTATGTCCTGTTGGGTGATCATTTTATAATAGCTATTTATTAATGCAACTACCACGAGGTATAACCAGGCTAGGGGTATGATCTTCAGGAAGCGGCGGATGTAAAATTTTCTTAGTGAAATGTCCCCGCTTTTACGCTTTTCTTTCAGCAATAAAGTAGTGATGATGAACCCGCTGATCACAAAAAAAACGTTTACACCAAACATGCCGTTGAAACACGTGATCTTGTAGGCCAGCAACATGTGATAGGTAAGCACCATGATAATGGAAATGCCCCGCAACCCGTCCAGCGAAGGGATATGTGCAGACTGCAGCACTTGTGGCATCTCATTTTTATCTGAAAACAAATTTCCCGGAAAAAACCTGCGGGTTATGGTCATATTTCTTTAAGGAAATGATGTTTGGAGAACAATAACCAATTCACTGTTACGCAAGCTACGGTGCCACCGGGTTATTTGTAAAGACATACTGTATGAGGTTAGCCCCCATCTGTAACGCAGCCTGGTGCTTTTCGGGCGGGTCGCGGTGTACATCAAAGTCTTCCCAGCCATCGCCAAGGTCTGTATCAAAACTGTAAAAGCAAACGAGGCGACCTTTGTATATCAGCCCCCACCCTTTTGGCGCGCCACCATCATGTTCATGTATTTTAGGCAGCCCATTAGCGAAATTATATTTCTGGTGGTAGATCGGGTATGAAAAAGGTAGCTCTACCAATTCAAGTTCCGGAAATACTTTTTTCAATGCAGGGCGCACATACACATCCAGTCCATAGTTATCATCTATATGCAGAAATCCGCCACCTTCCAGGTATTTGCGCAGGTTCTGCGCCTCGGCATCACTGAGCGCCCAGCGGCCATGTCCGGTCATATGTAAAAAGGGATAGTTGAAAATATCCGGGCTGCCCACTTCTACATGCGCCTCAACCGGATCGAAATTTGTGTGAAGCTGCTCATTGCAAAATAGCGCCAGGTTCTTCAGCGACGTAGGATTGGCATACCAGTCGCCACCGCCGTTGTAAACCAGCAGACCCAGTTTCATGCCCTGTCCCTGCACTACTGATACACCAAGGCTTAATCCTAAAAAAAATATTATTGCTGCTAAAGACTTAGTTCTGCTCATCACTCATTACATTAAAAAAAGCCGCGGCTGCTATTGCTGCCGTTTCTGTACGCAGCCTTTGCTTTCCCAGCGACACCGGGGCAAAACCGCTGCCGATGCACAAATTTACTTCTTCCTGGGTGAAATCCCCTTCAGGGCCAATGAGTATAATTGTATCCCCTTCCGGTTTTAACATTTCCACTATGGTGGACTTTTTTGAGTCTATGCAGTGCGCAATAAATTTCTGCGGAATATCTGCATATATTTTTAAAACCTGCGGCAAAACGGTGATTTTGGCAAGATGGGGCAGGTAGCTTTGCTGTGATTGCAGTATTGCAGACTGCAATATTTTTTCCCATCGGTCCACCCGCACATGTGCTTTTTCAGAGCGGGTCGTAGTCATTGGTATTATAGAGCAAACTCCAAGCTCAGTTGCCTTTTCGAGCAGCCATTCGTTGCGGCTGTTGTTTTTAGTAAATGCTACACAAAGGTGCAGCGCTTTGCCTGAACGGGGAGTGAAAGTAACATCGGTAATGGACACATTGCATTTGTGACGCTCTGCAGTATGTATTTCCCCTTCCGCAAGGGCACCCATGCCATCAGTAAGGAGAATATGATCGCCCTCCTTCATTCGCAGCACCTGCCAGATATGTTTCGCAGTATCTGCGTCCAGGGCTACAATACTATTTTCGGCAATAGGGCCGGCACAAAAAAAGCGAGGTAGGTTTGACATTAGTGGGCCAATATATAAAAAATAATGCAAAATATCAACGCAGCACCATCTGCTTGTCAGAGATGAGCTTCCGGAGATTTATGAGTGCGTACCTCATACGGCCAAGCGCAGTATTAATGCTAACACCTGTTACATCGGATATTTCCTTGAAGCTGAGGTCGGCATATATACGCAGCACCACTACCTCGCGCTGCTCTTCAGGCAGTTCTTCTACCAGCTTGCGCACGCTGTCATGTACCTGCCGTTTTTCAATGCCATCAGACGCCATATCGCCTGCTCCAAACAGGTTGGATATATCCTGGCCATCCGGCAACGTAACAGGTATCTGGTGGCGGGTACGGCGGAAGTGGTCCATGCACAGATTATGCGCAACCCTTATTGCCCAGGGCAGAAATTTTCCCTGTTCCGCATAGCGGCCATCCTTTATGGTTTTTATTATTTTCAGGAAGGCATCCTGGAAGATGTCTTCCGCCAGATATTTGTCTTTTACAAGCATATACACAGAGGTATATACCTTGTCCTTATACCTGTTAATAAGTACCTCAAGGGCAGTTTCGTGTCCCTGCATAAATGCATGGATCAGCTGGGCATCAGTTTGTTGGGTTAGCTGCATAACTTCTACTTTTTTGGGGTTTGAACGCTCGTTCCGAGGGGCAGGCATCTGTGGACAAACGCAGTCATCCATCAATCCTTTAATCAAGGTACCGATTGTTTTTAGTAGAAGTTTCTCTTATATGCAGTCTGGTTTTGTGAGTAATTGAGTGCAAAAAAGTTAAAAAAACTGGTATCGCCAAATAAATTTTTCTGTTTTTTACCAAATTTTTAACCCGTCGTTAATAATAAGACGAGTAAAAGAAGTAAAACGTTGGGAAAAAGTAAAAAAATATTTTTTTCCTTTTTAGAAACGAAGAAAATAAGCCTGTGCCTATTTCCTGTGCTGGACAAAAACTAAGAAGGATGCCCTTTTGAAGCATCCTTCTTAAAAAAGAAAATACGGCAAGTTATTTTTTGATCTGTATTTTAAAAGTCTCTTTGCTTCCGTCTGCATCTCTCAGCACAACAAAATAGTTGCCGTCCGGCAAGTAAGAAAGATCGGCCTCGTAATGAGATTGGTTGTTAATTTCCTCATGAAGCAAGCCCTGTCCGTAGATATTGAATACATCCATTTTCAAAGTTGCTGCCTGTCCGCCAAAGTCAATGTTGAGCATACCCGTTGTAGGGTTTGGATAGAGCTTTATATCTCCATGATTAACATTGTCCACGCGCACAAGAGAAATATAGAGGGTATTTGAGGGCGCTGACGAGCATGCCAGGGTATCTTTTATTGCATAGTAATGACCGAGCACAAGCGGGTGGTATATTTGCCCGATAGCACCCGGAATAATGTTGCCTTCGTAGTACCACAAATAGGAGCCACCGTTATTTGCTACCAGCAGATCACCAATAAGAGATATAAGCGGCGCTACCGGCGTGCTGTCACGAATGAGGATCACTGCCGGACTGATGACCGTATCGGTATAGTAGCAGCCATTGTCAGTGGTCGCCACCTGGAAGGTCATCAGATCGCCATTGTTGTACACATGGGTAAAGGTTGCTGTATTCGTCGCTGTTTCCACACCGTTCACAAACCATGTGAGATCCGGCGCAGTACCAAAATCCATGTAAGTTCCAGTAAAAGTAACTGCTGAATCCAGGCATCCCGGATTAGCGCCCGCGGTCAACAATACACTAAGCGACGGGCTTTGCAACGGTATAGCTGTAATAGTGATCACATTTGAAACAGTGGTGTGGTTTACTACACATGGTTCCGGGTCGGTGAGAATGCAGTAAACCTTTGAGCCATCGTGCAAGCTATCAGTGATAAACACAGGGCCTACTGCACTCGGAAAACTTGCAGTGTCCACATACCACTCGATCGAATAGCCTGAAAGGCCCGGAGCATATACCAGTGCGGTGAACGTATCGAGCGTACCAAAACAAATTGGGTTCCTGCTGGCTACAATGCTGTCTGTTGCGGTTAGCGAGTCATGTATTATAGGAACCTGGAAAGAAAAAGCGCTGTCTGTGGGAAATGCGCACGGCGAATTGGAAACCATGAGGCACGATACCGTATCTCCGGCGCTGAAATAGCGGGTTATAGAAATGCTGTCTTCCCCTATCAGCGGAACATTGTTCACCATCCACTGATAGGTGGGGGCCGTGCCACCATTTACCGGATAAGCGGTAAAAGTAAGCGGCGTAGCGCCACAGCCTGGGTTACTGCCTACAGTCAATGAAACCAATACTCTTGGTGGTATTGTATTACTGCGGTGTACGATGATCACGTTCGATTTGAAGCTGTCTAATGCGCCGAGGCTGTTGGTGTACAGTATTTCGCAATATACACTGTCACCATCAACGAGGGCGGTGGTGTAAAAAGTATCTATGACAACGCCGGTAAAAACATTATCGGTGTACCAGCGGTATTGCGTGGTAGAAAACGTATCATTACTTTGAATAGCAGTAAAAGTGAGCTGAATACCGGGGCATGTAGTATCCGTACCATACGGAATGTATATGCTCACAGAGTCGATTACCTGCCCATCTGCCGCACCATACAGACCAATACACAATAAAAATAAAAGAGTAATTTTACGTAGCATAAATGATATTTTAAGCCACTCACCAGGTGAGCAGATAGAATTAGTTCGTGTAAAAATAACATATTCACCGAATAAAGGAAAAGTTTTTACCCTTGATTTTCTTTTTATTAGCTATTGGTTGATTTATTTGTTAATGAATGACCAGTAACAAAAGTTTTCCTTATTTTCGTTAATTATAATTTTTTAAGCCTTAACATTAAGCTAATATTGATGCGTATCAGGTAAATCCTAATATCTATCAACTTCATTGTTTAATTTAAATATTTTATTTAGATAGTATATTTTCACGGCCAGATAGCTAATATCAACTCTTTCACTTTGCGGGTAAATGCTTTTATTTTTTTTATGTCGTCGTTTTTCCTCTGGTCCTGCTATTCCAGGAGCGACAAACCGCCCGTGAGCACCCCTGATTTTGACGCCGTAATTAAAAAAGCAGAGCAACAGTACGATTCTGGAAATAAGTCTGATGTACTGGCATTCGTCATATCCGCCCACAAACAAGGCAGGAACCTGACATTGATCGATGATCTGAATTACTACTATTATTGCTGGGATATTTACAAGAAAGATCTTAACGATTACGATAAATGCATATTATATAATGACAGCATGATACGCGCACTGGACGGCAGCAAATATCGCAAAGCCTTGCAGGGTAAGTATGTACAGGTATACAACATGAAGGCCGATGCGTTATTTGCCAAAGGGTTGTATAACGAGTCCTATGACTACTACTACCGTGCAAAGACCCTCGCAAATGAAAACGGGGACAGCTGCTCCATGAGCAAGTATAGTTACAGCCTGGGAATGGCGCTGTACCGCCAGCAGAATTACCTGAACAGTGCCAACTATTTTATTGAATCCTACGATGAGGCTTCGCAGTGCAAGGACGCATTCCCTTTTTTCTATCAGCGGCAGGAACTGCTTGATAACATTGGGCTTTGCTACTATAAAAGCCAGCGCTACGAGCGCGCGCTTTCTTACTACGATAGGGCGATAAAATACCTTGACTCGAACTTTATGCGGTTTGATAAACCTGCTAGTGTTTTTCTTAGTGCACGCGCCGTGGTAACAGGTAATATCGCTGATGTTTTTATCGCCCAGAAAAAATTTGACACAGCAAAAGCACTGCTCAAGCAGAGCATCGAAGTGAACCTCCAAAAAGGGTACGAAAACGAAGACGCGCTGCTTACACAGGTAAAGCTGGCCACCCTGTATTTCAAGACCGGGCATATTGGTGAAATGAAAGAAGTGCTGCAGTTTATCAGGGCCGAACTGGATACAATTCCTAATAAAAACACGGCGCTGTCCTGGAACAAGCTGATGTGGCAGTATAATGACCGCGAAGGGGACTCTGCAAAAGCTTACAAATACTACCTCGCCTACACCGCACTTAATGATTCTGCGATCGCGAAAAACAAGAATCTGATGGCATCTGATATTGACGGTCGGATAAACAATATTGAGCGTGATTACAAAATAGACCTGTTGAATAAAAATGCAGTACAGGAGCGGGTATATGTCTGGGTGCTGACACTTGTGGCCGTTATGGCGCTGATCATCATCATCCTGACTCTTAGAAACGTCATCAGGTCTCGTGAAAATGTGGTGATGCTGAAGCGGCTGAACAACCAGGTAAACGAACAAAAAGATAAGCTGGAAAAAGCAATAGCACAACTGAACCAAAAAGAAAAAGATAAGACGCGTATACTGCGTTCTGTGGCGCATGATGTAATGAACCCGATCGCCTCGATCATAGCCCTGGCAGACATTTTGGAGCAGGACTCCGCCAACTATTCAGAAGAGAGCAAGGAAATATTGAACTTAATAAAAGAGGCTTGTAAAAACTCACTTAATCTTAGCAAGAATATACTGGAAGCAGCTATGGATATAGACGAGGGCAATATGGGTAAAGAATGGGTGGACATGAAGAAACTGGTGGCCAACTGCGCCGAACTCCTGAACTTCAGGGCACATGCCAAGCACCAGCAGATAAAGACATCGATAGGACCAGGAGATATATTGGCGTTTGTAAATAAAGAGAAAATATGGCGCGTCATCAATAACCTGATAGCAAATGCCATAAAATTCAGTTATGAAAATTCAGAAATACTAGTCAGCCTGGAATTGACCGATGATAATGTACATATTGCTGTAAAAGACACAGGAGTTGGCATCCCCGAAAAAAACAGGCCGTTCGTATTTGATATGTTTACCCAGGCGAAAATACCCGGAACATCCGGTGAAGTGCCTTTCGGGCTTGGGCTCTCTATATCCCTTCAGATAGCGCGTGCCCACCAGGGAAATATATGGTTTGATACAGAGGAAGGAAAGGGAACTACGTTTCATTTTGAATTTCCAACAAAAATTACTGTGTAAATTTGTTTAACCACTTAATTTATAATATTTTACATATTTTCTATGGCACAATTATTACTAGACTTAGCATATTGATTAGTTAATGTATAGCAAATGCACTATATTTGGAAGAAAAAAGCAGATATTTGTAACCTTATTTAAAAAACTCATTTGTTAATTGGCCGGAAACCGGCTACGTTTTATAGTCCTAAGCACCATGTCCAACATACTTGTAATTGAAGATGATGATATAATGCTCAAAGCCATCAGGAACATCCTTGGTAAGGATGGCTACGTTGTTATTACAGCAAAAGACGGTAAAGAAGCTTTTGAAAAGCTGGAAAATGCCGAATATGACGTTGTAGTAACCGACCTGATGATGCCATACGCCAATGGCCTTGAAGTCGTAAGCCGGCTGAGAAGCGATGAGACAAAAAGGAATGTAGGCATTATCGTGATCTCCTCCGTAGGAAATGAGGACACGATAACCGAAGCCTTCAGGCTGGGCGCCGATGACTACCTGAAGAAACCTATTATGGCAGGTGAACTGCTGATACGCATCAGGAAACTCCTATCGAACAAGAACAGTACATCACAGCTAGTTACGAAAAAAAAATAGTCAACATCCATGTGGAAAGATCTGGCAGACCTCTTATATCAGGCCTATGAGCAATATAGCCTGCTACCCCTTTTCATAGAAATAGCACTGGCTTTTATATTCCTTGCAATCCTGTCAACCTTGATTGCATATAGCGCCATTCTGTATAAACGCTACCGCGCCTATGTCTATGAGAAAAGGCTGGCCTTTATCAGCCCTAAGATTGAAGATATGATCACCGAGCAGGTGCTGCTGAACCCAAACCTTGGGTACGACATCCCGCTGGAAAGTATAGAATTTGATCAGGCTGCACTCAGCGACAAGATATACCGCAAGCCATTCGTGCGCCAAATGCTGATCGATACGCTGATACAGTACCGGAAGAATTTCAGGGGCGAAGTCGGTGAACTGCTACGCAAACTTTATATTGATATGGGCCTCGACAAAGACTCATTCACTAAAATGAAAACCCTTAGATGGGAGCGAAAAATAAAGGCGGTTGTTGAGCTGACACAGATGGACATCCCCATATCGGATGTGACCATACTTCCGCTCACCAATAGCGGCAACCCCGCCTTGCGCGCAGCTGCCAGGAACGCCTACATTCAGCTGAGTAAAAACGAACCATTCAAATTTTTTGATATCGCTACAGAACCCCTGTTGCCATGGGACCAGCTGGAAATGTTCAAGATCATAACAACAACAAAGGACATTGCGATCCCGAATTTCTCGCGCTGGGTCAGCTATTCCACCAACAAAAGCATCGTTTCCTTCTGCCTGAAACTTATTGCACATTACGACCAGCAAAGCGCCATACCTGCGGTAATGGAATTACTGGCAAATAAAGACCATTATTTCAGGGCAGATGCTATTAATTGCCTTGGGAAGCTATCCGCAGAAGTGGCGGAAGACAAACTTGTTAAAATATACAATAACCAGCCGCTTAACTGCCAGATAGAGATATTGAAAGCGCTGGGGCGCATAGCTTCCGGCAAGCACCTTGAGTTTCTCAAGTCGGAATTTCTCTATTCTTCCAACTTTGACATCCGCATGAATGCCGCCCGTTCCATCATCAAACACAATACACAGAATTCGAGGTTGATGGTTGAAGAGCTGATGGAGATGACGCATGAGGAAAACCAATTGATCATTAAGCATTGCCTGAATCCACTAATTAAGTATTAATGTTTACAACTTTATTAGAAAACTTACAGCTGATTTTTGAAAAGACCGTATTTGTGTACGGTGTTATTTTGCTTGTTATATATGCGTGCCTTGCGCTGTTATCTTTTTATAACGTCCGCCGGTTCTTAAGAAAAGAAAGCTATACCGACTATAAAGTAATTGTAGGCTCTGAGCTTGCGCCGGGCGTATCGGTTATTGCCCCCGCCTTTAATGAAGGGCTTACCATCATAAGCAATGTTCGGTCGCTCCTCACGTTCGATTATCCAAAGTATGAGGTGATCATTATCAATGACGGTAGTACCGATGATACGCTGGAAAAAGTGATCAAAGAATTTTCGCTTGTAAAAATTGATTTTGCATACGATATTAAAATTGCGTCAAAGCCAATAAGGGGTATCTACAAATCCACCGATGACGCTTATGCGAAACTGGTTATCGTGGATAAGGAAAATGGCAAGAGTAAAGCAGATGCTACCAATGCAGGTATTAACATTGCTTCATTTCCATACTTTTTGTGTACGGACGTGGATTGCATACTCCACGAGCAGACGCTGCAGAAGTTGATCAGGCCCATAATGGAAGAGGAAAATCACAGGGTAATCGCCACCGGCGCTACCCTGAGAATGGCCAATTCCTGTGAGATCGATAAAGGTGTGATCATTAAAGTAAAAGCCCCGCGCCCTTTCCTTGCCCGTTTCCAGGAATTGGAGTACATCCGTTCATTTGTGCTTGGAAAGATGGGCTGGAGCTACATAAACTGTGTGCCCAACGTATCAGGCGGACTGGGAATGTTTGATAAAGAAATAGCTATTAAGGCCGGAGGATATGACCCAACATCTTTCGGTGAGGATATGGAGCTGTTGATGCGTATGAACCGTTATGTGCATGACAATAAGATAAAGGCTGCTGTCCGATATATACCGGTAACCCTTTGCTGGACGGAAGGGCCAACTTCATTGAAAGTATTCATGAGACAGCGTACAAGATGGGGCCGCGGGCTGTTCCAGCTCATGATCACCCACAGAAAAATGTTGCTCAACCCTCGTTATGGGCGTGTCGGTATGATCATGTTCCCCTACAACTTCCTGTTTGAGCTGATGGCGCCGTTCGTTGAATCCATAGGGGTCATTTATTACATTTTACTGGCGGTATTCGGCCTGGTCAACTGGCCCTACGCAATCATCCTGCTGATATTTGTTTATTCTTTTGCCTTTATGATATCCACGATCGCCGTGCTGTGGGACCAGCTTACATTTCAGTATTACAAAACATGGACGGACGTAGTGAGGATAGCTTCGATGGTGTTTATTGAAATGATAGTGTACCATCCGTTGATCGTGATCTTTGCACTTAGGGGATATTTTTTCCAGATTTTTAACAGGAAACATACCTGGGGAAATATGCAGCGGCGGGGTTTCAAACCAAGTTCGGCAGCAAGTACAACTGCTGCAACATAACTATTTATTCAGATTGTAATGAGGTCGATTTTAGAGTTTTTTAACAAAGGCGTGTTTTGGGCGAATCTTGGTAGTTACTACCAATCGGGCGTGTTCGTTTACGGCACTACGCTGCTTATGGCGTATGCCTCGCTTGCAATCATGTCGCTGATATCCATCAGGCGGTACATGAAGAAGAATGCCTCCGTTGACTATAACATCATTGTTGAATCTCCGCTTGCACCCGGAATATCTGTAATTGCACCCGCATTCAACGAGGGCATAACCATCATATCCAATGTGCGGTCGCTGCTTACTTTCAACTATCCGAAGTTTGAGGTGATCATCATTAATGATGGCAGTACCGATGATACGCTGGAAAAACTCATCCGGGAATTTGATCTTGTTCACGTGGAGTATGCTTTCGTTGAAAAACTGAACAGCGAACCGATCAAAAGAATATTCAAATCTACTAACCGGGCCTATGATAAGCTCATAGTTGTAGACAAAATAAACGGTAAGAGTAAAGCCGATGCATCTAATGCCGGAATAAACATATCTTCTTACGAATACTTCCTTTGTACAGACGTGGATTGTATCCTTGAAAAAGATACCCTTATCAAGCTCATCAAGCCGTTTATGGATGAGGAAAGTACTAAGATAAAGGAAGTAGGCACACCTTGCAGCGAGTGTGGGTATGTGCATGTAAAAGAAGATTTCAGAAAAGTAATAGCTACCGGTGCAACACTGCGCATGGTGAACTCCTGCGATGTGGATGAAGGATTGATGATACGTGTACGCCCTCCCGTAAAATTTCTGCCCCGTTTCCAGGAAATGGAGTATATCAGGGCATTCGTACTTGGTAAAATGGGCTGGGACCTGATCAATGCCGTACCTAACGTGTCTGGCGGGCTTGGCATGTTTGACAAAGAGATCGCGGTTAAAGCCGGCGGTTACGACTCCAAATCATTTGGTGAAGATATGGACCTAATTACGCGCATGTGTTGCCTGATGAAGGATAATAAGCGTAAATATTCCGTAAAATATGTCCCGATCACTCTTTGCTGGACCGAAGGGCCAACCACTCTTAAGGTATTTGGCCGCCAGCGGAGCCGATGGGGACGCGGTATGGCCCAGATCATGAGCATTCACCGTAAGGTGATCTTCAACCCCCGTTACGGACGGCTAGGGCTCATAGTATTCCCTTACAACTTCCTGTTTGAGCTTTGGGCGCCGCTAATTGAATTTACGGGTATTCTTTTTTATATTTACCTGATATTAACAAAACAGATCAACTGGCCGTTTGCGATCATTCTGGTGGTATTCGTTTATACCTATTCGGTGATGATCACCACCTTGGCTTTGCTCTGGGACCAGATCACTTTTAAGTATTACAAAACCTGGGGCGAAACGATAGGACTTTGTTTGATGGCATTTATTGAGCCGTTTGTTTACCACCCGCTGATCATGTTCTTTGCACTGAAGGGCTATTTTAATTTTATCACAGGGCGTAAACATGTATGGGGAAATATGCAGCGGCAAGGGTTTGGGGGCCAAAGAAGGAAAAATGCTGTTAAAGCGGGCTAAATTAACCTTTTAAAATAATAAAAAATGAAATCAACCCAAAGGTTGGTAATTCTGGCAATACTTGTTTTACTGAGCCTGGGAGCAAATGCCCAGTGGCTCAAAATGATAGAGTCATCCGACAATTTGTACAAAGATGCAAAAAGAGAGATAGACCTGAAGCATTACCAGAAAGCCATAAATCTGTGCAACAAGGCAAAAGACATTTCTCCACACAACCTGGACATTCATTTGCTATTAGGCCGCGCATTCTCACTTGCCGGTAAAACAGACAGCGCCCGCTATGAGTTAAATTACGTTATTGAAAAAAACCCAAAGTACCGCGATGCCTATATCTATCTTATTAACCTGGAAGCTATTGCATGTAACTATCTGCAGGCACTGGAGTACGCAGACCAGGGGCTTAAATACTTCCCTAATGACCGCGATATCCTTTTGAAGAAACTGGACATTTACCGCAAAGAAGGCGACTGGATGGAAGCCAATAAAATGGCCGACTACCTGTATGAACATTTCTCTACTGATGCATTTATCCGGAGCGTATTCCTTGATTTCAAACTTGACCTCGCCCGCCAGTATTCGCATCGGGGCTACATTGAAATTGCCAAGCGTGCATATGAGTCAGTCCTGGAACAAGACCCGATGAACAAGGAAGCGCTGCAGGCGATCTATGCACTTGATGTGCGGTCGGGCAATTATGAAAGTTCCCTGGAGTATGTAAACAGGGCCCTCACAGCTACGCCAAACTCCTATGAGTTCCTCATGAAAAAGGTGGCGATACTTGATGCTATGTCCCGTTATCTTGAAGCGATCGAGGTGGTGGAGAAATTGTCAAAGTTATACAAGGGCAATCCGGAATTGCGTAAGCTGAACATATACATACGTATGGAAGCCGGAAGGTTTTTCCTGAATACAGACCCTTATACACAGTTCCAGGCAGTACTTGACAAAGACCCCGGGAATACGGAGGCGCTGAATTACTGCATCAACATTGCATTTAGCCGGGGATTGCTTACTGAAGCGCTGAGATGGGTGAATTTTGGCTTGAAAAACTCACCGAACGATCGTGAGTTGCTGAAAAAGAAACTGGGCATACTGGAGCAAGAGAAAAATTACGGACAGGCAGCGATAATTGCAGAAAAACTCTACAAAGAAAATCGTTCGCAGGCCGTGAAGGATGAGTTTATTGAGCTGAAGCTGCAGAGCGCAAAACAGTTCATGAACGACCAGGCATACGACAGTGCCGCCAAAGCGCTGAAAGTGGTGCTATATTACGATCATAACAACGTGACTGCACTCAATTACCTGATCAACAGCTACCTCGCAGAAAAACGCTATGATGATGCGTTGCAGGTTATAGATCAGGCACTGGAACATAACCCCGACGATGAGCAGATGTTGTTCAAAAAAGCCGGCATACTGGAAACCAGCCAGCGTTATGAAGACGCAGCAGCAATCTCCGGCAGGCTGCTGCAAAAGCACCACGACAACCGTCAGTACCTGGTGAGCCTCGTAGAACAATCGCTTGCCGCCGGCAGGCAATCCATGCAATACGATGACTACTACAATACGCTGAAAATACTGAAAGAAGTGCTGGATGCCCAGCCCGATAATGTTGATGCCCTCAACTACATGATCAACATACAGATGGCGCTGAAGCAATATCCAGCGGCACTCCAGTTTGTGGACCAGGCCCTGCGTTATTATCCAGAGTCAACAGACTTCCTGTTCAAGAAATCGGTGGTAAACGCAGAGGCGAAAAACTACCAGGCCGCCTATGCCATCTCCGGGCAACTATATGCGAATTATCCCTACAACGTCCGCTTTAAAACTGCGTATGTGGACCAGCTCGTTGGCTCGGGAAAACAATACCTCGAAAACAGCAATACGGACAGCGCACTTATAGAGTTCAGAAGAGCTTTGGCAGAGGCGCCTGCTGATACCATTCCATTGTACTATACAATAAATCTGCTCAACCAGACAGGTCAATACGACAGCGCACTGACGCTGATAGACCATGGCCGTTTCTTTTATCCCGGGAACCCTTATTTCCTCACAAAAAGAGCGTTGATACTGGAAAGTGAAAAGAAATGGTATGACGCATGGCTCTCTGAAGACACGCTGCTCAAAATGAATCCGTTTGACCCGAAAATATCCGACTACGCACAGTATCTCTACAGCCATACGCTTAAAAATGAGATAGGCTTGTTCTACCTGCATTCCCTGTTAACAGACTCTACGGGGAAACATAACGTAACGAGCATTGCTACAGCACAGTACACGCGCAAATGGGACGGCGGATCGCTCACAGGCCGTGTCAATTACGCAGGCAGGTTCAACGGCACCGGTTACGAATTTGAAGTTGAAGGCAACGTAAATCACAAGAAGAACTGGTACTCCTATGGTATAATCGGCTACTCACCGGATCCTTATGAATTTCCAGATCTGCGCCTGGGTTACTCACTATTCCATAGCTTTAAGCATGGCTATACAGGAGAACTGGGATTAAGGTATATGTACATCTCTATATTCAACAGCGCGACTTTTATATCTCCGGTAATAGGCCTATCGAAAGAAGTGAATGATTTTTATCTGAGCCTCCGTGCTTCGCCAATCTTCGTGAATTATACAGGTATTCCTAATGCCAACTATCTTTCTGTAAGCTTTAATTCCAGATATTACCTGAGAGAAAACAGAACGGAATTCTTTAGTGTCGTAATGGGCTATGGAAATGCACCTGACGATATAGTGCGGGACTTTAGTGCAACGCGCCTGAATGCATACAATACAGTAACAGTTGGAGCCGGCTATCAAAGGCAATTATTTTATCGCACTACTATTATGATCAACGCCGCGTGGTCCAACCTGCAGTCTGATAAGAACTATTTCCTGAACCAGTATGATATTACTGTGGGCCTGCTGAGGAGATTCTAAAACAGGGCAGATGAGCAAGGGATGGCTTTACGGGTGCTTTATGGCGCTTATCACACTTAGTGCCTGTGCAGGCAGTGCACAGGAGCTGGTTTTAGCCGACAATAACAATTCTGAATACAAGATCGTAATTCCCGCAAATGCGACCAGGCTGGAAAAACATGCCGCTTCGGCGCTGCAGGATTATCTGCGACGGGTATCTGGCGTACAACTCACCGTACAGGACGACCATTCATCGCTCAGCACACCCGGAATATATATAGGGCATACCGTTAAGGAGAAAAAAATAAACCCTGAGAAGATACCTGCCGAAGGCAGCCTTATGCTCACTGATGGCAAAGACCTGGTTTTCTATGGAGGCAGTGGAAAAGGGCTTATCTATGGGGTATATGGTTTTATTGAAAAATACCTCCATTGCAAAAAGATAAGCAATGACTCAGCGGTAATCTCTCTGTCAAAAAAAGTAGTGATCCCCGGACACATACGCGAAGAAAGCAAGCCGCAATTTATTTACCGGGAAGTCTATTACCCGGCCTGCCACGATGCTGAATATATAGAATGGAACCAGCTACAGCAGTTTGAAGACCTCTGGGGCCTCTGGGGCCACTCTTACGACAAATTAGTGCCTGCCAAAACTTACTTTAAACCTCATCCAGAATATTACGCCTTAGTAAAAGGTACCCGGCAACCAACGCAACTTTGCCTGTCGAACGAGGATGTGTATAAGTTAGTTGTTGATGGCTTGAAAGCAAGAATGGCATCCAATCCCGATGCTGTTTATTGGTCGGTAAGCCCCAACGACGATATTGGCTATTGCGAATGTGATAAATGTAAAGCGGCAAATGATGCACAGGGCAGCCCATCCGGCTCATTGATACAGTTTGTAAACCGCGTAGCAGGAGCGTTTCCTGATAAGACCATCACTACCCTCGCCTATGGGTTTACCCACCGCGCTCCGAAGAATTTGAAGCCTGCATCTAACGTTTATATTTTCCTCAGCGATATAGACGCCTACCGGGATAAACCGCTCGCTACAGAAGGGTCTGCGGGTGCATTCAGAAACGACGTGAAGGCATGGGGCGCACTCACTCCTAACTTGTTCGTTTGGGACTATATCACCGAGTTCACTAATTACCTGGCCCCTTTCCCCAACTTCCGTACGCTGCAACCGAATATGCAGTTCTTCAAAGAAAATGGTGTGAAGGGTATATTCGAGCAGGGCAGCGGTGACACCTACAGCGAATGGGCGGAGTTACGAAGCTATCTTACTGCGAAGCTATTGGCGAACGACAAAGCCGATGTGAACCAACTTACCAGGGATTTCTTAGCCGCCTACTATGGCCCCGCTGCTATTTACATGCAGCAATACAAAGACCTGCTGGAGGAAAAAATGCTCGCTTCGCACCGCAAACTGGACATTTACGGCAACCCGGTAAATGAGTGGAACTCCTATCTCACGCCCGATTTCCTGGATCAGTACAGCGTTATACTCGACAATGCAGAAGCTGCCGTAGAAAACAACGCAGCAATGCTGGAACGCGTGGTAAGAGCAAGGCTGCCGCTGGAATATACCGTGCTGCAACAAGCCCGTTTTTACGGCATAGAAAAATTCGGCGTCTTTGTAAAAGAGCGGTCGGGTGAGTGGGCGGTAAAGCCAAAACTGGTCGATAAAATAACCCGCTTCGTATCGAACTGTAAGAAAGCGGGTGTTACTGAATTATCTGAAGGCGGACTTACCCCAGACCAATACCAGGCCGAATGGGACAGCATCCTTAAGGCCGGAGTAACAACAACAAAAGCAATAGATGCCACGGTGACACTTCAATACCCCTTCTCCCCGGATTATCCCGCAAAGGGCAACAAAACGTTAGTGGACGGTACACCAGGCTACAACGACTTCAGCTACAACTGGCTTTGCTTTTACGGAGTGCCTATGGTGGCGACAATAGACCTGGGCAGGGTGCTAAACCTGAATAACGTAAAAATGCACTTCCTCGATGATCCGAGACACTGGATATTTCTGCCGGAAAAGATAACAGTAGAGGTATCTGCTGATGGCATGAATTACCGTTCAATTACAGATATTACTAACCTTGCGCCCGAGGAACATTACAACCTTTCCATAAAGGAATTCAATGTCCCAAACACGAGCCATACCAAGGGTGAAATAAGATACATACGCGTCACGGCAAATAACCTCACCAGCCTGCCCGAATGGCGTTATCGCGATAACAAGAAGCCAATGATAGCTTGTGATGAGATCTATGTGCAGTAATATTCTGGCATGAAAGTTGCAAAACATGCCTAAGGTACCATAAAATAAAAATTAACTAATCAGCAAGTGTACGAGCATATCTTTGCATCATGAAACTGGAAGAAGCCATAAAATCAAGCCGGTTTACCGATGCTTCACATAAGGCGGCGATCAATCTTATGTACACCAGCTATTGGATGAAAACACACCTGAATACGGTGCTGAAGGAGAATGGGCTGACCATAGAGCAGTTCAACGTACTGCGTATTTTAAAGGGCAAGCAGCCGGAGCAAATGTGTGTAAAAGATATTGGCTCGAGAATGATCGAAAAGAGCTCTAACGTACCAAGAATAATAGACCGTCTGCTGGTGAAAAAACTGGTAAAGCGTACGCCATCGAAGGAAGACAAACGGGAAACACTTATATCGCTCACTGAAAAAGGCCAGATGCAGGTGGAAGACTCAAATGCACTTGTGGATGCATTGCAAAAGAGGATCATTGGCCTTGATGAAAAGGACGCAGCGCTGCTCAGCGAACTGCTTGAAAAAATGAGAACTACTGACTGATATTTTTGTCCCGAAAACATTTTTTTGCTCATTTCAGATTTTACTTTATACTTTTGCGCTTACAAAGGTTTCTCCCGTCCATGACGGGAGGATGAAAAGGGAACCAGGTGTGAATCCTGGACATTACCCGATGCTGTTAGCTCCGCTATAAGCTTTTTTGCTTCCTCAATAGCCACTGTCCTGATAAGGGATGGGAAGGCCGCAAAAAAGTAGAGTAAGTCAGAAGACCTGCCTCTGTAACATTTTCCTTTCGCTAGCGCGGAAGGAAAGCTTATCGCTGCTTTCGGGATGAAAAGCGCAGATGAGATAAAGGCAGGGGTGTCCCCGTTTTTTTCTGTATCTGATTTTACCCAATTGCTGCATTATTAAAATTGTTTTCAAAAACCAATTTATATATGCGCACTATTACATTATTGTTTTCAGCTCTTGTACTCGGTACAGCAGCTCATGCCCAGACAGTGGCGACTTTTGATGACCTCACGTTACCAACAGCAGACACGTATTATGTGAATTACGCCATGCCCGGCATGGACGTAGGCTTTGACGATGGGCATGCCCATTTCCCCTGTATATACGATACTGCTTTTGGTGGTACATGGAATTACTTCGCCTATTCCAATAAGACAGACAGTGTTACTTCGGGCTATGCTAACCAGTATTCTGCAAAGACGGGTATAGGCTACGGAGGGTCTGCCGAATACGCGGTTGCTTATTGCGGCAATCCGATAACTTATGCAGATAACATGTATGTAAAAATGATCGGCGCCGCAATAAATAAGCCTGTCGCCGGTTTTTATGTTACCAACACTACCTTGACATACAATAGCATGTTGAATGGCGGCCCATATTCAGCGAAAAAATTTGGCGGCCCTACCGGGAACGACCCGGATTGGCTTTTACTGACTGTTTACGGGTATTCCGGTGGTACTCGCAGTGCCGACAGTGTAAATTTCTACCTGGCTGATTTTCGTTTTGCAGATAACGACAGCGATTATCTGATAAAGACATGGGAGTGGGTGAATTTGTTACCGCTTGGCAATGTGGACAGTGTTGTCTTTCAACTTAACTCAAGTGATACCGCAGGGGGGCTGGGTATGAACACACCATCTTACCTCTGCATTGACAACTTCACAACCAATGCCGGCAGCCTGGGCTTACAAAACATACCGTCTTCTTACATTGCAAAAGTCTACCCAAACCCCGCCAAAAATGTTCTGTACGTGGACGTAACCGATAATACGGTTCAGCAGGTAGCGGTAGTGGACATGGCCGGTAATGTAGTAAGCTCGATAGAAACGACAATGAAGCATATTGAGATTAATACCTCAACTTTGCCTGCTGGTATGTATGTGCTGCAACTATCCGGCGGTGGGAAAACGGCAACAACGAAGTTTGTGAAACAATAGCGCATCAAAGTGTGCCACACCTCAAAGATGTGGCACACTTTAAAAACAAATCAGCACATGAAGGCCTTTTTCTTTTTTCTTTTTTCTTTTTTCGCGTACAGCGCATATGCTCAGTATGCGCCGCAAGCGGGCCTGCCCGGCAGCACAGCTCTAAGTGCGTCCAGCAGTCTGCTCGTAGGCTGGGCTACTCAGTGTACCATATACCGCGGCTTTATGGATATTGCTGACCCATCGCTGGGCTACGCATCAGATGGCGATAGCAGCATGGCCATTGGCCCCGCAGATCATGGGATAGTGAGCCTGGGAGATAGTGGTGTTGCAGTGCTCACTTTTGCACACCCTATTTATAATGGCGATGGCCCCGATTTCGCAGTGTTTGAAAATGGATTTGTTGACGCTTCAAACGACTCGTTGGCTTTCCTTGAGCTTGCTTTCGTAGAGGTAAGTTCTGATGGAGTGAACTACTTCCGGTTTCCTGCGGCATCCTTAACTTCTGATAATGTACAGATCGGCAATCCGGACTATATAAACGCAAGCAACCTCAATAATCTCGCCGGAAAATATGTGTCAATGTATGGTACACCATTCGACCTCGAGGAGTTGTCAGGTACTGCCGGGCTTGATGTAAATAATGTGACCCATGTGCGCATTGTAGATGTTGTAGGCTCCATCAGTGGCCATTCATCCCGCGACAACCTGGGCAGGATCATCAATGACCCCTACCCCACTGCGTTCCCATCCTGCGGCTTCGACCTCGATGCCGTCGGGTTACTGAACGAAGTGGGAATAACCGCCGTCAGGACGTTGCAGGACGATGTCACTGTCTCTGTGTTTCCCAACCCTGCCACCGATAAGATTTTTGTTTCTGTGAAAGGAACTATACCAGCTGATCTACATGCAACACTGACAACGATAACCGGCAGTATCCTCGCGCAATATGAGCTGCCGCAAAACACCAACACACTGCCTGTATCGCAGTACCCTGCCGGAATGTACTACCTTTTATTAAGCGACACAAAGGGAAACAAATGGGTGGAAAAAATTACAAAACGCTGATCATTGCCCTGTGCTGCTTTGCAGCATCCTGCAAAAAAGATAAACCCAGTGCGGTGAATAATAGTGTGCCCGGAGCTACCGGAAATGTGTATGTCGTTTGCGAAGGAAACTTTGGAAACGGAGATGCTACCCTGTATGCTTTCTCGCCGACCACTGACAGTGTTTATGGCGACCTGTATGCATTGGCAAATGGCCAGCCACTAGGCGATGTATTCCAGAGTATGCAGCACATAGGAGACAAGCTGTTTCTTTGCGTCAATAATTCTGATAAGATAACGGTGGTAAACGCCGCAAATTGGAAACTCGCCGGAGTGATCAGCATTCCCAAGCCAAGGTATATTTTGCCTGTGAGTACAACCAAGGCTTATGTCTCTTCCCTTTATGATAACAAGGTGTACATCGTCAACACGCAGACATTACAGGTAACAGACACCATCACCCTGCCATACCAGAACCCCGAAGGTATGTGCCTCTATAATAACAACGCCTTCATCTGTACGTGGGATACAGCAGGCAACTCCGTTTATAAAATAGACATTACCACAGACAAGCTGGTGCAGGCCATAAAAATATCAGGCTACGCCCCTCAGGAAGCATTGGTAGATAAAGAGCAAATGCTGTGGGTGCTGGCGGGAGATCAATATACCGGTAAGACCGCAACATGGACGCGGCTCGATCCGTCTACGGGGGAAATACTTATGTCTTACACATTTCCCGCCAATGCGAATACGGTAAGGCCCGTATTCAACAACACCAAAGACACGCTCTATTTTATTGAAGCCAACCAGAACAGCGGCACAACTGACAACGGCATATACCGGATGGGCATACATGATGCCACATTGCCGGCAGAGCCTTTCGTTGCCGCTAAACAATACCAGTATTTCTGGGCATTAGGTATCGACCCTTTAAGCGGCAATATTTATGTTGGCGACCCTAAGGGCTTTATCCAGAAAGGCAGTGTGTATATTTATCGTCCGGATGCATCACTGGTGAAGAGTTTTAATGTTGGCTTGGGGCCCGGGCATTTTTATTTTGATGAGTAGCTAAGTCATAATAAGTACTGCTCCGTTAGGAGCTACCCAATTCGCGAAAATTTGAAAAACACTCTATTTCAATCGCAACAATTTATTAGAGCAGAAATTTCTACTTTCGTATAAATAAAATCTTAGGCTATGCTTTTTGCAATAGAAGGGTATTATGAGAATGGGGAAATCGTTTTGAAAGAACAACCACCTGTAAATACCAAAACAAGAGTTTTAGTTACTTTTCGTCCTGCAGAAAGCGAATCACCTAAACCAAGCGGAGTAAAACCTGGACTACTGGAAGGCAAGATCAGAATATCTGATGATTTTAATGCGCCACTGGAAGATCATATGTAGTAACGATTTGTTTTCCACTTTCAATACAATGTTCAGATTCTACTTCGCTTTATGGATATTGCTAATTGCATTACAATTTTGTATTGTCAATGATACGTTAGCGCAAAGCAGTGACACACTGAAAGAAGTAAAAGTACATGGCAGGCACAGAGCCTCAAATGATATAAGAGTCAACGAATTTTCCCCTGGCCAGAAAGTAGTCACTATTGATTCTGCAACACTACAGCAATATCAACTTCAGAATTTAGCCAACCTGCTATCGCAGCAGGAGCCGGTCTTTGTAAAATCTTACGGGCTTAATGGACTGGCTACGCTGAATTTCCGGGGCTCATCTGCGGCACAGTCGCAGGTGATGTGGAATGGCATCCCTATTCAAAATGCCGCGCTTGGTATTGCCGATGTGGCGTCACTGCCGGTAATGCTCATGAGCAAGGTGAACATTGTGTATGGCGGTTCGTCTGCATTGCTGGGCAGTGGCAATGTTGGCGGCGCTTTATTGCTTGAGGATGATGCACCGGTTTTTCGCAGCCGCGATAGTGATAATACGCACCTCTCGCTTAGCCTGGGCGGCGGCAGCTTCAGCCAGTACATGGGTGGTTTCAAGGCCAGCACATCCGGCAGCAAATGGTATTTTTCCATGGATGGCTTCGGGCAGTTTGGCGCCGATAATTTCAGATATACAACATTGCAGGGGCCCCGCATACTGATGCAGCATGATACGATGCATGGCACATCGGGCATACTCCGCGCTGCCTATAAAATAGCCGATAAAAACATTATCTCGCTCTCTGCATGGTATCAACAGAATAACCGGGACGTGCCCCCTGCTTTGTTTGAAACCTATTCAGACAAAATAGAAACAGACCGTTCGTTAAGGTTTCTGCTTGACTGGAACAAACAAACTGCAAACAGCACATGGTACGCCAAATCATCCTTCATCCGCGACGAGGAAACCTATAGCTATGAGGCAGTCCAGCTCCATACCGATGACATTGCCTATCAGTACTACCAGGAAGCAGGATGGAGGAAACAATTCGGTCAATATGGGCAACTACTGCTTTTTATCCCGGTACAAATAGCATGGTTAAACCTGCCAGACAGCAACAAAACAATGCAGCAGGATAAAATAGCGCTGGCTGCTGCCTATGATTATAAACACTTTAATAACCGCCTGGACATGGCATTGAATGTTCGTGAGGAGGAGATAATCGGGCAGGGAGATTCGATTAGCCGCCAGAATGTTTTCCTGCCGGGCGCTGATGCATCTTACATTATTTTTAACTGGCTCACAGTTCGGGCAAATGCCCAGCGCACTTACCGGGCGCCAACACTCAATGAGCTTTATTTCAATCCCGGTGGCAACGCCGGCCTGAAGCCCGAGCAAGGATGGAGCGAGGATGCTGGCTATACAGTAAAAGCCGGATCAGGTAATTTTACGCTATACCATGACCTCTCCGTTTTTAACCGCGACATACACAACTGGATACTCTGGCTGGGTGGTGCTATCTGGACGCCGCACAACATAGCCGAAGTACATAGCAGGGGCGTAGAGTCCTCCAATAATCTTACTTACGCCACCGGAAAATGGAAGATCCACTTCGGCATTAACACTGCCTATGTGCTGGCTACCACCGTTTCCAGTTATATTTATAATGATGGCAGCGTGGGAAAACAGATTCCTTATACGCCAAGATACAATGGCCAGCTGAACATGGGCTTCAGCTACCGGCGATTTTCCTTTAATTATAACCATACATATACAGGTTATCGCTTCACCACAACAGATGAGTCCTCTTACCTGCTACCCTATCAAACCGGAAGTGTGCAGCTGATGTACAGCCAGCCAGTTCATGACCGGCAGTGGCAGTTTACCGGCCAGTGCAATAACATATGGAATGAACAATACCAGGTGGTAGCTTCCCGCCCTATGCCAGGCATCAACTGGCTTGCAGGAATAAGAGTCGATCTTTTATAAGAGGCTTATGCGTTCTTGAAAGAGAAATAAAACGTTGCCCCTTTTCCCTCTTCACTTTCCACCCAGATGCTGCCACCGTTCTCAATGATGAACTCCTTACTTAGCATAAGGCCCATGCTAGTGCCCTGCTCATTAGCTGTGCCACGGGTGCTGCTGCTGAAAGGCTCGAAAATTTCGGACAGGTTTTTCTTCTTTATTCCTATCCCGTTATCTTTTACACTGAATACCGTATAGCCCGGTTTCAACGCAGTATCTATACCTACAGAAATGGCGCCGTTAATATTGGTGAACTTTATTGCATTGGACAATAAGTTGCGGATAATAAAGTCAAAGTGTGCGGCATCCGCTAATATGCGGGTATTGAGGGGCACGTTATTTACCAATGTGATTTGCTTCTGCTCAGCACTGTTTTTTACCAGCTTCAGGTTCTCCTGCAAATGATCATCCACCTCAAACACTTCCGTCTTTGACCCGATATTCTTTATTTGCGATTTCCCCCAATAAAGCAACTTGTCCAGTGTTTCCAGAGAGGCAATGGAATGCTCCATCAATGTTGCGATAAGGTATTTGCGGTCTTCCGGCGTTGTGCCTTCATCATCAAGTATGGCCAGCATATTTGGAATATTCCCCACTGGCCCCCGTAGATCGTGCCCTATTATCGAAAATAGCTTGTCTTTTACCTTGTTCGAGTTCTCCAACTCGGCCTCGCGCTTCTTAAGTTGTTCGTTCAGCTGGTTGGAACGCCTGTAAAAAATGACTGTAAGAAACAGCGCTATAGCCAGGCATAAAGCAATTCCGACAATGACATTTTTCTTCAGAGCGTTCTGTTGCTCGTCCAGTTTCAGCTCTCTGATCTTGTTGTTAGACTGCTCCAGTTCATATACGGATTCGAGGTTTGCTATTTCTCTCGCTTTTTCAATGCTGGATGTACTGTCCTGCATATTCCTCATTTCCTCCATCATGGAAAGCGCCTCCTTATATTTCCCTACTATTTTATAATTCTCAACAAGGTTACCATATATATCTTCAAGCAACGATCTTTGCCCTATTTTTTTTGCGGTGATCAGCGCATCTTTTAAGTCTTCTATGGCTATCGCCGGTGAGGTCAGCATGACAACTGCCGAACGGTTAACAACGATTCGGGTGTGTTCTTCCGGCAAGTCTTTGTCCTTGGTTATTTGCAGTGCCTGGTCAAAGTACCCCAGCGATTTTTTATTATCGCCAAGATTCTGGTAAACAATGCCCATGTTCATCAGCGTTGATATGCGGACTCCGGTAAGCGCAGGCTTATCGCTGGCATCAAGTGCTCTCTGAAAATACTCCAGCGATCTTTTAAAATCACCTTTTTTACCATACACGATCCCTATATTGTTCAGGAGATTTACACCATTTACCGTCATTGGGGAATCAGGGCTTAGCGCAGAGGTTTTCGTATAGTATTCAAGTGCCTTGTCAAGATTATTATTGAGCTCATTCACCACGCCCAGCTTCAGGTAGGTGCCTATCAGGCCTTTTTTATTCCCTGCATCTTCAAATATTTTGAGGGCAGTCATAAAATGCCTTGTCGCATCGCTGAAATGCCCCGTTTTCGCATCTATCACGCCTAGAGCGTTATTAGCGCTTGCTATGCCACCTTTGTCATTCACATCTTCAAATATCTTCAAGGCCTCATTCAGCCTTTTTCTTGCCAGTTCCATCCTTCCCTGGTCACCGTCCTCAGTACCCAGCAGCAATGTCATTGATGCAATGCCAACTTTGTTATTTCTAACCGCAAACAGCTTTAGCCCATCTTCTATGTAATGAAGCGCAGAATCAGGATTGGAATATTCGTAGTGTTCAAATATTTCGTGATAGACACTCAATTTGGACGTATCAGTCCCCGCACTTTTCAGTTGGGACAGCAATTCGGAAATATTATTTTGTGCAGCAACGGGGCGGGCAATAGCCATGGCTATTGTTAAAATAAAAGCATATTTCAAATGCCTTAAAAACCGAACGTTTACAATTGTTGGCGATCCCAGTGTGGAAATTTTAAAAACGCAAGATACAGGATTTTGGCTGTTTAAACGTTCTTGCACGTTTGTTTAACAGGGCAAACGCATTAAAATTTGTCAACCCCAGTTAGGACGGCCATTAGGTAATCTTTGCTCCAACTTGATTTTTTACGTCTGGTCTTGATACTTATTCGTTTTACGCCTCTATAGTCATCGTGCTGCTTTAAAAGG
>CAIRTW010000123.1 GCA_903881585.1 uncultured Bacteroidota bacterium | reverse complement strand
TATTGCCAATTCGCTTCGTAAGTTCAGCAACCGACTCTTTGACAACTATTGTATGTAATTTGGCCATACTAATCTATAACAAAAATCATGCCGAATTTTGACGCCCAATTGGTATTATACGGCACTATACAACGCTCGTTACCCAATGGGCTCTTAATAAGGGTAGAACACTTATTGTATAATGTTATGTAATTAAGAATGGGCAGCGAGGCAATAGTGTTGCAGCAGTTAGTTTATGGCAATTTCTTCATTGGAGATTTATTTTATTACATTTATATCATTGAAAAAATAGAAACATGAAGCGTATCAGTGTGTTGATTTTGGGCATAACCCTTGTATTGTCATTCTCCGGAAAAGCTTTTGCCCAGGAGAAAATTGTAAAGAGCATTGCGACCGTAAAAGCGGATGGGGAGTTTATAGACTTCACCCTTACGTCTCCGAAGCCTTTTATTTTTGGAAATAACCGATATATACTGCACATAGGCAAAACTGATTTTTATCGTAACAAACAATCTTTCGATCATGATCGCAGGGGCAGCATGACTTTTTTCATACCCGTGGCAGATTTTAATGCACTGCAGGATAGCGCGGCTATCTATCTTACCTACGGACAGCCATCTACAGACAACAACGACCTTGAAGAGCTGAGCAAAGCCGACGTTCCTGTCTGGTCGTTGGGCAAATTCAGCAAAACATTATTGAGCAAATAGATCATTAAAATTATTCTCATGAACATCAGAAATGTATTCTGCCAAAGGATATTGTTGACTTTCTTTTTACTTGTCTCCATCTGCTGCAATGCGCTTGCACAGACGCCAGACCCCGGCATAGCAGGAACGCATACTGTGATCAAAGCTGAGTATAACCTGGGCGATGCAGCATATACGCCGCCTTCAACCATTTTTCCTTATTCGCTGGAGATGATAGGTTCTGTACATTATCCTGCGGACATAAGCTCGGGGCCGTTCCCGGTAATTGAGATACTTCACGGAAGGCATTCCACTTGTTACGACTCTGTTACTATGATGGAAGCCAGCGGACCTGGTTCGGACTGGCCATGTACAGGTGTGAACAAATCGATAGTGAGTTTCGAGGGGTATGATTACCTGGCGAGGAATATGGCCAGCCATGGTTACATAGTTATTTCCATTTCTGCAAATGCCATAAATGCCTACGATGGCAGCGTTGGCGGGGGCTTCCAGGACGGTATGCCTGCCCGCGGTTACCTGATGCAGCACCACCTGGACCTGTGGAACACTTGGAATACTATTGGCGGATTTCCCGGTGATTCTTTATTGTTTGTAGGAAAGCTGGATATGCAGAACATTGGTACGATGGGGCATTCGCGGGGTGGGGAAGGCGCTATTTTTCATGCGCTGCTCAATCGCTCACTGGGCAGCCCTTATGGCATCAAGGCGGTAATGACGCTTGCGCCTATTGACTTTTACGACAGTGTGCTGAATGGTATTCCGTTAATAGATGTGGCTCCATATTGCGATGGTGATGTAAATCAACTTAATGGTGTGCATTTTTATGATGATTCAAGGTATAATGACACCACGGACCAATCGCCAAAGCACGAAATATTGTACATGGGCGCTGACCACGACCTGTTCAATACCGTATGGACACCGGGCTCGCCTATACCGGGTGGAGTAGATGACTGGACCTATGACTATTCAGAAACCGCTGCATGGTGTGGTACGAGTTCGGCCACGTCGGGCAGACTGGACAGTAATACCCAGAAAGCCGGACTGCTGCCTTATTTTGCTGCCTTCTACCGGATATACCTGGGGCATGAGAACCAGTTTGCGCCTATTCTGAATGTTGACGATACGATTCCTCCGGCATCGTCAACGCTGAATTCCACACAGGTGCATGTTTCTTATCATCCCGCCCGGATGAACAGGCTGGACATTAACCGGACGAATGGCCTTACTACGATAACAACCAATACATTGGGTGGCAGTGTAACCAAGGACAGCCTGCTCTCCTCAGAGGTTTGCGGTGGCGGAACGAGCTTTGGAGAGG
This sequence comes from uncultured Bacteroidota bacterium, assembly GCA_903881585.1. GTDB lineage: Bacteria > Bacteroidota > Bacteroidia > Chitinophagales > Chitinophagaceae > Nemorincola. The sequence goes on along the minus strand of CAIRTW010000123.1, from coordinate 5,082 downwards.
GCAATTGCATCACACCGTTTTCACAGGCCAAAGTACCTCACAACAGTAATGCCGCAGCGTGGGGATTGTCGCAAATGGGCATGCAATGGGATACGAGCCTGGCATGGATACAGAATGATGTACCTGCGGCTTACGAAGACCTCACCAGTTATCATGATCTGTCATTCCGGACATCAGTTAATTACAGCCAGACCCATGTGGATTCCAATCTTAACTTTACCGTGCAGCTTATAGACTCGTTGGGCGATACCAGTGGCCTGGCTGTTGCCAGCTATAGCAATGTGTTATTTTACCAGCCGGGAACGCAGGCCGGAGACCTGCCCAAACTAATGTTTAACACCGTGAAAATACCTTTGGGCGATTTTGCGGGCATTAACCTGGCAAAAGTGCGGGAAGTGCGGTTTGCCTTTAATAAATCGAAAAAAGGATCGGTTTTTGTTAGCGATCTGGCGTTTAGTAATCCGCCATGCAGCGGTGTTACTGCGCTATTTACAGACAGTGTAGGTGCTTCGCGCCATGTAACATTCACAAATACTTCTGCTGCAAATACTACAGATTCGCTTGTGTGGTATTGGAATTTTGGTGATGCGGCATCAGGTGTCAATGACACGTCTACATTGAAGAACCCCGCCATGCACATTTACCCGGCTTCGGGCAGCTATAGTGTTTGCCTTTCCGTTACTGCTTACCGCAAGAATGGGTATGTATGTACAGATACCTTTTGCAAAACGATCAGCGTCACTATTCTTTCTGCTCAGCAGCTTGCGATCAGTAATATTACAATAGCGCCTAACCCGGCGAGCGATCATTTGTATGTGACCGGAGCGACTAATACGGATGTAATTACGTTACTTGATCTTTATGGGCAAACCGTTTTCAGGGCATCTTTAACCAGTGCTACAGTAAACCTGCCACATTCACTGGCTACCGGCATTTATTATGCAGTAGTAACTACTGCCGATGGCAATAAAATATACAAAAAGTTGTTTATCAGCCAATAGGCCATAAGGAACAAAAGCAAAAAAGAGCGGGAATCATCTCCGCTCTTTTTTAGTTTCATAGTCAAAGGATAATGTGTTCATCAGGCGTGTTTCAGGTCGGCCACTACGCCGTTGCTGTCTTTCGCCAGCTTAGACCATTTGGTCTTCCATTTTTTTGCTTTGTCTGCCGCCTTGTCTTCAAGGTCGTCCCTCATTTCTTTTGCCCGGTCTGATGTGAGCAAGAGTATGGCAGTCACACCCAGTGCTGCATACAGGAGATATTTTACTGTTTTCATAAAAATAGTTTTTTGTTTGTTGATAGAACATTAACACAATCCTGCCAATAAATACTGCGGAGGTGCGTTTTACCTATGTTATAACACTATTCACCGAAAAACGCTGTGCCGGAGAAGTGTGGCATAATATTTTTGTAGTACAAATTTTCTAACAGATAAAACGGAGTGCTATGGAACCAAATACAGAAAACACCATTTACACTTATGCCTTCTTAGGCGTACTATTATTTATTGCGGCGATAGTTTGCGCTACCGTGAGCCTCGGGAATCTTATGGCTTTTGAAATGCCCTATATGCTGGCGGTATTTTTGCCTGGTGTCTCCGGCTCATTGTTGCTTGCCAATGCCATTAAAATGGATAAGCAGCGTATGAGGAGGGCGTAGCCGTTCTTGCAAGACGTAAAAAGTTTCTCGCAAACCTACCTGCCGGTAGGTGAGGGTACCAAGATCGCACTCTGATTTCGTTTTAAGGCCTCCAAGCTCGAATGAAATACTTTTTGCGGCGAGTGTCGATATGTCTTCGCTTGTATTTAGACGTTGCAGTGCAACCTCTCTACGAAATGCCACTGTGCTGCACAAATGCAGGCTGTCTATAGGCACTATTCAGGTAGTTATCATTCGCCGGTTAATTTCATCTGCATTATCTATTACATCTGCTATATTTGAGGCGGCAGATGGCGAACGTTCAGAAACTGGAGACTTCGGTAATTATTATTGGTGCAGGCCCCGCGGGCGCAGGCACTTCGTTCTTCCTGTCTAAATACAGCATTCCACACATTGTTATTGATAAAGAAATTTTTCCACGGGATAAGGTTTGCGGCGATGCCTGTAGCGGGAAAACCGCTCTTGTGATCAACCGGGTTAACCCCGAATGGCTGGGTGAAATACTTGCACAACCGGACAACTACTTACCGTCGTGGGGAATAAAATTTGTAGCGCCAAACGGCAAGGCGCTGGACATACCATTTTCCCCAAAGCGGACACCTGAGACCAAAGCCCCCGGATTCACAGTGCCCCGACTTGCTTTTGATGATTTTTTGTTTAATAAAATGGCATCACCGCATTGCACGATAATGCAGGGCGCACTTGTTAAGTCCATAAATAATACTGCAGACGAGGTGTGCGTGGAAGTAACACACCATGCGACAGAATATGAAATTACTGCGCCGGTAATAATAGGCGCAGATGGCGATAAGAGCATAGTGCGCAAAAAGTACCTCAGTGATAATGCTGCGCCGAAAACGTATGCTGTGGGGCTGCGAGCCTACTACGAAGGCATTACAGGCCTGCACACCGAAAATTTCATTGAACTGCATTTTTTACCGGAGATGCTGCCGGGCTACTTATGGATATTCCCGTTGCCGAATGGTATGACCAATGTGGGTGTAGGTATATTGTCTGAAACGATAAGGAAAAGGAAAATAAACCTGCGGGAGCAAATGCTGTACGCTATTAAGAACAATCCGCAGATAGCGCCCCGATTTGCCAATGCAAAGCTCATAGATAAAATACAAGGGTGGGGATTGCCGCTGGCCATTGAGCGTCAGCCTTTGTCCGGGGATAGTTTTATGCTTACTGGTGATGCAGGATGCCTTATAGATCCATTCAGCGGGGAGGGGATAGGCAATGCGCTTTACAGCGGGATGCTGGCAGCGGCAGCTATAAAAGAGGCGGTGGGGCAAAATAATTTTTCCGCAGCTTTTCTTAAAGTAGCCTATGATGATGTGTTGTATAAAAGGCTGGGCAATGAATTTAAAGTGAGCGCTGCATTGCAGCGACTATGCAAATATCCATGGCTATTCAATTTTGTGGTGAACAAGGCCTATAGAAGCCAGTCGCTGCGGGAAACTATAAGCTGTATGTTTACCGATATGGACCTTCGGGAGCAGCTGAGCAAGCCCTCGTTTTATTTGAAGATCCTGTTCAATAAGTAGCGATGTAAATATATTGTTCTGGCAGGACCATTCAGAACACAGGTAAGTCTCGAATAGAATAAGCTGATTACGTTTAGTTGTTTACCTTTGCTCATATTAAATTTACATGGAGAAATACAGCAATATGCGGGCGATGCGCTCGTTGATCAAAGCAAGTTTACAATCAATTCTTAAAAGTCCATCTGCGATAGTTTTCACTATCGCGTTCCCGTTGATATTCATATTGGTATTTGGGTTTCTGGGGAACGGCTCAGGCTTTCACATAAGGGTTGCCGCAGCGCCGGGCAGCGATACATCGGGTGGGCTATATAGCATACTGCATAAGGTAGATGTACTGAAGTGGGTGGACGGAGACACGGCAAGCATAAATAAAATGCTGAAGCAAGGCGATATAGTGGCGACGATAGACATTGTGACCCGGCCGCTGGATGCAAAGCCCAGGTATAAAATAGTGCTCAATGCTGCATCAACCGAGCCTCAGAAAGCGGAGCAATTAAAAAGAATACTGGCTGGTGTAGTTGAGAGTTTTGACCCCGAAATTGCAAAGAGGCAGGAAGACCTGCTGAGCGTAGAAATGCATGAATCGAAGGTGAAGGAGTTAAAGACCATTGATTTTGTATTGCCAGGCCAGCTTGGTTTTTCGTTACTGGCTTCCGGGGTGTTTGGCACTGCGTTCGTGTTCTACAATCTGCGGCAAACGCTTGTTTTGAAGCGGTTTTTTGCTACGCCGGTGCGTAAAGACGTTATTGTTATCAGTGAGGGTATTGCAAGAATGCTGTTCCAGATCATTGGCAGTATCATTATCCTCGCCATAGGGCATTTTGCTTTTGGTTATACGCTCTGCCATGGCTGGGTGACTTTTGTGCAAATGCTGGCGCTGTGCTGCCTGGCTTTGCTGGTATTTATGGGTTTTGGCTTTATCATCAGCGGTGTTGCCAAAAGTGAGGGCGCAATACCACCATTCTCCAACTTGATCACACTGCCGCAGTTCCTGCTTGCGGGTACTTTCTTTTCCATCGACAATTTCCCTAAATGGCTGCAGCCGTTTTGCAGGGCATTACCACTGACTTATCTGAACGATGCGCTGCGCCGCATAGCGTTTGAAGGCGTTGGTTTCTGGGAGGTGCGGGTGGACATTATTTTGCTGCTTTGCTGGGGAGTAGTGGTGTATGCTATTGCAGGGAAGACGTTCAAGTGGGAGTAAATCCTTATGTGGGTCTGGACGTGTGGTAGAGACGTTGCATTGCAACGTCTTTACATAATACCGATAATTATTCAATAGTACTTTTGAATTTATAAAGATTGTCTCAGCTAATTATATATACAGATGGCTCGGCGCGGGGAAACCCGGGCAGGGGCGGTTATGGCGCAGTGTTGCACTGGGGCACTGTGATAAAGGAAATATCGCAGGGGTACAAGCATACTACCAACAACCGCATGGAACTGATGGCTGTTTTGGCTGCCCTAAAGATACTCACGCGCGATGGGCTGGATATTACCATATACACAGATTCGGCTTATATCGTAAATTCGGTGGAGAAGAAGTGGGTGTTTGGATGGGAGAAGAAGCGGTTTGCCGGTAAGAAAAACGAAGACCTTTGGCGGGAGTTTCTGAAGCAGAATAAGAAGCACAAGATAAAATTTGTGTGGGTGAAAGGCCATGCGGAAAACAAATGGAACAATCGATGCGATGAGCTGGCGACTGCGGCAGCAGATGGTAAGGGGTTGATAGAGGATGTGGGGTATGATGGGTAAACACCGGGCACCGACAGCTGCCAAAGCTTTTTGTATATTTGTTTTATGGGTGGGGCTATCGTTTTGATATTTTTGTTCACGTTGGCTTGTGGTTTGAATTTAACCGGATGGGGGTTGG
>CAIRTW010000122.1 GCA_903881585.1 uncultured Bacteroidota bacterium | reverse complement strand
TGGAACGTTACCAATGGCAACGCAACTGTTGCCGGCGGGGTAGTCACCGGAATATTGCCCGGCTTGGATACGGTCAACTACACCATTTCAAATAGCTGCACATCACGTACAGCAACACAGGTTATTGCGGTAAGTACTGTACCCGCGCCAGCGAACATCGCAGGTATCCTGAATGTCTGCCTGGGTAGCACAACTCTTTTGTCTGATACATCGGCTTCCGGGTCCTGGAGTAGTGATGCCTCAACAGTAGCATCAGTAGGCAGCTCCGGCTTGGTTTTAGGTGTCTTTGCGGGAACTGCCACAATATCCTATACGGTCGCAAATAGCTGCGGAAGTGGTGCTGTATCATCCGTTGTATCCGTTAATCCGTTGCCGTATGCCGGTGTCATTAGTGGAGCGGTGAGTTTATGCACCGGCACTGGTGCCACACTCAGCAGCACAGCGAGTGGTGGCTCGTGGAGTTCTGGCAGTACTGCCATTGCAACGGTTGGCAGCGCGGGCGATATTACAGGCATCGCCGCGGGTACTGCAATAATTTCTTATACTTTCTCCAACAGCTGCGGCTCAGATATAGCCACCTATACCGAAACCATCAATGCTGCGCCTATCGCCGGCACAATAACCGGCGCAGTGAACGTATGCGCAGATGCAGCCATAACGCTCAGTAGTACCACTGCTGGTGGTTCCTGGAGCTCAGGAAGTACGGGTGTTGCAACGGTAAGCGCTTCGGGTGAAGTGACCGGTGTTACTACAGGTAGCGCACTTATATCTTACCTGATAAGCAATGACTGCGGCTCGGATATCGCAACTTACCTTGAATCAGTAAACCCATTACCGTACGCAGGAGTGATCAGCGGAGATACTAGTCTCTGTGTGGGTTCAGTCATTACGCTCGGCACTTCGGTAGCCGGCGGCTCATGGAGTGCAAGTAGCGCAGTAGTTGCTGCCATAGGAAGTGCAGGTGATGTTACTGGTCTTACCAGTGGTGTCGTCTCCATTTCCTATTCTGTCGGTAATATATGTGGTATAGCTACAGCAACCTATGCGGAAACCATTCACGAATTGGTCATTCCCTCAGTTGGTATTATTCCCGGAGATACTGTGTGCGAAGGCGTTTCCACTACCTTCACTGCTGTTGAAACCGGTGGTGGCACCAGCCCGGTTTATCAATGGACGATCAATGGAGTTGATGCGGGTGCCGGCAGTTTCTACACTTACACACCGGCTAACGGGGACATAATAGCCGTGAGTTTGTTGAGCAATGCCATGTGCGCCACACCAGATTCTGCAGCCAGCTCTTACTCTGTTGTCGCAATACCAGCACTGTTGCCAGTCATATCCATCAGTGCAGAACCCGGTTTTGTTATCAGCGCAGGTCAGGTAGATACCATCAGTGTTTCTGTTGCCAATGCCGGTGTATCGCCTGTTTATGAGTGGTCTGTCAATGGTTCGGTTTTGCCCGGCATTACTTCCTCTGTCTATTTCAACACGTTCAACAACCATGACTCAGTTTCCTGCCGGGTAACAAGCAATGGACTTTGCGGTGGCTACACCTCCTTCAATTCTGTGATTATCAACGTGAATAATACAGGTATCAACCATATGTCATCCAATCATAGCCTAACTTTATATCCAAACCCCGCGACTAACGAATTGAACATTGCCTGGGAAAATTACACTTTGGGCAATGCAAGCGTTATTATCTCAGATATTGCAGGCAGGGAGGTATTCAAAACAATGGTAAATATCACAAAAGCAATTGGATATAGTTCAATCGATCTGCCCGGCTTGCAGGAAGGAATGTACCTCGTAAATATCATTTCAACTTCCGGGCAGTATCATAGTAAGCTCGAGATCAAAAAATAAGTTCAATGGAATATTCGCAAAAAAAGCTTCTTGTTTTCAGGAAGCTTTTTTGCATTTTTGGGTTATGTAATGCACTTTTACCTGGAAAGAAAGAAGTCTGGGCCTCAAATTATTTTTATCAAAATGAGGAGCCATTTGCACATTCTCGCATTTCCAAATTTGCACATTAACCTCACCACCCCAGTAGCGTTTTCAGCTTCGCCATCCCGCTCTTGCTCACCGTCACCTTTGCCCCGCAGTGCAGCAGTGCTATATGGCTTTCCTTCTCATATGGTTCTATACTTTTTAGCTGCGTTACGGGCACCAGGTAAGAGCGGTGTACCCGCACAAACTGCTGTGGGTCCAAAGTCTGCTCTATATGTGAGAGGGTGCTTTTCTTAAGGTAGTTGCCCTCCTTCGTGAATATCTTTATATAGTCATCATTGGCTTCGACATAATAGATATCCTGCGCTGGTATGATGCGGATCATGCTATTGTCCTTCACAACTATCCGGTGCTGGTAGCCTTCGTACACATTGTTTTCCAGCAGTGCGCTTACCTGTGGCTGTTCCTTAGTCGATGCCTGCTGTAGCCACTTTTGCATAGCCTTGTCAAACCTGCTTTTTATTATCGGCTTCAGCAGATAATCTATTGCGTGAGATTCAAATGCTTTCAGCGCATACTCATCAAAAGCAGTGGTGAAGATAACCGAAGGTGGATTATCCAGCAGCTCCAGCATCTCAAAGCCATTGAGCCGTGGCATCTGTATGTCCAGGAATATCAGGTCTGGGTTGAGCTCCTGTATCGCCTTAAACCCTTCAAACCCATCTCCGCATTCCGCTACTACTTGCACTTGCTCGTATGGTTCCAGCAGTGATCTCAGCAATTGCCTTGCCAGCGGTTCATCGTCTATCAGTATTACCTTGTACATAATGCTGTGGTATTTTTAGTATTGTTGTAAAGTTCTCATTATCGCCGCTGGTTTCCAGCAGGTCGGTACGGGCATATAGCAGGTACAGCCTGCGTTTCACACCTTCCAGCCCAAAACCAGTACCCCGGGGTGGCTGCGTATCCGGGTCATAGGGGTTAGTGACTGTTATAGTCAGCAGCGGCCCGTCCAGCACAATGTGCATGGTTATGCTCACCGTACCTGTTCTGCCATATAGACCAAATTTAATTGCATTTTCCAGTATCGGTTGCAACAGGAAGGGTGGTATCACAGCATCGTCGGTATATTCCTTCTCAAAATGCACCTGCAGCCGGTCTCCAAACCGTACAGATTCTATAGCCAGGTAAGACTGTATGTACAACAACTCTTCAGTGATAGGCAAAGTTTCTTCCGACTCTCTCTTCACCGAGCTTCTTAGGAAGTCAGATAGTTTCCCTATCATTTCTTGTGCCCTTTCCGGGGCTATATTTATCAATGCATTTATAGAGTTCAGACTGTTATACAAGAAGTGCGGCTGCAACTGTTGGCGCAGCTTGAATAATTCTGCCTCTTTAAGCAGTGTTGCCGCATCAGTCTGCTGCTGGAAGCGGTTGTCGAGCGTAGTTATGTTTTTGCGCAATGCACTGATCGTAGCTACCCAGCTGTTGAATATCCATATAAAGAGAAAGCGGACGGTCAGTGTTTCTTTAAGCCAGGCCTTGTAGGGTTCATTATCTGTACCCACCACCCATTTCAGCGTCTCAAATTCGGTGCCTACCGTGATGCCGCTTACTACAAGCGCCACTACCAGGCCATAAACTGTGATAGCAGCCGAGGTAGGGTAGGCCCTTATAAGCAGTATAATGCCCCACGAAGACAGGCTAAGAATTACGCAACTGCAGATCGCATCTTTTAATGCAATGTTCCAGTCGAAGTGAAGTATATAATAAAAGATATACACATGCTTCGCCAATACGATCAGCATTAGCAAAAGAACCAGCCAGTGTATATTTTTTCTAATAGAGCGCATATTTAGATTCCAAAATCAAAAAAACAAACTCCAAAACCGACATTTAAATGGTTACTTCGATAACTATTAGAAGGATATTTAGAATTGGAGTTTTCTATTTTTGAATTTGGTCTTTGGACTTTATATTTTGGACTTCGCATTTTTGGAATTTAGAATTTGGAATTTGGAATTTCAAATCGCTGCCCAAAGTGGGGCTGCCACCATCTCCGCCTCACGCACCATGGAGAACAGCAGGCCGCCGTTCTTCAGTTCCACCGGTTGCAGGTCTTTCACCGCCAGCATACGCCAGCACATCGTGCGGCCATGGCGGTCTATAAAAGTGGCTTCCTCGCTCTTCCCTGTCTCCCGCGCCACTGCCAGTCCATGTTCCTCATCCTCGGCGTAAACCAGCCGCCATTGCTCTTCATACTGATCTGTAGGCATACCCTCACATTCAATACGGTAAATGATCTGTGCAGTAAATGATCTCATATTTTTAGTTAGTCTAAAGTCAAAAGCAGTTTTCGTCCAAGCGTAATTCTTTTGTGCGAAACAATCCCAATTCCTAATTCCAAAATTGTATGTTTTACTTATCGGGCTTTATGATCTCTACGAAACAATCCAAATTCCAAAATCCCAATTCCATTATTAATACGACTTTATTTCAATGCTCCCGAAAGAAACAGTACCGCGCAGTATCAGCAGTTTTTTGTTCTCATTCGTAGTTGCTGTCTGCACCGTACGCTGATCTTCCACACTGCCAAATGACGAGGCTACCTCATTTTGTATCTCCCAGTGCGATGGCACTACCATTTCCACTCCGCCAAATGATACCCTGAAATCCAGCACTACCGAAGCTTCGGTAAAATCCGCCTGGCTTAGGTTCAGCTCACAACCGGCAAACGTTACCGATATAATGCCGCCCTTAAATTCTTTAGAAGTAACTACCTCTTTCTTGCCGCCAAAGGTCACATCTATGTTCAGGTCGCTGGCAGTAGATACGGTAGCGTCCATAGGCCCACGTGGAAAGCACCTGTCTCTTCGCGGACGAAAAGCCATTGCCAGGCCTCCTACAATAAACATCGCCGGCCAGATATAGTTAGTAGATGGTTTGCCCATGATCATGAACTGCGGCGTGATATTGATTATGCCCACGAGTATCAGTATCCACCAGGCATTAGTACGAAAGTTATTCTTAATGCCTATCAGGATGCCTACAGCTATTAATATCAGGGGCCACGAATCCTGCAAACTGAAATAAGGTAACAGACCCATGGTATGCAGCATCAGAAATATGCCTACGATAACGATACCTATCCCGAAATATTTTCGGTTTTTCTGCCTGTGTTCCATGTATTTCTTGTAATCGCCCCTATAAAAATTACGGTCTCGCATATCAATTGTTTATGACACAAAACTAACTATAACGCCTACCACGCTGAAATGGTATTAGGTAAGGAAATAAACACTGGCGGTAAATGAACGGAATTGGTCGGTAAACAGTTTTGTAGAAAGAAGAACAGAGAGCCATGAAGGGGCGTAAAATATTAGCCACGGGAGAAGACCGGGGGTATGATAATACGCAACATACAGCCCTGAAGGTGCCTAATATCTTTTGGGAAAATAAGAATTCACTTAACTGCACGACGTTGCGCGAAGGGATAATATAAAACGCAAACCACGAACAATAAAAACAACCTATTGCTCCAGCAGCTTATTCACCGTAGCCCAGTTGCGTGTAGTAGCAGTACAGCCCAGTTTACGCTCTATGTAAGAATTGGAAAAGTGCGTCTTGGTGTAATTAGCTGCATAAATGTATATCTCTCGTTGCCCGATCCTGGCATACTCCGAATCATTGGAATAAACACCAAATGAACCTTTTACTTCATTTGCCGGAGTACCCGACAGAAAAGTCACATACCACTTGCTCGTCTCGCTTGCTTTTACGTTATCAAATGGATTGTCAGCTACTATATTCTGTATGTCGCGGAACCTCCGTACAATGGTAGGGACTTTAAATCCAAGTTCATTATCAAGATAGGACTCGATTTGCGCCTGAAATGAATCATACTCTGCTTCTTCCGCTTCAAACAGCACATTACCATTCTGTCCGTATGTGACCACATTTCCAAAACCGAGCGTTTCGAAGTGACTTTTCAGGTCATCCATATTAACCTGATGTCTCCCTATATCATTGATGCCGTGTAAAAAGGCTACGTACTTAGTCATAACAGTAAATTATCAGAGTTTCCAATGCTAATTTACTGAATGTTATCCGAGGCAATTGTAATATGGGGTAAATGCCCCGAATCCATACGCCGAATCTGGAATCAAGCGCCCACTTCCACGCCCAGGTCTTCAGCCAGGTCTTTCTCTACCCTCAGATTGTCAATGATGAATACCTGCCTTTGCGGCGTGTTCTTCCCCATATAGTATTCCAGCAGCTTCTGTATCTGCGCATCCTGGCTCAGCAGCACAGGGTCTTTGCGTATGTCTTCACCTATAAACTGAGCAAATTCTTCCGGAGATATTTCACCCAAGCCCTTAAATCGCGTGATCTCCGCCTTGCTGCCTATTTCATGAATAGCCCGCTGGCGTTCCTCGTCACTATAGCAATATATGGTCTTCTGCTTGTTGCGCACCCGGAACAGGGGCGTTTGCAATATGAATACATGGTTATTGCGCACCAGGTCAGGGAAAAACTGTAGGAAGAACGTCATTATGAGCAGGCGTATGTGCATACCATCCACATCGGCATCTGTTGCTATTACAATGTTGTTATAGCGCAGCCCGTCCATTCCCTCTTCTATGTTCAGCGCATGTTGCAGCAGGTTGAATTCCTCATTTTCATACACTACTTTCTTGGTCAGCCCATAGCAGTTCAGTGGCTTGCCCCGCAAGCTAAAAACCGCCTGTGTTTCCACCTGCCTGCTCTTTGTGATAGATCCACTCGCACTGTCCCCTTCGGTAATGAACACCGTTGACTCCTGCTGTTTCAGGTTATACTCATCCCTGCCTTTTGCCGGTGGTTCGTCATTCAGATGGATGCGGCAATCACGTAGTTTTTTGTTGTGCAGATTGGCTTTCTTAGCGCGCTCATTGGCCAGCTTGCGAATGCCACTCAGTTCCTTGCGCTCACGCTCACTCTGCTCTATGCGTTTTTTAAGCGCATCCGCTACTACTGGGTTTTTGTGCAGGAAGTTGTCAAGTTCTTTGTTCAGAAAATCGCCTATGAAGGGTTTCATACCTGGGCCACCCTCCGATACATATTGCGATCCCAGTTTAGTCTTCGTCTGCGATTCAAACACAGGCTCCTGCACTCGCACAGATATAGCCGCGCATATACTCTGCCGCACGTCCGATGCGTCGTAGTCCTTCTTATAAAAATCCCTTATGGTCTTTACAAACGTCTCCCGGAATGCTGCCTGGTGTGTACCACCCTGTGTAGTATGCTGTCCGTTCACAAACGAGTATATATCCTCGCCATAGTCGCCGGTATGCGTTATGGCCACCTCTATATCATTACCCTTCAGGTGAATGATAGGGTAGCGCAGGTTATCCGGGTTGGTCTTGCGCGTCAGCAGGTCCAGCAGACCGTTCTTTGAAATGTAATTCCTGTTATTGAAATGTATCTGCAAACCCGCATTCAGGAAGCAGTAATTCCACACCTGGTTCTCCAGGTATTCATGCAGGAAATGGTAGTTTTTAAACACCGTTTCATCTGGCCTGAAAACAACCAGGGTACCGTTCGACTCAGTGGTATTCGTTTCTTTATGGTCTTTGGTCAGTATGCCCCTTTCAAACTCTGCCACTTTGGTCCGCCCGTCACGGAATGACTCTACCTTAAAATACTTGCTCAGTGCGTTCACCGCCTTTGTACCCACGCCATTCAGCCCTACCGACTTCTGAAAGGCCTTGCTGTCATACTTGGCGCCGGTGTTTATCTTGCTCACCACATCCACTACCTTGCCCAGCGGTATGCCGCGCCCAAAGTCACGCACCGTCACTCCGCCCTCAGCTATGGTTAGCTCCACACGCTTGCCCTGGCCCATTGCAAACTCATCTATGCAATTATCCATTACCTCCTTCACAAGCACATAAATGCCGTCATCCACACTGCTGCCATCGCCCAGCTTGCCAATATACATACCAGGCCTCAGCCGTATATGCTCCCTCCAGTCCAGGGACTTGATACTGTCCTCGTTATATTGATTTTCTAATTCTGCCATTTTTTATTTATCGAAAGTCTAAATTTTTTGCTCCTTCATTTCTAAATGAAGTGATAGCCAAAGATAAGAAAAGAGTTAGGAACGGAACTACTAAGAAATATGCCTTTAAGTTCTTGTCTTATACGGTTTGTTATACATTCATTCTATTGATGCTATTTAGCCATATTCAATACCGGTAGCTGTTGAACACTTATATGTACGTGGCTTCTGTAAATAAATTTTCTTTTTTACCCAAGACTTTAATTCATTTATACGTCTATATTAGAGAGATATATTACGGTCTATGAAAAAGCAATTACTCCTGATTTTTTTACTGCCTTTGTTTGTCCATGCCCAGACGCGTGTCATTACCACTTGTGTGGGTGCAGGCACTGCAGGTTATACAGGTAATGGTGGCTCCGCCCTTGCCGCTGAGATCAACTCACCCGGAATGGTGTCTACGGATTCTGCCGGCAACCTGTATTTTTCAGATATTGAAAATAACGTTGTACGCAAAGTCAGCGCCACAGGCATCATATCTACCATAGCAGGTTGCGATACTAATGGCCATAGCGGTGATAACGGGCTGGCGATCTCGGCAAAATTATCCAACCCGCTGGGTGTGGTTACCGATCATGCAGGTAATATCTACATCGCCGATCTGGGGAATAGCGTAGTTCGTAAAGTCACGGCAACTGGTATTATTACTACTATTGCTGGCACCGGTGTTCAGGGGTTGCTGGGAGACGGCGGCCCGGCGACTTCTGCTCAGCTAAACCAACCTTCCGGCCTTGCTATAGACCGCTCAGGTAACCTGATCATCGCGGATGAATTTAATTCGGCCATAAGAAAACTCAATTTCTCCACCGGCAAAATTACCACCATAGCGGGCATACTCGATAGTCCGGGCTATACAGGTAATGGCGGACCGGCAACATCGGCAAAAATTGGAGATGTGGTAGGTATCTCAATTGATCATACAGGCAACATGTATATTGCCGAATCCTTTTCGCAGCATATAGTACGTAAAATAGATACCGCAGGGATCATAACGCTGGTAGCGGGCGATGACAGCGCCAGTTATACCGGCGATGGAATGCCCGCGAGAGCAACTAATATTGATGCGCCCGGAGTTGTGGCTGTAGATGATTCAGGCAACGTTTATTTCTCCTGCCAGTTTGCCAACGTGGTGCGAAAAGTAAATGCAGCCGGTATCCTCAGCACTTATGCAGGTAATTATACTGCGGGGTTTTCGGGAGATGGCGGCCTGCCCACTGCCGCTAAATTAAATCAACCGTTGGGCATAACTATAGACAATGCAGGCAATATGTATATAGCTGAACTGGATAATAACCGCATCCGTAAAATTGGGGCTTCAACACTTGGGGTTACGAATATTGAGGAGTCCACTATTGCTCTCTTTCCCAATCCGGCAACGACAATTCTTACCATTACCTCCCCGGATAAAATAACCCAAATAACAATTACCAACCTGTTAGGACAAACTGTTTACTGCGAACTGCCAACTGTACACTGCCAACCTATAAAGGTGAATGTTGTTTCTTTCCCTGCGGGTATATACTTTGTGAGGGTCAATGATAGCATGGTACGAAAATTTGTGAAGTCATAAATACCTATATCGGGAGAGTAGGCCTGCGGTGTCCCGCACTTGCAAGGGTGGGACACCTATTCGCCTGTTAGGGCAATTTTCAGGGGATTTTTAAAAATTCGCACTAATTTTCAAAATACCTTTCCTACATTGTAGCCCTCAATCAAGACCATATGAAAAAATATGTGATCGTACCGGCATTATTGTGCCTCACACTGGGTGTAACAGCTAAACATAAACATAAAAAAGGTGGGGACACACCTGCAATGCCACCAAAGGCGGACAGTGCCTCTAAGAAGGGGCCGAAGCCTTATAGTAAAGTAATAACGGATAAGGCTGTTACAAAGCACGGCCTGTTTACTGTGCACAAGGTTGATGACAAATGGTTCTTCGAGATACCTGATTCGCTGATGGGCCGGGAAATGATCGTAACCACGCGTTATAGCAAAACCGCAGGTGGTGGTGGTGTCTATTCCGGTGAAATGGTGAACGACCAAACGATCATTTGGGAGAAGGGCCCGGATAATAAAGTGTTCCTGCGTGTGGTTACCGTGGTCAGTGTCGCCGACTCTTCCAACGAGATATACAAGGCGGTAACCAATTCTAACCTCAATCCTATAGCCCAGGCGTTTAAAATAGAGGCATTAGGTAAAGATTCAACATCAGTAGTTATAGATGTTACCGATTTCTTCAAAGGAGACAACCAGCCTATTTCTCTGAGCGAGTTCTCCAAGAAACGTTTCAATCTTTCGGGGCAGTCGTCAGACAGGTCTTATATAGAAAGCATCCACACCTATCCTATTAATACCGAGGTAAGGGTAGTGCGTACATTCAATTCCACCCCGTCGTTTATGCCCTCTTCAGGGCCTAGCCCGTTCCCATCTACCACGCTTCCAGCCGCATATGCATCGGGTGCTGTTACGGTGGAGCTCAACAACTCATTTGTGCTGTTACCGAAGGTGCCTATGCAAAAACGCCTGTTCGATCCGCGCGTAGGCTTCTTCGCAGACGACTATACGGTCTATAGTGATAACCAGCAAAAAGTAGACAACCAGGTATTTGCTGTGCGGTGGAGACTGGAGCCAAAAGACGAGGATGTCGACAAATGGAAGCGCGGCGAATTGGTAGAGCCAAAGAAACCAATAGTTTATTATATAGACCCGGCAACGCCGAAAAAATGGAGACCATACCTCATACAAGGTATCAACGACTGGCAGAAAGCCTTTGAAAAAGCAGGTTTCAAAAATGCCATCATGGGCAAGGAGTGGGACATTAAAGACACAGTTGCCGGCCTTGAAGATGCACGTTACTCGGTGCTTCGTTACCTGCCTTCCGACGTGGCTAATGCTTATGGCCCAAACGTGCATGACCCACGCAGCGGTGAGATAATAGAAAGTCATATAGGCTGGTACCATAACGTAATGAAGCTGGTGCACGACTGGTATATGATACAGGCCGCAGCTGTGGATCCCAAGGCAAGGAAGATGGAATTTGATGATGAGCTGATGGGGCAGCTCATCCGTTTTGTGTCATCGCATGAGGTAGGGCATACCCTGGGCTTGCGCCACAATATGGGAAGCAGCAGCCGCACACCAGTTGAGAACCTGCGCAACAAGGCATGGGTAGAAGAGCACGGGCATACCGCATCTATTATGGATTATGCACGATTTAATTATGTAGCACAGCCGGAGGACAATATCAGTGAAGTAGGACTGTTCCCGCGAATAGGCGACTACGATATGTGGGCGATTATGTGGGGCTACAAAGCCACATTTGCGAAAGATGAGAAAGAAGACCAGAAAATTACCAACAAATGGGCAATCGATAGCCTGAAGGCTAATCCCCGCCTTTGGTTTGGTACAGAGTCTAACCCATTCGATCCCCGCTCACAGACAGAAGACCTTGGCGATAATAGCATGAAAGCCAGCGAATATGGCATCCGCAACCTGAAGCGCATTATTGTGCAATTGCCGGAATGGACCAGGGAGGAAGGTGATAAATACGATAACCTCCGGGATATATATTCTGCACTCGTGGGGCAGTGGGGCAGATACATGGGCCATGTGGTGAAGAACGTGGGCGGGGTATATGAAACACCGAAGAGTGTGGAGCAAACTGGTGAAGATGTCTACGAGCCTACTCCAAAGCCTATCCAGGAAGAAGCTGTAGCATTCCTAAACAAGCAACTATTCGAAACACCAACCTGGTTATTGGACAAGAGTATCCTTAATAAAATTACCAATCCAGTGATGGCGGAGCAGGTAGGAAATGTGCAGGTGAGCATACTAAACAGTCTGCTTTCCGGTGCACGCCTCAACAGGATGGCAACTTCTACGAATCGTTTTGGTGACCAGAATACCTATACGCTGGATAAGATGATGGACGATGTGAAAAAAGGCGTTTGGAGTGAGCTGTCGTCTAAAAAAGTGATAGACGGATACCGCCGCAACCTGCAAAAGGCATATGTGGAAGCGCTGATAAATGTGATCAACCCCGCGCCGATGCAGCCGGGCATGCAGGTAAATGCTATGACCTTCACTTCGAAAAACTCAGATGCCGTTTCTATAGCTCGGGGACAACTGGCAGAATTGAAAACAGAGATAGTCGCGGCAATTCCCGGAACAAAGGATAAGATGAGCAAGTATCACCTGCAGGATCTTACATTCAGGATCACCAAGGCGATGGACCCGAAAGGGTAGGGTTCACCTCTTCTTTACAAGCTCCATTTACCCATGGGTGAGTGGAGCTTGTTTCTTTCTGATCATTGAAGCAGAATATTTCAAATCTTGTTGCGTAATTTTATCAAATATGCTGAAGGTTATTTTAATAAAAGAAACTTAGTTTACCATGGAGAACACCATAAATGTCATTCATCAATGCACCCCTTTGAAAAGCAGTTATGATAATTTCACTGCAAACATAGAGTCGAAATTACACCATCTTGATCCCCATTATGCCGATCATATTGTTGATGACCCTGCTGCCGTTGAAAGACATTTAACCAGTCTTGCCGGCAATACCGGACTTATGCTATTCGGCGTTCAGCATCATGGAGATCTGCTGAGCATACTTGGTAAGTCGGAGCGGGCCAAACAGTATGTAATTGGCAACCCGTTGGTGGCTATACAAATGACACAACATGACATAAGGGCCGCGCTTTATGCGCCACTGCGCATCATAGTGTATGAAGGAGTTGATAAACGATCTTATGTTGAGTATGACCTGCCCTCATCGCTGTTCGGACAATTTGGAAACGGGAAAGTGCTGGAAGTAGCAAACGGGCTGGACGAGAAATTGCTTAACGTAATTATGATGGCTGACCAATAGTTAAGTAGCGGATAGTTTTTGAGAATTATATTGTATTCAAGTTGTAATTTTATCCATCTTCATAATACGGCAAGAGTAAATTTTAGTAATCTATGTTAAAAACAGGAACACAAGCACCCGATTTTTCTTTATATACAACGCCAGACCAAAAACTGTCTTTAAGCCAGCTGAAAGGCAAAAGGGTAATACTTGCATTTTACCCGGCAGACTGGAGCCCGGTTTGCGGAGACCAGATGGCGCTCTATAATGAAACGCTTAAGATATTTCATAAACACAATGCAGAGTTGCTGGGCATTTCGGTTGACAGTAAGTGGTGCCACATGGCTTTTGCACAAGACAGGAAGCTGCATTTCCCTTTATTGGCCGATTTTGAACCAAAAGGCGCTGTAGCTAAGTTGTATGATGTATATGATAATGAGGCAGGACAGTGCCAACGGGCGTTGTATGTTATTGACGAAGAAGGAATCATCCGCTGGAGTTATTTATCGCCGGTAGGTATGAACCCCGGTGCCGATGGCATTATTGAAGCATTAATTGAAATGAACGAAAAGAAATAGCTTATGTCAAAATTAAAACCGCCGGTAAGCGGCAAAGATCACTACCAGGGAAATGAAAATGCAGCCATTGAATTAGTGGAATACGGTGACTACCAGTGCCCGCACTGTGGCCGTGCATATCCGATAATAAAAAATGTACAGAGGAAATTGGGAAACAAAATGAAATTCGTTTTTCGCAATTTCCCCTTGGCAGAAGTACATCCTAATGCTACTAATGCCGCAGTGGCTTCCGAGGCTGCATCAGTGCAGGGCAAATTCTGGGAGATGCACGACATTATTTTTGAGAACCAGGAACACCTGGGTGATACTCATTTAATTAAATACGCTGCCCGGATCGGGCTTGATGTTGCTCAATTCCAGGTTGATTTTGAAAAGCCCCAGGTGCTGGATAAAGTTGAAAATGATTTTGAAAGCGGTGCTATGAGTGGTGTGAATGGAACCCCGACCTTCTTTATAAATGGGGAAAGATACAACGGCAGTTGGGAGGAAGACGATCTCCTGGATTATCTGGGATCAAAGGTTTAAGAATAGCAGAAAAATAACTGATTGCCCTGATGCCACTAACCATACAATATTGCTCAGACCTGCATCTTGAATTCGACCTGAACAGCAGATGGATACGTAAACACCCGCTGGAAGTAAAAGGAGATATCTTATTACTTGCCGGCGACATTGTACCATTTGCTGTGCTGGAACAACACGACTATTTCTTTGATTTTGTATCGCGCAATTTTAAAGCCACCTACTGGATCCCCGGTAACCATGAATATTATGGATCCGATATTGCCCGGAGAAATGGGACTGTAATGGAAACAATAAGAGGAAATGTGTTCCTGGTAAACAATGCGTCTGTCGCAATTGAAGATGTAACACTCATTTGTTCCACCCTTTGGAGTCGCATAAATCCCGCCGATGAATTGGCGATAACAAGGGCCATGAGCGATTTTCATGTGATCAATGATGGTCGTGGCAAACTGAAAATACCAGTCTATAACAGTCTGCATGAAGCATGCCTGAAATTTATTGAGCAGGCTGTAGCAGATGCAGGGGCAACGCGTAAAATAGTGATGACCCATCACGTGCCCACCTTCATGCACTACCCGGAACAATATAAAGGCGATGTCCTCAACCAGGCCTTTGCCATAGAACTTCATGACCTCATTGATGCCTCAGATATTACCTGCTGGATATACGGCCACCATCATTGCAACATCCCTGAGTTTAAAATAGGCAAGACACAAATGCTCACCAACCAGCTGGGGTATGTGAAGTATGGGGAGCATATTGATTTTAGTGGCGGGAAGGTGGTTGTGGTGGGGTGAATTAAAGTGCAGCATACTTTAATTTGATCTTTATGTTTGGTCGGCTGCTACTCAACAGAGAGACTAGCTTTTATAGTACCAGTATATATCCATTTGTAAGTATTAATAATACCTTTGCTCCAGACTTATTTATTATTGCGGGAGCAATTAAAATCGAACCCTCTTCCCTTCTTAGCTTCTAAGAAGTAAAACATAAGATTTTTTGTGTCTAAATACAAGGTGCTTTTATTGGAAAAAGAATGGTTGGAAAAAAGACTAGTCATAATTGAACGGGATAAAAGAACCTGCTTAATATGTCATCTCAAAGCACCAATCGGCAATATGGACTTGAATACGGGAAAAATCACCTTTCATCATCTGCCTCTTGGTATTTTCCAAGTTCATCACACGTACTAGCAAGTAAACAAAAAACCGTGGGAATATCCAGATGAAGCTTTACAAACATTATGTCATACCTACCATATGACTTTTCATCGGGATAATAAAGTTCCCCTGCTCGATAAATTAGGCAACAGTATTTATGACATGGATATGTGCGACAGATGCCTGGGTACCGGTTATCTTCCAAAGTATAAGTCTATTCAAAGTGGTATGTGTTTTCAATGTAATGGTGTTGGATATATGATACCGTATGAGGATTCAGAAACTACCGAAGCAAGATTTACATTAGCTCAAAAATATGGTTTAACTGTATCTTTATAGTAAGTATAGACAGCCTTCAAATAACATTTATATGGCGTTAGCAGTTGATATTGACTTTAACAATACCTATGAACTTGTACCTTTATTTGATGATTTAAAAGAAAGTACTTTCGATACAAGACTACGGGATGGCACATATGTCCCGCTAAAAATTGAGATTAGTAATGAGCCACATGAATTGATGCCACAAGTTTATAATCTTGCATTTGGCCCATTAGATGCCAAAGGGAGAATCAATGATAAAGCGGAATTGCCCCACGGTGATTACTCCAAAGTCTTTTCTACTATTCTTTTAGATGCTCTGATATATCTAACAAAAAACAATGACCACTATATTGGCATTGACGGCTCAGATGTTTTAAGGGCTATTTATTATTTCAGGGTAATTCAAAGAAACTATGACTATTTAACGAGCATCTTCAATATTTCAGGGTTAAAATACTACGTTAGAATTAATAGGTTTGGGAAGCAGCAATATCACAATCCTTTCGATTTTAACGATGTTTTTGTAAAACCTCAAAAAATAGAAAAAGGAGAAAGAATAGACTTTGATACCTTGTATAATTATTTCATTTTTAATCTAAAAGAAGAGAAAAGTAAATGATTATTGACTTGAATTTGGAAGATTTTTTCTCAATAAAAATTGTATTAACTTTACATCATGGATGAAAAATTAGCTTCAAAAATAAATTATTTGATTCAAAAGGCTAAAGAAAGCCCCAAGAAGTCTAAAGCGACTACTGTTCGTAACAGGTCCTCATTGCATAAAATTATTAAAACTAAAGAACAAGCAGATCTTTTTATGAAGCTTCTAAAATCTGCCTAAAATTTCAAAAAAGAAAACCCTATTTTTACACCAATAAGCGGAAGTAGCTCAGTTGGTAGAGCATCAGCTTCCCAAGCTGAGGGTCGCGGGTTCGAGTCTCGTTTTCCGCTCTTCGATAAAAGTCTTGATAGTACTAACTTTCAAGACTTTTTTTTATTTTTACATTTCTTGTATTTTCAAAACTCCACACAAAACTCCACACACTTTTATGATTAACTTGCCAGGTAACAGAAGAATGGGTAAGGTTTCTGTAACTCCAAAGAACTGGGAAACTG
>CAIRTW010000121.1 GCA_903881585.1 uncultured Bacteroidota bacterium | reverse complement strand
TTAGCGTCTTAGCGCCTTCGCGGTTAAACTTAAAAAAACACATCCATCTCCTTTTGGTACTTCCTCGCCTCCTCATTCGCCCGTTCAGCAAATGCTTCACTGCCATCCGCGAATATGATCCCTCTCGATACATTGATCAGTAAGCCCGCATCTTTATTGAACGCATTCTTACAAACCGTATCCACGTCACCTCCCTGCGCACCCACACCAGGCACCAGAAAAAAATGATCCGGTAGCAAAGCTCTTACTTCCTGCAGTTGCTCTTTTCGTGTAGCGCCTATGACGAACATTATGTTCTCCGGCGTACCCCATGATGCCACTGTTTTCAGCACCTTCTGATAAAGCAGTTCATCACCGCATTGCTGCAGCTGGAAGTCAGCGCTGCCGGCATTCGAGGTCAGTCCCAAAACTATCGACCACTTCCCCTCAAACTGTAAAAAGGGCTTCACACTATCCGCACCCATGTATGGCGCCACAGTCACACTATCGTAAGGATAAGTATGAAAGAATGTGCGCGCATACTGCTCAGAAGTGTTGCCTATATCTCCGCGCTTTGCATCGGCTATCGTGAAAATATCTTTAGGTATATAGTTCAGTGTTTTCTCCATGCTCACCCAGCCCTTCACGCCCTGCGCCTCATAAAATGCCGTATTTATTTTGTAGGCCACCGCCTGGTCTTTAGTAGCATCAATGATCGCTTTATTAAAAGCAAATGCCGGGTCTTCTTCCCGCAGCAGATGTTTGGGTATCTTGCTGATGTCCGTATCGAGCCCCACGCACAGCACCGATCTCTTTTTGAAAATAATATCTACAAGTTCTTTCCTGTTCATAGGCTAAAGATATAAATGAAAATTTGAGCGATAAAAGAAAGCCGGGATAAATCACCAAAAACCCGGTCAAATTTCCTGACGAATATCATGAATCATCTTGATGCCCATCACTATTTCCGGGTGTGGCTTTACGGACATTTGCAATACAAAAGCGACGATATGAGAATCAATATGACGAATTTAGACAGGACAATACGGTTTCTAATTGGCTTGGTTTTAATTACACTAAATGCCTTTGGTGCCATAAACCCCGGTATTGGAATGATTCTGATGATCGTGGCGGCGACTTTTTTGGTGACTACCTATACCGGCTACTGCCCTTTCTATTGGCTGTTCGGTTTTAACGGTGCCAGGAGCCGCGCAAAATAACTTGGTTTCACAGATTCTTAAAAACGGAAGATGAGCATAGAACACAATTACGAGGTACGCATTGATTGGGTAAAGGATCGCGTAGGTGAACTCTACTCTCCCGAACTTTACGAAGATCTGCAGGTAGCAACACCTCCGCCTTTCCCAAAAGGAATGGCCAATATCTGGTCTCCCGAGCATTTGTTCACCGCAGCCATAAATAGCTGCCTCATGACCACTTTCCTTTCTATAGCTGAAAGCTCTAAACTGGAATTTCTGCGTTTCTCGTCCAAAGCCATTGGAAAACTGGAGCAGGTCGAAAAACGCTACGTTATGAGCGAGGTAACGCTTATGCCTTTGCTGACCATAGCAAGAGAAGAAGACCGCGAAAAAGCAATGAAAGTGCTGAAGAAGTCTGAAGAAAGTTGCCTCATCTCAAACTCTGTGATCTCCAAGATAATTTTTATGCCGGAAGTAACCGTGGCTACAAGCAAATAGTTACTTTTTCCGCATCGTCTTTAAAGCATCTTTATCTCCGGCGCTTAGCTTTTCTATCGCTATGGTAAACGCGATCGGGCTGATCTTTTTTATATGCCTTTTTAGAAACGCCAACGTTTCTCCCGGATAAACATTGCCCAACTCTCGCAGTGTCCAGCCCACACCCTTCTGCACATAGTATTCCGTATCTTCCAGCAAAAACGCCACTAGCGCCTCTATCTTTTTATAGGGCAGATAGTTCTTCTTTGTACGGCTATAGTATAGCAGGCTCACCAGCGACTGCCGTTTTTTCCATAGGTCCGCATCCTTGTTCCAGGCCGCCAATTGCTTATATACCTCGTTCGGAAAAGACTCCAGTACTTTTGTATTTATTTTAGAAAGGCAATCGTGCAGCGGCCAGTCATTTACCAGCTCCTGCCATGCCACCGATGTCGCCCAGATCGCCGAATGATGGGCTTTATTCTTCACCGCCTCTTCCAGGAAGAAGTAAGCATGTATTTGCGCCCGGAAACTACCTGAGTGATGCCATACATGGTC
>CAIRTW010000120.1 GCA_903881585.1 uncultured Bacteroidota bacterium | reverse complement strand
AACCACCACCTTTACGCCATTCTATACCCCCTGCTAATCAATTAGTATTACAATTGTAGAGCCAGAGAGCGTTCCAATAGAATGTTCCTTAATTTCACCCCTTTGTCGGACAACACTAATTATTTATCCCGATAGCTATCGGGATTACAACGAAATAAAAATGGAAAAGAACAAGTAAGATGGCGGAAGTTATTTTGTCATCGTTCCTAAGCCCAGCTTGTTAAAAAACTCTTTTTTATAACTGGCGCTAACGGGTATTTCAACGGAGCCAATGGTTATCTGTTCCTGTTCCACCTTCGCTATGTTCCGCGTATTCACCACGAAGCTCTTGTGTGTGCGGGCAAAAGAAGCAGGTAGTTGTTGCTCAAATTCATACAGTGTCTGCCGCACAAGGTAGCTGCGGTCCTGGGTCACCAGTTTTAAATAGTTTCCCTGCGATTCCATATACAAAATGCCGCAGATAACTATTTTATGCCAGGCGCCGCTTTCCTTAATAAACAGTTCTTCCTTTTCTGTATTGTTTCCCAACTGCTGTTTTGCTTTGTTGCAGGCTTGGGTAAACCTCGTAAATGATATGGGTTTTAACAGGTAATCCGTGGCATTCAGTTCAAAACCGTTGACGGCATGGGCCGCATAGGCAGTTGTAAATACCAGTTGCAGGTTTGGTGGAAGTTGTGTTGCAATATCCAGGCCATTCCTGTCCGGCATATTTATATCCAGGAAAAGAAGGTCGGGCTTGTTTTTATGCAGGTATTCCAGGCCCTCTAAAGCATTTGTAAATGTCCTTTCCAGTTTAATGAAATCCAGTTGGCGGGCATGGTTTGTCAGTACCTCCAGGGCAAGCGGTTCATCATCAATGGCTACGGCGTGGAGCATTAGCTAAGATCGAGTTTTAAAGATACAGCATAGATCCCGTTCTCATTTTTTTGTTCCAGTTGGTGCTTGCCGGCATACTGTAGCTCCAGCCGCTTTACGGTATTGGCTATTCCTATTCCACTTGATCGTGTCTTGTTTTTGCCGGAGTGATCGGTATTGCTGACCTGGCAATCAAGTTTTTTCCCGGTCACAGTAAGCGCGATGCTGATGCAGGAAGGCTCTTCATAACTGATACCGTACTTAAATGCATTCTCAATAAAAGGCAGCAGCAACATGGGCGCTATGTTTGCTGGTTGCTGGTCCCAGCTAATCCTGTTTTCGATTACTATGTTTTCCTGCTTGCTGATCCTGATGCGCTGCAGTGCTATATATCGCTCTATGAAATCCAACTCTTCTCTGGCGCTTACTGTCTCTTGATAAGCATCGCACGAACTATAACTGAATAGCTGTTTAAGCTCTCCGATCAATGTTGCCGTTTGCGCTGCATTTTCCTGTGTTGCTGTGGCTTGCAATGTATTTAAAGCACTATTGAAAAACTCCGGCCTTAACCTGTTTTTCATCAGCAACTGTTCATTTTTCTGGTCTTCCTGTTCCTGGTAGTTTCTTAATCTGCGGGCTTTCAGATATTCGCGCACCATGGCGTAAACAAAGGCAATGGGCATTTCTACCAGTAGCACCCGCCAAATTGCAGTAGAAATGTTCCTGATTGCATCTGGCTTGTTATTTAGCACTAGCCAAAGTGCAGTGGAAAGACTTCTGATTGCAGTTGGCGTATCATTTCCGAATATACTCAATTGCTCAATAAATTCAGTTACTACCCAATCAATCCCAATCATTAAACCGCAGAAGACCCCAAGGAATAAAATATATCGAACATATTTTTCGGTAGGTATATACCTATTAAAAAGCAAATAGTAATGACCAACAATTGTAAACGCGATAACTGTAAAGAATAATGGCCATAAAATGAAGACTCTCGCCGGTTCGAAATCATGAAAAGAAAAGGACTTGAGTGCGACCGCCGATTCGAGGATAGTAAAGAGCCATAGGATTAACCAGATAATAAAGAACTGGCTGTATTTTTTGCTTTTTTTCTCTACAAGATTCTCAGCCTTAATCGATTTCAATTCGCCTGGCGCAACATCCTTGCTATCCTCCGCCATTATTTGCCTTGACATTTCCGATAGCTCATCAATACCGGATAGAGTATTAACCGCCTTTTCTTTTTGTGCGGTTGCATAAATAGCGTTTAGCGTATTAAAAAGGAAATGCGGCTCCAATTGACTCTTTAGCAGTAGGATGGCCGTTTTCTTCCGTTCTGCTTCCTGTTGTTTTCTTCTTTTTTTCAAATCTACCATACCGCGCATAGTAGTGTAGAACAAGACAAAAGGCGCATCAACGGCTAAAAACATCATCCAGGAATATTGAACTAGGCGGCCTGACACTCGTATATCGCGATAGCGGAACAGAGCAAAGTTTATTAAGATACCGTAAGACATATTTATCAACATCACAATTGCGATGAACATCGGCAACAACAGAAAGTAATAGCCATATTTCTTTTTTGCTATGTAACCTCCATGCAACCAATAATAATATATAATACCTGCTGGCGGTACACACGGAGCCATTGAGAATAGCCCAGGTATTGAGCGGTGGAATGCCTCATTGAAAGTTTGAGGGTGCTGGCAATAAACAACCAAATATGCTGTTACAGGGATTGAAACAGCTATCCCTGTCCAAAGCAAAAGCTGCTTTATTATTTCAGTACGTAAACTGCCGGGCGATCTCATATTGCAACTTTCCTTCAAAAGAAATGAAATAGCGGGTTAGTTGCAAATAAATGTGATAAGTGCCGCTCTTTATGTGATGACCGCTCTCATTCTCACTTACGCACCTGTTTTTCTGTCCCTCGCGCGGCGCACAAAAGTATAGACTATAACAAGCGGCACATAAGCCACAATAACCCGCTCACAATTAACGAGAATGAGACGTTCAGGTGTGTTTCGCAGAAAAAAATATTCCCCTATCTGGAACCGGAACAACATAAAATCGATAAGAATAAATGTGACGATAAGCCCCGCGGTTGCGCCAATGTAAAGGAGGTATTTTTTTTGAACAGCGTACCTGCGAAACAAAAAAAAGTAATGGACAATTGCCATCAAAGAAGCCAGGGCTGTACATTCTACGGTCAGCAAAATATCGTGCAAAACAGGTGTGACAGCTCCGGTAGATATGCGCATGGGCATCGTAAATGCAGCCATCAGGAACGCGAAGTAGATGAACCACCACAACAAGAACTGCCTAGAAAGCTCCCCAAGATTCACGGTTTTCTGGTCCATAGCGTTATTTTATTCAAAATAAACAAAATGTAACGACAGTTACAAATAAAAAGTCGCCGCCGGCGTTTATTTACAATTAGCGTTCTTTATCAGCCGAAAATTTTTACTTTCGCATACTTGCCTACCGGCAGATGCTTTAAAATACATTGATCACGAGTTAATACTTTCAATGAGCACATTATCAATAGTCATACCTGCTTACAACGAAGGCCCTACTATTCACAGAATATTGAATAAGGTAAAGGCAGTAGTGCTGACCGATGATATGAAGAAAGAGGTCATTATCGTTAATGATTGCTCGAAGGATAACACTGAAGAAGCCATTCTGGCCTACCAGGCCGCAAACCCGGATCTGCCCATAACCTACTACAAGCATGAAGTGAACGCAGGAAAGGGCGCGGCACTGCATACAGGAATCAAAAAAGCCACAGGGGATTATGTGATCATACAGGATGCGGATCTCGAATACGACCCCGAAGAGTACAACATACTTTTAAAACCTTTGCTGAATGATTTTGCCGATGTTGTCTATGGTTCGCGCTTTGTAGGCGGCAAGCCGCACCGCATATTGTTTTTCTGGCACTCTATTGGCAACAGGTGGCTCACAACAGCGTCCAACATGTTTACCAACCTGAACCTCACCGATATGGAAACCTGTTACAAGGTTTTTAAGCGGGAGATGATACAGGGAATAAAGCTGGAAGAAAAGCGTTTTGGCTTTGAGCCGGAGGTGACAGCAAAAATATCGCGGGTGCCTAAAGTACGCATCTACGAGGTGGGTATTTCCTATTATGGCCGCACCTATGAAGAAGGTAAGAAAATAGGGATGAAGGACGCATTCCGTGCGCTTTATTGTATCATCAAGTACAATGTTTTCAAAAAATAAGTGCTCCCTTTTTACTTTTGAATTTTTACTTTTGAATTTGTAAAATGCCACCAATCATTCTTCCAGTAAAAGGGGTTTCTCCCCAAATACCCGAAAGCTGTTTTATAGCGCCCAATGCAACAATTGTAGGCGATGTGATCATGGGCGATGATTGCAGCATATGGTTCAACGCTGTGGTGCGCGGCGATGTGAACAGCATAAGGATAGGCAATAAGGTGAATATACAGGATGGCGCGTGCATCCATTGCACCTATCAGAAAACAAAAACCGTTGTTGGCAACAACGTATCTATAGGCCACAACGCCCTGGTACACGGCTGCACCGTAGCCGACAATGTGCTGATAGGCATGGGGGCTATAGTGATGGACAATGTAACAATTGGCACGGGCAGTATTATAGCAGCAGGTGCAGTGGTGCTGGAAGGCACACAAGTGCCGGCGGGAAGCATCTTTGCGGGTGTACCGGCAAAGAAAGTGAAAGACATCAGCGAAGAGCTGCTGAAGGGCGAAGTAGAGCGAATAGCCAACAATTATTTAATGTATAGCTCGTGGTTTAAATGAAAATGATCCTTATCATTACAAAATCTCTTTTTTTCTTTTATTTTTACCCCTCAAACTTTTAATAAAATGGAATTTCCAGCCTCATTACGTTACACTAAGGATCACGAGTGGATCAAAGTAGAAGGAGACACCGCTACAGTGGGTGTTACTGATTTTGCACAGCGCGAGCTGGGCGATATAGTATTCGTTGACATCAACACGGTGGGCAAGCCACTGAGCGCAAACGAGATCTTCGGCACAGTAGAAGCGGTGAAGACCGTATCTGATCTTTACCTGCCCGTGAGCGGCACGATCACTGAGGTAAACAGCGACCTGGAAGCTAACCCTGAGAACGTAAACAACGATCCTTATGGTAAAGGCTGGATGGCGAAAATGACCATGGACAACCCCGCTGATGCAGATGGCCTTCTGGATGCAGCAGCATACAAGGAACTGGTAGGAGAATAAATGAAACGGATATTCAGTCCGGACTCACCTTATAAGCGACAAGCAAGGTTCTTAGCTATGCTATGGACCTTGCTTATTTTTATTGGCTGCTTCACACCCGGGAAAGACATTCCCAAAGTAGATGTGGCCCTTATAGACAAATGGGTGCACCTGGTGCTATTCGGCGGCTTCACATTTTTGTGGCTTTGCGCAAGGCCGCTTACTAAATTTTCATCGCTTGCAACAATGTTCCTTATTGCCGTAGCGCTAGGTTCCTTTATCGAACTGATGCAAGGCTGGCTCACCTTCCTGGGTCGCAGCATGGAGCTTATGGACGCGGTTGCAGATAGTATTGGCGGGTTATTGGGGATTGGATTGTTTTGTTTGGGGGCGTATTCTGCAAACAGGAATTAGTGCAAACACCTGTCAAAGCTTTAATCCGGGATTGAATTTTGCTATAGGCCTGGGCAGGAAGAATCCTTTTATACAGTCAGGATTTCGCACACATACCTGGATATGCAACCTTGAAGTAATATAGGAATCAGGATAAGCCGAACCACCTTCAGGAAATGCGCACCTTACCGTATCATATCCGGCTTTGTTTTCTTGTTTTCTGGATTGATGAAGATATTCAATTACGGTACAATCAAGACTTCTGTTATTTTCTCTATTGACAGGCATATTTTCCTTAGCTAAATCTTTTAGTGTTTTCAATGCGTCGTAGGATTTGCCTAAAACGCTTAAAGAACTTGATTCTACAAGATCCAAACAATTGCCCAAATCAATAATGGCACCAAGTACAAAAGGTGTCTTTATAGGTTTTTTTATTGAATTGTTTTCTATCTGCACTTTCCATTGCATATTCCAGTGCCCGCAATGGATTTTGTTCCCAAAAATAAATGCCAGATCCTAGCCAATCCCATGAATTCTGGCTTGGCAGCAACTCATCATGACCGGTCAAAACCCGCAGCCCTACTTCTTTATCACAACTATGAAAACCTATTACACTGAAAGGCTGATAATCATGCATGGTTTACTTTTTTCTTCTTTGGGCCAAATGGTTCATCGCCTATCGGGATACCTGCATCTCTTAAAAATTTCCTGGCTGTTCTTTTATTTTTAGATGCTTTTTTAGTAGCCCTTTCAAGTATTTCAAGATTTTCTTTTACTTGTTCATCTGTCATAACAAAATCGTTTCTGTAAAATTAAATAAAAATCATACTATTTCACTATCCGCAGCTTCGCATAATTCAGCATTATCTTCTTCACGCCATGCCCGGCGCCAAAGTCTATACCGGCTATGCGGTTGTTTGCTCCTCCCTCAATAGTCAGTATGGTACCAAAGCCGAATTTTTGGTGTTCCACCTGCATACCTACTGTCATGCCCACCACCTCATCCGACACGAAGTTTGCCGTAGGCGTGTGCGGTGCAGGCGCCCCTGCGGCCAGCTTATCAGCCAGTTTTTTCAGCGAGGGCATTTTGTCAAATGTCTGGTTGAGCATACTCCCAAAGCCTCCTGATGCCTGGCCTGGCCCTGGGCGGTTGCTGGCTCCTGTGAATGTCCGGTCTAAATGATTTTCCGGTATCTCCTGTATGAACCTGCTGGGCTCATTCTGCACCAGGCTGCCAAAGCGGTAGCGGCTGTTGGCATAGGTCACCCACAGGCGGTCTTTGGCGCGGGTTATAGCTACATAGAACAACCGGCGCTCTTCTTCCAGGTCCGCGCGGTCATACAGGCTCATGGAGCTGGGAAACAGATTTTCTTCCAGCCCCACTGCAAACACACACTTGTATTCCAGCCCTTTGGCTGCATGTATCGTCATCAACTTCACTACATCAGCGTCGGCATCATTGTTCTGGTCGGCATCTGTGAGCAAGGTTATCTGCTGCAGATAACTGCCCAGAGTTTTATCCAGCAGTTCGCCTTCTTCGTCCGGTGTTTCGGTAAATTCTTTTATTGAGTTGAGCAGCTCCTGTACGTTCTCATACCGCGCCAGTCCTTCCACACTTTTATCATTATACAGCTCCTGCACCAGCCCGGTATGCTTGCCCACCGCAAATGCCACATCATACGCATTGTGCTTCTCCAGCATGGACCGGAAGCTCTTTATCATCATCACAAATCCTTCCAGCTGCGATGAATGTATGCCGCTCATCTCCGGCTGCGATATTATCTCCCAGAATGTTTTGTCCAGCTCATTGGCACGTACCATTATGCGCTCTATACTTGTTTTGCCTATGCCGCGCGTAGGATAGTTGATGATGCGCTTTATGTTTTCTTCATCCTGCGAATTCACGATCACGCGCAGGTAGGCGAGATAGTCCTTCACTTCCTTGCGCTGGTAAAACGAAGTGCCACCCACCAGTTTATATGGTATGTTCATCCGCCGCAGACTTTCTTCAAAAGAGCGGCTCTGTGCATTGGTGCGGTACAGAATAGCAAAATCTTTGTTGCCATAGTGGTTGCGCATCTGCTGCTCCTTTATGGCATCAGCCACAAACCTGCCCTCATCATTATCCGTCATGGTGCGGGCCAGTACCAGCTTTTCACCCTCCACGTTGCTGGTCCACAGTTCCTTCTGTATCTGGTTTTTGTTGTTGCCTATTACATTATTGGCTATGTTCAGTATGGTCTGTGTGCTGCGGTAGTTCTGCTCCAGCTTCACGATCTTTACATCCTCATAGTCATCCTGGAACTGCAGTATATTCTGCACTGTAGCCCCACGGAAAGAATAGA
The DNA here is from genome assembly GCA_903881585.1 of uncultured Bacteroidota bacterium. Taxonomy (GTDB): domain Bacteria; phylum Bacteroidota; class Bacteroidia; order Chitinophagales; family Chitinophagaceae; genus Nemorincola. Next base: position 1,968 of record CAIRTW010000120.1, on the reverse strand, counting down.
TGCTTTGCGCATCATCGCCCACAACGCAGATATTCTCATTCCGTGCGGCCAGCATCTTCACGATCGCGTACTGCGCCAGGTTAGTATCCTGGTACTCGTCGATGAGTATATACCTGAACCGCCCCTGGTATTTTGCCAGCGCATCGGGGAAGTGGGTGAGCAGCACATACATTTTAAAGAGCAGGTCATCAAAGTCCATAGCACCATTTCTGAAACAGCGTTTGGCATAGGCCTCATATATATCGCCTATCAGCGGCCTGGTGGTGCGTGAGTCTTCCTGCTGTATGTTGGTATCCTGCTTATAAAGCACCGGATCTATCAGGCTGTTCTTTGCTGCGCTGATGCGATTATATACATACGCTGCCTTGTAGTGCTTGTCATCCAGGTTCATCTCCTTCACTATGTCCCTGATAATACTCTTGGCGTCATCGGTATCATAAATTGTGAAGTTGTTTGGGTAGCCCAGCTTATTGGCTTCCGCCCGCAGTATGCGTGCAAACACCGAGTGAAAAGTGCCGATGTACAAATTACGAGCCTCCGAGTTTCCCAGTGCCCGCTCCACCCTTTCCTTCATCTCGGCAGCTGCCTTGTTGGTAAAAGTAAGCGCCAGTATATTGAAGGCATCCACACCATTGTGCATCAGGTGTGCTATACGTGTAGTAAGTACCTTGGTCTTTCCGCTGCCTGCACCGGCTATGATCATAATGGGGCCGTCCACATGCTCCACCGCTATCTGCTGCTGCTCATTCAAGCCCTCTAAATAATTCTGCATAGCGCAAATTTACGGCTTGGAATCGGTAGTTCGACAAGCTCACTATGAGAAAATAATCGGATTGGAGATAAAAACGCGCGGACGCTAGATCTTTACGAATTTATACACTTTGCTATCAGAGCTGCCTTGTAAATGCAACAGGTAAATACCAGCGGGGAAATTACTGATGTCTATATGTGTGATACCGTTATTTGCCCACCCGTTAACTTCCATTCTTGCGCCGTTCACAGACAGCACATCGTAGCCAAGTATTTCATTGCCTTTGTAATTTATCATTACCTCATCCTGGGCAGCAGTAGGGTACACGTTCACTGTAGCCGGGGTAAAAAACGTACCTACATCTGTGGAATTATGAAGCGGCCCAAAACGATATACCGTGCCGCTTGGGGGAAAAGGCGACAAAACGTCAAACGTGGTGGTAGGATTGCCGCTTACCAGCGGCACAGTCTGAACCGACGGGCTGGCAGGACTCCCTCCCAACAGATAGGCCGTGCCATTTCCGTTAGAATCCAGGTTCTGTATAAAGCCCGACATGGTACCGGCGTAGTTGAAATAATCGGTTCCTGTTATTAAAGACGGGCCATACCTTAATTCCACAATGCCGGAATCTTCATAGTACCACATTTGCATATCCACAGAGTCAGACAGGAAACCAGAGTCAACCAGCTGCTGATCGAAACCTGCATTAAACACCTCGAACTTAAATATTTGGTGCCCGGCGCTTCCGGTTAATTCATACCTTACGGGAGAGCGTGAAACCGTACCACCGCCAACACCTCCACGGTCGTCAAGGCCGGCATCGGTGAGAACAAAGCCGGAGAAAGTGGCGCTCGTTGTGTCCGTGCTTGTAGTGTTAGCACCCTCCGAATAAAAGTTGGAACAATGGAATGTATCTATCGTAAACGGAAAACCAATAGGGGCTGAGAAAATGCTGTTTACATTCCAAACGAGCCCGGGATGGAAAAGCGTAGCACCGGTCAGTGGCACATATGCCTGATTGTAAACTGAAAACGAATAGGGCAACTGTGCTGAAACGTTTACGGCTAGTAAAAAGAAAGCACACGAAAGGACGAGGAATTGTTTCATACTTCTAATACCAATTAGACAAAATAATTCGGCATGATTTTTGCTATAGATTAGTATGGCTATTTTACAAACAATTAGTGTCAAGGAAACAATAGAAGAACTGACAGTTT
>CAIRTW010000119.1 GCA_903881585.1 uncultured Bacteroidota bacterium | reverse complement strand
CAATAGTAATTACCAAATATTATCTCAATTCTCAGAAGCTTTCCTACAATAAAGGACATTCTGTTCCTCTTAACTTTGAGTCTTTACTGCACTACATAGATATGTACGGTGAATATCTGCTGCAGGTTTCACAGAGCGCAATCGTAAATATTGATTATTATGATTTTGAAACAGATAGATGCCTATTGCTGAATATTCATGCTAAAGACATTGATGTGGAGGCAATAGAAATTCCTTTAGCCGACCGAAGTACAGATATAAGAGAAGTTAAACAAGGAATATTGAAAATTCGTAATGATCGTTATGCCCAGAGATTTTCACACGAAAAAGCGGAATATTACATCAACACTTTTCGTCAGTAAAAGTTCATTTCTTTTGTTCTATCGTTAACAACTAAAAACAAATTGTATGTCATCAACAAAACTGCCAAACTTGCCAAGTAAGCAGCCGGGCAAAAAATCAGGAGACGATAGAACAAACTACCCTCCCGGACCCGGCAAAACACCGCCACCAGCACCGAAGCCAGCAACTCCATCAAAGCCGAAACCTTAAAGGCGGTAATTGGTAACGACCAAACGAAAAAGAGCCTGACCGTTAATAGTCAGGCTCTTTCTATGCTGCAACTCCCGCCGCTCCATCATTGTCTTTCTTTCGCTTCTTCCAATGCTCTGCTAATAACATAGCGTGTTGTAAAGAGTCTGCCTTTATGTAAGCCAAAAACGACTTTTCAGTTCTGTGACCCGTAATAGCCATTATTGTTATAGACGGCATCCCGTTCAAATACTCATTAGTACAAAAGCTCCTCCGGGCTGAGTGTGTAGTAAGCAATTCCCACCGCTTATACATCTTAGGGTCAGGTTTTCTTGAACGGGTTAAAGTCTTTTCAAAATCTTTGTCTAATGAAGGCATTTTCTTTCCGATCTGTTTAAGGCATTTGTTGAACACTGGGTTTGACGGGCAGGGAGGGAGGTGACCATTATACTTATTCAATATTTTCGCTACCAAATGGTGAATAGGAATAGTTACCCGCTCATTTACCTTTATTTGATTTGTACGAATAAATTCGTCATCAATTCTTGCAGTCGGCAAATTTGAAAAATCGCTGAACCTTAATGCCGTTTTACATGCAATAATAAAATAATCTATTACTATCTCTTGAAGTGGCGAATCAAAATCTTTCAACTTCATCATCTCGTCAATTTCTTGCTCGGTCAGGTAAATATTATCAGGTGTTTCTTTCGTTACAGTCACCTTGTTATCACTAACAAAATCAGCACTGATAAGTTTCTTTTGTTGTGCATAGTTCATCATGGTACGGAAGTTCTTCATGTGCTTGCCGCTGCCATTTGCCGCCATGTTTAATTTTATATTCAGGTAGTCAGAGAATCCGTTAATCAAATTCTGGTTTATATCTGTAAGGCGATATTTACGCTTTTGTTGAAAGTCCTGAAAGTGAGTTTTGGTTGGCTCATAGGTAGAAATAGTTGAGTCAGTTAATTGCTTGCCGTCTTTACCAAGCCTCTTTCCTTTTTTACTATCATCAATCATGGTTTGAAAAAAGTCGATAATCAATACTGGCTTATCTTCAACTTTCGTAGCGGAACTAACTTCGTTATTTAGTTTTTTAGCATAGACTGCTTTCTTCAAAAGTTTCGCCGACACCGCAATCCCCGGAGTTAGTTTTTGCAACTCAATATGAGTTTCTCTTATGAGTTTCTCATAATCATAGAGGCTATCTTTCAGGTCGTAATTTTCGGGTATGTCCTTTGGCTTACTTATACCCGGCTTACTTACCCAGTCATTTGAATAGATACTTAAATGCGGGTATAGTATAGCAGTTTGGTTTTTATACCTTACTGTGGCATAGATTGCCTTTCTGCCTTTCTTTTTCGGCTGCCGTAGTAGGAAATGTATTTTT
>CAIRTW010000118.1 GCA_903881585.1 uncultured Bacteroidota bacterium | reverse complement strand
GTGGTCTTTCTGCACATTCCACACGCAGATGTTGCCTATCAGTTTGGGGTTGTCTTTCTCTGTTATAGCCCAGATAATAGACTCGTTGGCATCGACCCCTTTATTCACCATTTCGATAAAAGCAGCCGCGTCATCAACCGACTTTGCCGGCTCACGGTCTATATATTTCAGCACGCCGGCATCTGAGCGCAGGAAGAACATCTCCGGCGCATCATCCGCGCTCATTCTCCGCAGCACCAGGCGCTCTGTGGTAAGCATGGGGAATGGTGTAAAGTTCAGTTGTATCATAAATACACAGTCGTTTTCTGAGCTGTATTCAAAGATAGAAAAACCGATTTCAGAAAAGACCCCAATACCTGCTGGAAAAAAAAACTGTGACATTTGGGGCATGGAAAACAAGAAATATGTTGAAAATCAATTGCTTGCGCTGCTCGCGCGTGCCATATTTATGCCTCATTCATGCCCCATTATGCCCCATTTGCAGTTGGCAGTTTTCAGTCGGCAACTGATTGCCTCGTCCTGAAATAGGTTTACACCTTTTTTAGATAATCCTGCTTTTTGTTGACAACCTGGAAATTGCGCACTGTTCAGAAAAATTCTTTTTTGCACACCTTAGTATTGAAAATCAATAGACTAATCAAAAAACCGTTGCGCAAAAGTTGCGCTTTCTTTGCTCACATTGAACCGCTGAAGCGCGAAGGCGCTAAGTTTTATCACGTCGTGATGGTCGATTTCTAGCACGAAGGGCACAAAGGAGGTACAAAGATCACAAATGGTCGCTGGTGGCTTGGAGCGTTTATTTTTGCTTTTTGGCCCAAAGTTCAGATAGAAAAATGAATGTGAAAAATTGAAATTTTATGATATCGCGTATTTGGGATATCATATACAGCATGGTGGATATGATGTAATTTTTTTTCGAGGTAAGGGATTGATAGTGTGTGGAATTATAGGTTATTCGTACCTTGGAAAAATGCCAAGTGCGATTTTGGGGTGAAAAGTTGTGTTCGGTGGAAGACGTTAGTGGGGATTGTTATGTGTTGTCCTGTCACGCAGCTGTATTTGACAAAAATATTTTTGCTAAAGATTTTGACAAATAAATTTTTGTCATTACTTTTGACAAAAAATAATTTGTCAACATGGGAGATGATACAATTAAACCAAGTTTAGGTAACCCGGCCCGAGGTGCTGCATTTTACCCAAGGCACAGAGAAATTAAGCAAATATTCCGCGTGCTGGAATCTAACGCCAGTATTTACTTATCCGCACCGCGCAGGGTGGGGAAGACATCAATACTTCAATTTCTAGAGGACATACAAGAAGAGAACGGATACTACTTTATATACACCATCACGGAGTCGGTATATTCAGTGAACGAATTCTATAAGGTGTTGTACGAAACCGTGCTAAAAAGTAAGGCAATTACCAAGCTTTCTAAATTTTCGAAAACAATTACAGCGTTTCTTGAGGGAGCTGTGGGGTATGTAGATGAAATACCCGGTGTAGTAAAGATAAAGGAGCAGGAAGAACCGGACTATAAGAAGAAGTTTACCGAGCTGCTGGATAAATTCGAAAAGGGTATAGGCCGCGTGGTGATCATGATCGATGAGTTTCCGCAGACGCTGCATAATATTCACAAAACACATGGGGCAGACGAGGCCAGAAAATTATTGCAGTATGCAAGGGAGACAAGACATTATAAACTGGCAGAAGAAAACGTATCCTTTATCTATACAGGTTCTATTTCCTTGTTTCCGATGGTGGAGAAGATAGGAATGCTGACCGATGTAAACGACCTGCAACCAATAGAGGTGAAACCATTGACGCGCACAGAGGCAGCAGATCTTTTAAGCAGGCTTTGTAACAATGGCGAGGTGACCATGACGGCAAAAGCAGCAGACCAGCTATTGGATACTAT
>CAIRTW010000117.1 GCA_903881585.1 uncultured Bacteroidota bacterium | reverse complement strand
CATACAGTCGAACCTAACCCTGAACAGCGCCTGGACAGTTGCCGGACAGGTGAAGGTAGGCGACGGAACGACAACGAATACAGTAACGATCACCACTACTGGCGATCACCGGAACAACAACAACATGCGCAGGCTCAATTACCGCGCTTGCTGATGGAACAACCGGAGGCACATGGAGCAGCAGCAACACTGGTATTGCATCTGTAGGATCTTCTTCCGGCGTTGTCAGCGGCGTTACATCAGGCGTTGCCACGATAACTTATACGGTACCTTCCGGCTGTACAAGAACTACAACGGTTAACGTCACATCGATGACGGTCATTACCGGTACGCCGGTGGTTTGCGCCGGTTCTGTGACGGCGCTTACTGATGCCACAACAGGCGGCACATGGAGCAGCAGTGCTGCATTCAACGCATCTGTTGGTACTTCGGGCATAGTGACCGGTGCAAATGCAGGCACTGCCAATATCACTTATGTAATATCGGGATGCACGGAAATACAAACCGTAACCGTTAATCCGCAGCCGTCCGGCATTGGTGGCGCATCTTCTGTTTGTACCGGATCAAGCGTAACGCTGAGTGACTTTGTCTCTGGCGGCACATGGTCGATCAGCAATGCAAATGCATCTATAGGGTCGGCAACAGGTATTGTTACCGGGAATACTGCCGGGACCAGCACGATCACCTACTCTATAACCAGCACGGGATGTAACAGAACATATAATATGACCACTAACCAAACGCCAACAGCGATAACCGGCGCAAATACTGTATGCGCTGGCTCGGCTGCGTTTGTAAGCGATGCGACATCCGGTGGCATTTCGTGGAGCAGCAGTACCACATCAGTAGCTACAATAAGCAACTCCGGAGCATTGACAGGCGTATCTGCCGGTACCACAACGATCACTTATACACTATCAACAGGGTGTATTGCCGTGGAAACTGTAACGGTGAATTCAATACCGAGCGCAGGCACAATATCCGGAACGATGACGGCTATCATCGCCGGACATAGTACACTTACCGATGCTGTATCAGGCGGTGCATGGGCAAGCAGCAATACCGTTGTGGCAACCATCGGTTCGGGAACCGGGGTAGTAACCGGCGTTAACCCGGGCACTGCAACAATTACGTATACGATTACGAACAGCTCATCCTGCTCTGCATTTACCACAGGTATATTTTCGGTAACCGCCAGCGCACCTCACAGCGCGGGGTCCGGTACACCAGCAGTTAGCCTATGTGTGGGATCAACTGCTCATATAGATGAAGCAATCGCGGGCGGCACATGGAGCAGCAGCAATCACAATGTAGCAGCAGTTGATGCTGAAGGTGTGATCTTAGCTTTATCAGCAGGTGCAGCCACCATAAGCTATACAATCACCAGCGGTTTCGGCGTCAACATTATTACGACACCCATCGCCATTGATGCACTGCCGGGCACTGTTACCATTGCTGCAAATCCTGGCACTAACATCAGCGCAGGAGAAACAGTAACATTAACAGCAGCAATTGAAAATGGTGGTGACGCACCTCTTTACCAATGGATGGTGAATGGCGAAATGATAGCTGGCGCAACATCGGCTGAATTCGTCAGCAACTCTTTCGCTGACAATGACTCAGTGACCTGCGAAGCATTGAGCAGCGGTACTTGCGGCGACTACACGGTATCAAAAACGATCGCTATTAAGGTGGGCAGCCTTGGTGTAAAAGCAGTTGTTGTGAGCAATATCAGTATATTGCCCAACCCAAGTAATGGCGCGTTTACGATAAAGGGCAACCTTGAATCTGCCGAAAACGAAGAAGTGACACTCGAAATAACCGATGTTCTGGGACAGGTGATCCGCAAGCAAAAGATCACAACGCAAGGCGGAGTTATCAATGAAAAGGTTTCGCTCACCGACACATTAGCAAACGGTATTTATATACTGAACCTGCGCACTGCCAGTGAGAACAAAACATTCCACATCGTGATCGAGAAATAAATGAAAGCAGTTTGTAACACAAAGATGCCCGGTGAATGCCGGGCATCT
>CAIRTW010000116.1 GCA_903881585.1 uncultured Bacteroidota bacterium | reverse complement strand
ATAAATTATCTCGAAGCATACAATATGAAAACAGGCCTTCTAATAAATTTCGGCAGCAAGAGCCTTTCTTTCAAACGATTAACAAACAAAAAATATCGGGCTATTTAAACAGAAATTTGTAAAATTGCACCACAGAAGCATTGTTCTGTAAAAATTCAGCTAATTCATTAATTCCATAAATTCCAGTTCAGACTATATTCAACTAATTCATTAATTCCATAAATTCCAGTTCAGACAAATGGCAAAAATTAAAGTAGCAAATCCCGTAGTGGAGCTTGATGGCGATGAAATGACACGCATCATCTGGAAGTACATCAAAGAAAAACTGATACTCCCTTATCTTGATATAGACATTAAATACTACGACCTGGGCATAGAGTACCGCGATGCCACTAACGACCAGGTAACTATCGACTCGGCTAATGCGATACGCCAATACGGCGTAGGCATTAAGTGTGCTACCATTACACCTGATGAGGCTCGTGTTGAAGAATTCAAACTGAAGCAAATGTGGAAGAGCCCGAATGGCACTATCCGCAACATCCTCGATGGCACCGTATTCCGCGAGCCTATCGTGATGAACAATATACCCCGTCTGGTGCCAAACTGGACTGCTCCTATCTGCATAGGCCGCCACGCATTTGGCGACCAGTACCGCGCTACCGACTTCGTAGTGAAAGGTAAAGGCAAGCTGACCATAAAGTTTGAAGGTGAAGATGGCAAGACTATCGAGCACGAGGTATATAACTTTAAAGGTGACGGCGTAGCGCTGGCAATGTATAATACCGATGAGTCGATCATGGGCTTTGCCCGTGCCTGCTTCAATATGGCGCTGTCTAAAAAATGGCCGCTGTATCTGTCTACCAAGAACACCATCCTGAAAAAATATGATGGCCGCTTCAAAGATATTTTCGAAGACATCTACCAGAAAGAATTCAAGGCGGAATTTGACAAGAACGGCATGGAGTATGAGCACCGCCTCATAGACGACATGGTAGCCAGTGCGCTGAAATGGCATGGCAACTTTGTATGGGCCTGCAAGAACTATGACGGTGATGTACAGAGCGATACTGTAGCGCAGGGCTTCGGCTCACTGGGCCTCATGACCTCGGTACTGATAACACCAGACGGTAACACCATGGAAGCAGAAGCTGCACACGGCACCGTTACCCGCCACTACCGCGAATACCAGAAGGGCAACCCAACATCTACCAACCCCATCGCTTCTATCTTTGCATGGACACGTGGACTGGCCTTCCGTGGCAAGCTGGACAACAACCAGGAGCTGATCAACTTCTCCAACGCCCTGGAAGCAGTGTGCATTGAGACGGTTGAAAGCGGCAAGATGACCAAGGACCTCGCAGTGTGCGTACATGGCAATAAAGTAAACCATGGCGAGCACTACCTCTACACAGAGGAGTTCCTTGATGCGCTGAATGAGGGATTGAAGAAGAAACTGGGGTAGTTTTACAGAATTAAAAAGTGGCCTTCCGGTTGTCGCCGGGAGGCTTTTTTATTGCGATGCCTTTACTACTGATAGATAATAGTTCAGCAGAAAGTCAGACAATGCAGATTGATCCTCAGGAAAAACAAATGTTGCTTCAAAATAATCTTCCTCGCCCCTGTAAATTGCTACTCCATGTGTAGTTAAACCATTTTTAGCCGGGAGCATATAAGTGACAATATTAGAAGATGCCCGTTTTACCTTAAGACCATCAGGGATCTTTATTGGGTTTGTACCATCGTCATTAAAATTCTCGTTGTACACTTTTCTGGCTGCAGCAAAGTACAGGCCTGCGCTCGATAAAATGCACCCAACACAGGCCGGCTCTTCATAATAAGAAATATAAGCGCCATTTAGCGATTCGCCACCTGGAGGGAACAGTTGTATCCTTTTGCCGCGATCCGCGCCGGCATCACCCTTACCCGTCCAGCCGGCAGGCGCCAGCCATACCTCATATGCCGCACCAAGGGCTGCTATTTTACCGGCCCATTTAATGTTGCTGTCCGTTGCTATATAATCAGGATATTTAAAAGCCTTTACTTCCGAATCATCTAAAGCGCCGCCATCCGCAGTCGGCAGTACAGTAACCTTAAGAATGCTTTTAAATTTCGAGTTCCCAAAAAGCGTATCCGTTACAGGCTCATTTTTTCCGCTTTCTACTTTTGCCGGTTCATTCATTTTCGGGTCAGCCATTCGGGCTGCTGTATCGCCTGCGGATGAGGCTGCCTTATTCTCAGCCGTTCCGGTGTTACAGGAAATGCCCAACATTACAATAAATACTGCTATAGCTGCTCTCATTCTGTTTTGATTATCGTAAATCTACAAATTATTCACTGCAACGAAAATCTACTGGCACGGTTATCATATCCTTTCGGTAAAACAATCTTATGGCAATTTGGTCATTATTAGCGGTACTCGTAGTTATTGTATTCCTTGGTTTCAGAACGGGTCATCACATTTATCACAAACGCAAGGCTAAAAGAGACGCGTTCAAACAGCAAACGCCTACTCATTAGACCAGGTATGACCTGGTAAAAAAACGTTGTTGTTGCCGAAATACTGGAATTAGCCGAATCTTTGCCTAATTTTATATCATTATATCAGACAACTATGACTCGTTTTTTTAGAACATTATTTACCACTACTCTTGTTATTCTTTTATCCGGCACCTGCATACATGCGCAGGAGACAAAAGATGGTCTGGAGTGGTACACCGACATCACCCAGATAGCCAAGCTATCAAAGGAGACAAAGAAGCCTGTCTTTGGTTTCTTTACCGGTAGCGACTGGTGCGGCTGGTGCCATAAACTGGAAGCAGATGTGATCAGTAAGCCCGGCTTTAAGGCATGGGCCAAAAAAAACGTGATCCTCATGGAGCTTGATTTCCCCCGGATGAAACAACTGCCCGAGCAGCTGGCGCAGCAAAACGGCAGCCTGCAGCAGTTCTTTCATGTGCAGGGCTACCCTACCGTGTGGATATTCAACATCACTCAGGACAGCGCTACCAGGTTCAATATTATTCCGCAAGGCTCACTCGGCTACCCTGCAGGTAATCCCGGCAGAGAAGAAAAAGCATTCCTGCACACAGCCGATTCCATACTGCACCGCAAAGTGGAAATAGCACAGCACTAACTCGCGAACTTTAGACTCTCTACTTTAGACTAATCTCATAACCATGGAAAAACCAGACTTCCCTTCCGACTACCAGCAGGTGATGCCTTACCTCATCATAAAGGATGCTGCTGGTTTTATGAAATTCATGCAGGATGTTTTTGGCGCAAAAGAAAAGGCGAGGCATATGCGCGATGAACACATGATCATGCACGGGGAGATCACTATCGGCGAAAGTGTCATCATGTTTGCCGACAGCACCGATGCTTTTCCTCCACGCACCGGCGGCTTCTTTATTTATGTAACTGATGCTGATGCCGTGTATAACAACGCGCTGGCAGCAGGGGCAACCTCAGTAACACCCTTAGCAGACATGCCCTACGGCCGAAGTGGCGGCATCAAAGATCCTTTTGGTAACACCTGGTGGCCAACAACGCATGTGAACCCAAAGGCCGATACAATAGGGATACCGTAAACCCCAAAAGGGGCTTCACTGCGAATATTACTTGCGCTAAGAATCTCTTTTCCGCTTCCCAATGCCCTATAGCATTTGAACATTGAGAATGGGCATGAACAAATTTACTCGCGCCCGCCTACCGGTAGCTATGCCTTACCCAAATTTTTGGTAGCGATATTATCAAGATATTTGGGGTAAAAAAAATGCATCAGATAGCTGTAAAGGATTTTCCAGGGTTGGATTT
>CAIRTW010000115.1 GCA_903881585.1 uncultured Bacteroidota bacterium | reverse complement strand
TTTATGAAAGACAGTGAGGGTATTTTTCGGGCGGTTGAATTACACCACTACCGCGTAAGATATGCTGTAACCAATGACGAGATCATTATTATCCAGATACGGCATACCAGTATGTTGCCTTTGTGATGTTGGTCACCAAAAAAGTGTGAAACAGGTTAGATCTCACCTATGACGAAGGAGTGTGAAATTTTCACCTTCTTCGTCTTCTGTTTTCAGGAACTGTTTAAATTGTTTGCGGGTGGGTGCAAAATTGGTAACAGCGGTATCTGTAGTCTCGGTTATCTCTCTCATGTCGTTAAGATCTTTTTGCGAGCCTATTTCGGCCAGGGTTAAAATTCCCTTTACCACAGATAGTTTTCTTACCCCCCAGGTATATCTATTGTCATCTGATCTGTAACGCTCGTTGAGAAAGAAATGCCCTTTGAATTTTTTCAGTACGCTGGAGTCTGTGATCATAAATAAGGTATCGGTATAGTTTACATCGGTGAGCATCGTATCGCCATTTATTTTCACATTGGTTGCGAATACCGAATCTTCGCCCTCATTTGAAAAAAGCGTGTCATTTCTCAAATGAAACACGAATGGTATGCTGTCTTTGAGTGTTTTTACGGTATAATCGTACGCTCTTAATACCAGGTGATCTGATATGGTAATTATGGAAGCCTTGTCGTTGGAAATGTAATCGCCTTGTACATTGTTTGGAAATTTAGCAAGAGCTGGGCTACCGGAAGGCTGGGCTGCATCAAATGTTACAGAAGGGCCGCAGGCCGCAAGTAATATCAGCAGGGCTAAGACGGTAATTCGTTTACATTTATCCATAATAAGCGGTCTTATCCAAATATACTTTAAAATCGAAGAAGTGCGGAAATGCTTAACTTTGTACTAGAAAAATTGATGTTATGGCTACAATGTCATTAGGTAAGCAAATTGAAGATTATTTGCCGTTATTGGGAAACGAGGAAAAGCAATCCATCCTGGGTGTAATAAAGTCGTTTTTAAAACTGAAGGATGTTAGTACTCCTCATACACATGGGCAACGGCTCACTATTGAGCAGTACAATAAGGAACTAGATGAAGCAGAAGCGCGATATGATGCAGGACATTTCACATCATTGGAAGATGCAATAAAGCAAGCTGAATCATGGTAAAACACGGTAGTAAAGTTAGATTGGAAAATCTGGCACTGTTGCAAATCAAACATGCATGTGACTATATTAAAAGGGATTCTCCCCACAATTCGCTGAAAGTAAAAAAAGATATATTTTCCGCTTGCCAGTCATTGTCATTGAGTCCCGAAAAACACCCGCTGGATAAATACAAACTCAATAATGATGGTACTTACGGGTGTTTGAAAAACATCGCTATCGTATAATCTATCGCGTTCTGCAAACAGAAATTAAAATTCTTACAGTCCGCCACACCAGTATGGAACCACTTCCCTACTAACCATTTCACCAAGGTATCTACAGTTCCATTAAACCTTTAACGTTTATATTCATCAGATACTTCTTTACTTTGCGCTCAAATAAAAAATATGCTTAATAAATATATCCGCGGCATTGTGCCGGTGGTTTTTTTGTTTTCTTTGTCCTGCAACAGCTCTAAACATTCGGGAAAATCGAAGGATGCTATGCCTGGCACATGGCAATCGACACCTATTAGTATTGATGGCGATAGCAAGGACTGGCCATCGCCTTATCCCAACTTTGATGCAAAGGCGGAGATTGCTTATGCCACATCGAATGATAAGGAAAACCTGTACATCACCATGGAAACAGGTGACGAAATGACCCAAATGAAAATACTGAAGCAGGGTATGATTGTATCCATAGATACATCCGGTGGGAAAAATGCTGATTTTCATATCAACTTCCCGTTGCCCAACGATAGTGACCCCATAGACCTTCCCCAGGGCGCACATAAACAAGACCCCGGCGCTATGCAAACAAAGCAACTGGATGTGAAGCTGAGTAAAAGTGCAAAAGATGCCAACCAATTTTCGCTCGAAGGGTTTATTAATTGTAACGGAGGATATATGGTTTCACAGAATATCCCCTGCGGTATAAAGGTGATAGCGCGTATTGATGAATATAAGGAATTGGTTTGGGAGGCGGTAGTGCCGTTAAAAACGATCTATAATGAATCTGCGATAACTGCGGGAGATGCTGATAAGCCGATCAGTGTGTGTTTTGCTATCAAAGGATTTAAAAACCCGGCAGCCAAAGGTGCAGATAACGGAAATGGAATGAGCAACAATACCGGCGGCACGGGCGCAAACTTAAGTGGCCGCGGCGGCGGTCGTGGCGGGCACGGCGGCGGCGGTGCGCGCCCTGCAGATAACCCACTGCAGCACCTGTACGAAAGCACTAAAACATGGAAGCATTTCGCACTTGTATATAAGCCATGATCCCGCAACGCGCTGATTACTTCAGGCTAACTAAAATCAGCTAAAAAAATTTCAAGTATAGTCCTTATTTATTTGTTAAATGGCGTTTGCAAATTCGGCGTATAACTGTAACTTTGTATATTCCGTAACACGCTTTCTAAGTAGGGGGACCAAATATGAATCTTTTATTGCTGGCGGTGGAGCACAATACGCCTTTCAATTATTTTCCGATAGCGCTGCAACTCATAATTGCTATAGGATTTATTATAGTGATGATGGGCGCTACTCACCTGCTGGGGCCCAAAAGAAAAACTCAAGACAAGCTCATCAATTTTGAGAGCGGTATTCCATCAGTTGGCAATGCCCGGCAGCCGATGGGTATCAAGTACTTTCTTGTAGCTATCCTTTTTGTGCTTTTTGACGTCGAAGTAATTTTCTTTTACCCTTATGCGGTAAATTTCAGGTATTTTATTGCCCAGGGGATCGGGAATAAGGTTTTTCTTGAGGTTGTTTTATTTGTGGCTTTCTTTTTATGTGGATTTATATACATTGTTAAGAAGGGAGCACTGGATTGGGAAGATTAAACCCCCAACCCCCTAAAGGGGGCTTCCTCTCATATTCTGAGTGGGTGGGGGTATGAAAATTTGGATGAAAAGCTTTTTAAACTTCAAAACAAGTCCCTCCCTTTAGGGAGGATAGGAGGGTTAATTATATGTCACGTCCGGTTCAGTATAATACGAAGATAAAGATGGTGGAGATACCCGAGGGGTACTCCGGTGCAGGGTTTCATGCTACATCGTTTGATAAAGTGGTAGGTTTGGCGCGTGCCAATTCTTTATGGCCACTTCCTTTTGCTACTTCATGCTGTGGTATCGAGTTTATGGCTACAATGGGTTCCAACTACGACCTTGGCCGCTTCGGCGCTGAGCGTATGGGGTTCACCCCGCGCCAGTGCGATATGCTGCTGGTGGCCGGAACCATTGCCAAGAAAATGGGGCCTATTCTTCGGCAGGTTTATTTGCAGATGGCAGAGCCCCGCTGGGTTGTAGCTATTGGCGCTTGTGCTTGTACAGGCGGAATATTTGATTCTTATCCTGTGTTGCAAGGAATAGACCAGGTGATACCCGTGGACGTATATGTGCCGGGTTGCCCTCCAAGGCCGGAAGGCATTTTGGATGGCATACTGAAATTGCAGGACCTGGTTCACAACGAGAGCCTACGCCGGCGTGGCAGTGATCAGTATAAAGCATTGATGGAGAGTTACGCGATACAGTAATAAAAGTCAAAAGTCAAAAGTCAAAACCTAAAAAAATGACTCGGGCTTTTTGGCATTTCAATAATAAGTTTAAGATCAGAAACCACACAGTTTTTGAATTTTGAATTTTGAATTTTGAATTGAAGCATGGCCTTAACAAACGAAATAATAAAACAGCATTTAACCGGCAAGTTTGGCGATAGCCTTACCGAATGGGAGGAACAATATGGCTTGCTGACATTCAGGGCTCCTGTAGACATGAACCTGAAGGTGATGCAGTTTTTATTTGATGATGAAGAATTGCAGTTCCGGTTTTTGACCGATCTTACTGCAGTGCATTATCCGAACAGAAAAGGAGAAGAACTTTGCGTGGTTTATCATCTGCACAATATGTCTGCCGGGATTCGTCTTCGCCTTAAAGTATATGCGCCTGTTGAAAAACCGGATGTATATACTGCTTCTCAGTTATTTTCGGGTGCCAATTGGATGGAACGGGAAACTTATGATTTCTTCGGGGTCAACTTTGTTGGTCACCCGAACCTGATACGTATTCTGAATGTGGATGAGATGGACTACTTCCCGATGCGCAAAGAATATGAGATGGAAGACCCGACCAGGAGAGATAAAGATGATGAAATGTTCGGACGGTAAAATGGCTGCTTGATATGGAAGATTTAGTATTGTATTTTTTTAAGGATAGGCCCGAAGTAATAAATTTGTATTACCGCTATCGGCCTGTACTGGTGAATTTGCTGCTACTACTGGCGGTGTGTACCGGGCTGCTGGTGGGTAGCGATAAGATCAGGTCTTTTTCGCTAGGTTTGGCAGCAAGTATTTTATTGGTGAACACCGGCGAGAGTATAGGCCGGTTAAGAAGCAGTGGTAGTAAGAAGCTACCTGTGGGGAATGAATGCTAATGGTAAAAACAGAGAAATGTCAGAGCAACTAACACATACACAGCATCATATAAAGCTTTCTGAAGAGTCGCTCCAGAAGCAGACGACTACACTTAACCTGGGCCCCACACACCCCGCTACGCACGGTGTGTTCCAGAATATAATGGAAATAGACGGTGAGCGTGTGCTGGAAACGGTTCCAACCATCGGCTATATCCACCGGGCTTTCGAAAAAATTGCTGAGCGTCGTCCATACTACCAGATCACACCACTTACCGACCGGCTCAACTATTGCTCATCACCCATAAACAATATGGGCTGGCATATGACCATAGAAAAACTGCTTGGTTTGAAATTACCTAAGCGCGTAGAATATCTGCGCGTCATAATAATGGAGTTATCGAGAATTGCAGATCACCTGGTGTGTAACTCTGTTATTGCCGTGGATACCGGTGCGCTTACCCCATTCACCTATGTATTTCAATACCGCGAAAAAATTTACGAAATATTTGAAGAGATATGCGGTTCCCGCCTTACGACCAACATAGGCCGGGTGGGTGGCTTTGAGCGCAACTTCACGCCGGCATCGTTTAGTAAGCTGCATGATTTTATGAAGACCTTCCCGAAGGTGATGAAGGAATTTGAATCACTGCTGAACCGCAACCGTGTATTTATGGACCGCTGCATAGGTGCGGGGCCAATAAGCGCTGAGCGGGCGCTGAACTACGGCTTTACAGGCCCTAACCTCCGCGCAACGGGTGTTGATTATGATGTGCGTGTCTCAATGCCGTATTCATCTTACGAAGATTTTGATTTTAAAATACCCGTGGGCACGGTGGGCGATGTCTATGACCGTTTCATGGTGCGCAATGGCGAGATATGGGAGAGCGTGAGCATCATTCACCAGGCACTTGAGAAAATTGACAAAATAGAAAAGGAATTTCCCGATCAGAAAGAAGTGTTTTACGCCAAGGAGGCAGACCATTTCCACATACCTGCAAAGGAAGATGTTTATACAAAAATGGAAGCACTCATCTGGCATTTCAAAATAATAATGGGTGAGATAGATGCGCCTGCCGGAGAAGTATATCACTCTGTAGAAGGCGGTAATGGTGAAGTGGGCTATTATTTGATCAGTGATGGCGGCAGAACCCCCTATCGCTTGCATTTCCGCAGGCCTTGTTTCATCTACTACCAGGCATACCCTGAAATGGTGGAAGGCGGTCTGCTTAGTGATGCAATCATTACACTGAGCAGTCTGAATGTGATAGCGGGAGAACTGGATGCTTAGGCCCCTGACCCCTAAAGGGGAACCATGGATTTGGCAGCGGTGCAATATTTACGAGGTAGTAAACTAATTAAGCAGCGAAGAATAACATTTGGAATTAGAAGTTCTATAAAAAGCATTAAATGAGTATTCGTTTTAGTGAAGAAAAATTAAAAGAGGTAAAAGAACTCATCTCCGACTACCCGGAAGGGAAACAGAAGAGCGCTTTGATACCATTGCTGCACATGGCGCAGGATGAAAATGCCGGCTGGCTGGATGCACCTGCGATGGACTACGTGGCAGAGATACTTCATATACTGCCAATAGAAGTATATGAAGTAGCAACTTTTTACAGTATGTTTAATACTAAACCAGTGGGCAAACACCTGCTGGAGGTATGCCGCACAGGTCCTTGTATGCTTAATGGCAGTGACCAGATCATAGACTATATAAAAGAAAAACTGGGCATCATTGAAGGAGAAACCACAGCAGATGGCTTGTTTACATTAAAACCAGCCGAGTGCCTCGGCGCGTGCGGATACGCACCAATGATGCAGCTGGGCAAGACATATAGGGAACACCTGACAAAGGAAAAGGTAGATAAACTAATTGAGGAACTAAGGGGGCAAGCCAAAAACTAAACCTATGGTTTTTGATCTTGCACTTGAGTTTATTTTATCAGGAAAACCAGCCAGGGTGATGCAACTGCTAACCGATCCGGTGCTGATAAGAAAATGGAGTGGTGGTGAAGCGGTGATGGAAAAGAAAGAAGGCGGGCGGTTTGAAATGTTTGACGGATGGGTAAAAGGAACGGTAATAAAAACTACAGATAACGAACTGGCCTATACCTGGAAAACAAGTGACTGGCCGGAAGAAACAAAGCCAACTGAAGTTCATTATTTACTGAAAGAAGACGAAGCAGGGACTAAGGTGATATTGCACCATACTGGTTTCGAGGACGAAGCAGAAATGAAAAGCCATAGGGCGGGATGGACAGACTACTTTTTCGACCCGATGGAAGATTTTATTTTGATTATTGATAAAAGTTAGCGTTGAGGTAAAAGTAATAGAATGGAGACACAGAAAGTTCATTTCCCGATTTTGATTGAACAAGATGAAGATGCTGTTTATATCGTTTCGTGCCCTGTTTTTAAGGGATGTCATTCTTATAGGAAAACGGTGGATGAAGCTATGAGCAATATTTATGAGGTTATTGAAATGTACTTGTAAATAGAAATAATTATTAAACTCAAAAGGAAAATCGGAACACAAATTTTGACTTTTGACTTTTGACTTTTTGACTTTGAAAAATGGGCGTAAAACTATTATTAGAACACGATAAGGTAGAAGGCATCCGTTATTACGATGCCTACCGTAAGCATGGGGGCTACCGTGCGGCTGAGAAGGCATTTAAGATGTCTCCGGCTGATATAGTGGAAGAGGTGAAGAAAAGCGGCCTGCGTGGCCGTGGTGGAGCAGGCTTCCCTACCGGCATGAAGTGGAGCTTCCTCGCAAAGCCGGAGGGTGTGCCACGTCACCTGGTGTGCAATGCAGATGAATCAGAGCCTGGTACGTTCAAAGACCGTTATCTGATGGAGTTCCATCCGCATCTTTTTATCGAAGGGTTGCTGATCAGCAGTTTTGCGCTGGGCAGCAATGCCACCTATGTCTATATACGCGGTGAATACGCATGGATACCAGACATTCTGGAACAGGCAATAGCAGAAGCGAAGAACAATGGTTGGCTGGGTAAAAACATACTTGGCTCGGGCTTCGATTGCGAAATATATGTGCACCGCGGCGCTGGCGCTTATATATGCGGCGAAGAAACAGCGCTGATAGAATCTCTGGAAGGCAAGCGTGGAAACCCACGTATGAAACCGCCTTTCCCGGCGATCCAGGGCGTGTGGATGCGGCCTACAGTGGTGAACAATGTAGAGACAATAGCCGCAGTGGTACCTATTATAAATATGGGCGGCGATGAGTATGCTAAGATTGGCGTGGGCAAATCTACCGGTACTAAACTGCTCTCCGTATGCGGCAATGTAAAGAATCAGGGCGTTTACGAAATTGACATGACCATCTCTGTAGAGGAATTCATTTACAGCGATGAATATTGCGGAGGTATACCTAATGGGAAAAAGCTGAAAGCTTGCATCCCCGGCGGATCATCTGTGCCGATAATACCTGCTAACCTGCTGCTGAAAACTGCAAAGGGTGAGACAAGGTATATGAACTATGAGAGCCTGTCTGATGGCGGATTTGTATCTGGCAGCATGATGGGATCTGGCGGTTTTATCGTGCTGGACGAAGACCAGTGTGTGGTGCGCCATACCATGACGCTCGCTCGGTTTTACAATCACGAGAGTTGTGGCCAATGCAGCCCCTGCCGCGAAGGCACCGGCTGGATGTATAAAATACTGAAGAATATAGAATACGGAAAGGGTAAGATGAGCGATATAGACCTGCTTTGGGACATTCAGCGTAAAATAGAAGGCAACACCATATGCCCGCTGGGCGATGCCGCTGCATGGCCTATAGCCGCTGCCATCCGGCACTTCCGCGATGAATTTGAGTGGCATGTACTGAACCCCGATGAATCGCAGAAGCGTAATTACGGACTGGCACACTATGCCGATCCTATTCATGTAGCTGCAACAGCGTAAAAGAGAGAATGAGCAACCACATAGACCATATAGAAATAACCAATTTCAAATCCATACGCCATCAGAAGATCGAAGGGTGTAAACGGATCAATGTGTTTATTGGTTATCCGAATGTGGGGAAGAGTGCGATTTTGGAAGCTCTATCCTCGTTGTCATATTTAAAAGAGGAATTCGACGTGCCCTTTTCAGAACTATGCAGAATACAATACGCCCATGAGATCTTTTATAATGCATACATTAAAAATGAGGCTATTGTGGATATAGGGAAAGCCAGCACGAACTTCAATTATTTAAGCGAAACTGACTTCACATTAATATCAAACATTCCGAAAAGCAACAGTAACGAATTCAAGCCATTTAGAAAGTTGCAATATAGTGGTGGGGGCAAGGGATTTAGTAACGATTTTCAATTTAGTTCAAAACCTGTTGCTACGTCATTTTCATTTACAACAGAGGAAATTGAGAGGAAAAAAACACTTCCCTTTGTGAAAAAATACGTGTTTAGAAATACTTTTAATGATGACAAAACTAATGCACTAAGTTTATTTTCTCCATTTGGTGAAAATTTGGTTGACATCGTACAATTTAATAAGGAAGTAAGAAAAGAAGTTGGAGAACTATTCAAATTTTATGGCCTAAAATTACTTATTGATCAAGCGACAAATTCAATCAGGGGGCTAAAACAACTTGATGAGGAGACAATTTTTACAATTCCTTTTTACCAAATGGCAGATACATTGCAGCGTCTTATTTTTCATAAGGCTGCGATAATGAGCAATGAGAATACTGTGTTACTCTTCGAAGAACCGGAAGCACATATGTTCCCTCCATATATAAGCAAATTCACGGGAGATATTATTTATAATAAAGACAATGGTAACCAGTATTTTATAAGTACTCACAGCCCATTTGTAATTAATGACTTTTTAGCAGATGCAAGAGAAGAGTTATCAGTTTATGTGGTGGGCCTGAAAGATGGTGAAACGATTATAAAAAGGTTAACAGACGAACAATTGCATGAAGTGTATCAGTTTGGAGTAGATCTATTTTTTAATATTGAAGACTATATTAAATAATGGATAAGGCGATAATCACTGAATGTTATGTTGACTCTAACTTACTTGAAACATTAGTGCCAACAACAACAGGGTATAATAAGCAGCACGGATGTAGTAACGTTGTAAAGTTGATGCAAGGACGATTGAGGGATAGTTTTGCCGTAGGAATTGTAGACAAAGACAAAAGAGAACTCGACTATTTGAAACAATTTGTTAAAGTAGATGAAGTTGACGGGAGGTTGTTTTTATGGAGACACGCAGAAAATAAATTGCATCATTATATTATCCAAATTTCACCAGAAGTTGAGCCCTGGTTATTAAGAATTGCAGGGGAATTGGGTTTAAAAATGGAAGATTATAAGTTGCCAAATGGATTGACTGATTTATATGATTACGCCAAACAAAGATCATCAAAAAATGACCCTAACTTTAGGAACCTATTTTCTGATTTTACAAAGGCCGATCATATCGTAGTGAATAAATTGAAGTTTTGGATTACCTACTTGAAACAAAAAAATTATAAAGCAGATATTAAAGAGTTAAGAAATGTCTGAAACACCAAAATTTAAAGTAACCATTGATAACATCACTGTAGAAGTGCCAGCCGGTACTACTATACTGAATGCTGCGCGTATGATAGGTGGAGAGGTTACCCCGCCGGCTATGTGCTATTACAGCAAGCTGCAGGACAGTGGTGGCAAGTGCCGCACCTGCCTGGTAGAGGTGAGCAAGGGCTCTGAGAAGGACCCACGCCCTATGCCGAAGCTGATGGCAAGTTGCCGTACCACCGTAATGGATGGCATGGAAGTGAAGAACATCACTTCACCAAAAGTTATCGATGCTCGTAAAGGCGTTGTTGAGTTTTTATTGCTCAACCACCCGCTCGATTGCCCGGTATGTGACCAGGCCGGTGAATGCGACCTGCAGAACCTCAGTTATGAGCATGGCGCGGAGGCTACACGCTATGAGTTCAAGCGCCGCACTTTTGAAAAAGAAGATATCGGCCCTTACATTTCGTTGCATATGACACGCTGCATTATGTGCTTCCGTTGTGTGTTCACTGCCGACCAGCTTACTGATAAGCGTGAACATGGCATATTGGAAAGAGGTGACCATGCGCAGATCAGCACTATGCTGAATAAATCGCTTGATCACGACTTTATAGGTAATGTAATAGACGTATGTCCTGTAGGTGCGCTTACCGACAAAACATTCCGGTTCAAAAACCGTGTATGGTTTACCAAGCCGGTTGACGCCCACCGCGACTGCCCTACCTGTAGTGGTAAAGTGCGCCTTTGGATGCGTGGGGAAGAAGTGTTCCGGGTTACTGCCCGTAAAGACCAGTGGGGCGAGGTGGAAGAATTTATCTGTAACGATTGTCGTTTCCATAAAAAAGAAACAAAGGACTGGGTTATTGAAGGGCCATCAGTAATAGCACGTAGCAGTGTGATAGCGCAAGGGCACTATGTAGGCACTATGAAACCGCCGGTACTAATAGACAAAGTGATTGGTAAGGAGCCTAAGTTTTTAATGAACATACATGATGAGAGTGATGTCAACAGGCCGGAAATTCATCTTTCGGAGATAGAGGGGCCGGCACATTCGGATGATTTTAAAACCAACCATAGCTTGCCCCGGCAGGCAGGAGGCGCTTAACCACAATAAAACTTGATTAAACGATAATTTTTTAACCAACTAAAACTACTTTTGCGCCACTATGCTGTTACTTCAGATCGATACAGCGCTGATTATAGAAAAAGTCATCCTCATCTCAGTAATACTGATGGGGTCTTTGGGCATTGCTATGTATGCCACCTGGGGAGAGCGTAAAGTGTCTGCCGTTATGCAGGACCGTATCGGTCCAAACCGTGCAGGGCCGTTTGGCTTGCTGCAGCCGTTGGCAGATGGTTTAAAATTATTCTTTAAGGAAGAGATCATACCCGACCGTTCCACAGGTTTCATTTTCGTTCTCGGCCCTTGCCTGGCTATGCTTACCGCACTAATGACCAGTGCGGTGGTGCCATGGGGCCCCGATTATGTAACCGCAAGCGGCCGTATCATAGCTTTCCAGGTGGCTGATATCAATATTGGCATCCTGTTCGTATTCGGTGCGGTAAGCCTTGGCGTATATGGGGTGATGCTTGGCGGCTGGGCGTCAAATAATAAATTCTCATTGCTGAGTAGCATCCGTGCCGCATCACAGGCCATCTCTTACGAACTGGCTATGGGCATCAGTCTTATTGCCCTGCTTATGCTCACAGGTACACTAAGCCTCAGGGAGATAGTATCACAGCAGCATGGCTTCTGGAACGATGGTTATTTTTCCTGGAATTTTTTCAAACAACCTATTGGTTTTATTATTTTCCTTACCTGTTCTTTTGCAGAGCTGTGCCGCGCTCCTTTCGATCTGCCGGAGTGTGACAGCGAATTGAATATGGGTTATCACCAGGAGTATTCATCCATGAAGCTCGGTTTTTACCTGTTTGCCGAGTACATCAATATGTTTATCAGCTCTGCCATCATTGTTACGCTGTTCTTTGGCGGGTACAATTTCCCGTTCATGGATCAGGTACAGCATGCTACGCTGGCGCATCCTATTCTGTTTACCATATGTTGCATATTGGCCCTTTTGACCAAAGTTGTTTGCATGATCCTGTTTTTCATGTTTGTCCGGTGGACGCTGCCCCGCTTCCGTTATGACCAACTTATGAAACTCGGGTGGCGCTCGCTGATACCATTGGCATTAGTGAATATGCTGGTAACGGGGGTACTGATATTGTGGGTGTTTAAGAAATGATAACGGAAGTATTGGAAAAAGAAAATAATGCAGAAACTAACTAACAGAGCAGTACAGATAGATCGCAGCCCCATGACATTCGGGGAGCGCATTTATTTGCCCTCACTGGCCAAAGGCCTTGGCATCACGCTGGGCCATATATTTAAGAAGAAGGCGACTACCCGTTACCCTGAGGAGAAACGTCCGTTTAGCCCGGTATTTCGCGGCCTGCATATATTGAACCGTGATGAGAATGGAGCTGAGCGTTGTACTGCCTGTGGACTGTGCGCATTGGCTTGCCCGGCAGAGGCAATAACTATGGAGGCTGCAGAGCGCAAACCAGGCGAAGAGCACCTGTATCGCGAAGAGAAGTATGCTGCAAAATATGAGATCAATATGCTGCGTTGCATTTTCTGCGGCTATTGCGAAGAGGCCTGCCCTAAAGACGCTATCTATCTTACAGAGACTATAATGCCAGCTAACTATACACGCGCAAGTTTCATTTATAAAAAAGACGACCTGCTTATTCCGGACACTAAAAAACAGCAGGGCAAATAAGTATGGACATCTACGATATATTATTTTGGATTTTGTCTGCATTGGCCGTTGGCTGTGCGCTGGGTGTTATACTTAGCCGCAACCCTGTGAACAGCGTCATGTTCCTCATCGTTACTTTTTTCGCCATATCCGGGCATTATATATTAATGAATGCACAGTTTCTGGCTATAGTAAATATTATAGTCTATGCTGGGGCTATAATGGTTTTGTTCCTGTTTGTGATCATGCTTATGAACCTGAATGCAGACGTAGAACCGCAAAAAGGACAGTTGGTGCAGCTGGCCGGCGTTATCTCCGGTGGCGTTTTGTTCCTGGTGATACTTGCCTCGATTAAAACGGCGAAGACAGAATATATGGATAAGACAGCTACTGATATTGGGTTAATTACTAATCTCGGTAAGGTGTTGTTCACAAAATATGTATTGCCATTTGAAATAAGCAGTGTGCTCTTTCTTAGTGCTATGATAGGTGCGGTAGTGATTGGAAAAAAAGAGGATACAAAACCGGTCACTAAAGAAGATGAATCGGAAATGAAACAATTTTTATAAACTAAAAACCAAATTTATTGCGCATCAACTTTATGCGATAATAGAGGGATTTTTACTTTTACTTTTTACTTTTTTATTTTTTAAGATGCCGGTAAATTCAACACATTATTTGTTCCTGAGCCTCCTTTTATTCTCCATTGGGATAATGGGTGCACTGATGCGGCGCAATGCCATCATCATATTTATGTGCATAGAGCTCATGCTCAATGCCGTGAATTTACTATTGGTCGCTTTCTCAAAAATGTACGGCGATTCTGATGCGCAGTTATTTGTATTTTTTATAATGGTGGTAGCTGCGGCGGAAGTTGCTGT
The DNA here is from genome assembly GCA_903881585.1 of uncultured Bacteroidota bacterium. Taxonomy (GTDB): domain Bacteria; phylum Bacteroidota; class Bacteroidia; order Chitinophagales; family Chitinophagaceae; genus Nemorincola. The sequence goes on along the minus strand of CAIRTW010000115.1, from coordinate 14,681 downwards.
GGGCCTCGCGATAATAGTAATGATGTACCGTAAGGTACACTCTGTGGATATTAATATTTTGAACAGATTGAAACACTAAAATAATTTTATAATTAAATGGGGAATTTTTCTCAACTCGTCTATTTAGTGCCATTGTTTCCGCTGATCGGTTTTTTGATCAACGGCTTGTTTTGGAAGCGGATGCCTAAAAACCTTGGCGGTGTTATCGGCACGCTTGCAATACTCTGCTCGTTCGTAGTTTCGCTCGGTATTTTCTTTGAAGTAAAGGATCCTGCTTTTCATGGGCCGGTGATCGTTCGTTTATTTGATTTCATACAGTCTGGTAAATTATACATTCCCTTTTCTTTCCAGGTCGATGCACTTTCGGCTTTGTTCCTGCTTATTATTACCGGGGTGGGCTTTCTCATACATGTTTATTCCACGTCTTATATGCATCATGACGAGGGAATGGTGAAATACTTTGCCTATCTCAACCTCTTCGTTTTCTCCATGCTTTTACTGGTGCTGGGTGCAAACTATCTTATCATGTTCATTGGCTGGGAAGGCGTAGGATTGTGCTCCTACCTGCTCATAGGTTTCTGGTTTAAAAACCGGGATTATACCAATGCTGCTAAAAAAGCATTTGTAATGAACCGCATTGGAGACCTGGGCTTCCTAGTGGGCATGTTACTGATATTGTTGAATTTCGGCACGCTTTCGTACCAGGAGTTCTTCGGACAAGTGCACAGCGGGCAGGCAATAGTTCCTGCCAGCACATACAACTGGATTGCATTGTGCCTGTTTATTGGCGCTACCGGCAAAAGTGCCCAGATACCATTATATACCTGGCTGCCCGATGCGATGGCCGGTCCCACTCCTGTATCAGCACTGATACACGCGGCTACCATGGTTACGGCTGGTATTTATATGATAGCGCGCAGCGGCGCATTATACAGCCTCACACCAATGATCCTGCACGTGGTGGCTGTCATTGGCCTTGCCACGGCTATACTGGCGGCAACCATTGCTATAAAACAATATGATATAAAGAAAGTGCTTGCCTATTCTACTGTTAGCCAGCTTGGCTTTATGTTCCTTGCATTGGGTGTGGGCGCATATACTACTGCAGTTTTCCATGTCATGACGCATGCGTTCTTTAAGGCGTTGTTGTTCCTTGGTTCGGGTAGTGTTATACACGCGATGGGTGGCGAGCAGGACATTCGTAAAATGGGCGGGCTAGGTAAACACATGCGCATTACGCAGGCGACTTTTCTTATAGGCTGCCTGGCTATTTCCGGTATTCCGGGTTTTTCCGGCTTCTTTTCGAAGGACGCCATACTAACCGATGCTTTCGCCCATGATCCTATATTGTACTACCTCGGCATAGCTGCAGCAATGATGACCGCATTTTACATGTTCCGCCTGTACTTTCTTACATTCAATGGCAGTTTCCGCGGCACCGAAGACCAGCGGCATCATTTGCATGAGAGCCCTTACGCAATGACCATCCCTTTAATGATTCTTGCTGTGCTTTCGATCATTGGCGGATATGTAGGTATTCCCGAAATACTGGGAGGCCATAATCTTATTAATTCATACCTCAGCAGTGTAGTCACGAATTTTGGCGAACATCATCTTGCCGAATCTACAGAATATATGCTGATGTCTGTTTCGGTGGTAGCTGCTGTATTGATGATCATTGTTGCATATATTGTAAACAGGAAGCCGAATTTTGCGGAAAACAAGGGATTTGCGAAACTCCTGGAAAACAAATGGTATGTGGATGAACTCTATGATGCTATTATTGTAAGGCCGATAGGAGCGCTCTCTAATGTCCTTGACAAGTTTGCTGAGAAAAAAGGTATTGACGGAATCGTGAATGGCGTAGGTAAAACAGTGAAGTGGGGTGGAGACCGCCTGAGATTGTTGCAAAGCGGCCAGGTGGGTTTTTATATTTTTATTATGGTGCTGGGCATTGTGGTGTTGTTTACACTCAGTTTTTTTTGGATAAAATAATAACCGCCCCCTGCCCCTAAAGGGGAGTGCTGTGGTCAAGGCAATTGAACAGATAGCTAATAATATTAAACATGTATTTATAAAATAGGGAAGCCCACTTTGGGATTTTGATTTTTAAATTTTGATTTTTAAATTTTAAAATGGTTTTATTATTACTCATACTCATTCCGCTGATCACAGGCATCATGTCCTTTGCTGTAAAAGGCGATGGGGCTAAGGCGCTTGCATTAATAAGTTCTATACTCACGTTGGGTGTCTCCGCTTATGTAAGCGGGGCCAATTATACCGCGCCCATTACTTACAACCACGACTGGATCCCGATACTCGGCACCCAATTCAGCCTCATGGCCGATGGTATGAGCAGTATGCTCTGTCTGCTCACAGGTATTGTAGTAATGGTGGTAATGATATCCAACGTAAATAAGGAAGTAGAGAGCCCCGGTGCTTTTTATGGTTTCCTGCTATTGTCGCAGGCTGGCCTTATGGGCGTGTTCCTGTCTTATGACGCGTTGGTATTTTATGTGTTCTGGGAGCTGGCACTTATACCTGTGTACTTCTTATGCTCGCGCTGGGGTGGTGAAAAACGGATCGCTGTTACCTTTAAGTTTTTCATCTACACATTTGTCGGCAGCCTTATGATGCTGGCAGGGCTTATTTACCTGTCTATGCAGACACAGGGACTCAGCAGTTATTCCTGGCCCGATATTGTTCGCGCAGGTGCTTCATTAAAATCCGAACAACAACAATGGGTATTCTGGCTCATTTTTATAGCCTTCGCTATTAAGATGCCCATTTTCCCGTTCCATACCTGGCAGCCCGATACCTACGAACAGTCACCAACACCTGTTACCATAATCCTGAGTGCCCTAATGGTAAAGATGGGATTATATGCCGTGCTCCGCTGGTTATTGCCGGTATTGCCAGCTGGCGTTGCATACTGGTCTGATACCGTAGTTATACTTTCTGTCATTGGTATAATATATGCTTCTTGTATAGCTATAGTACAAACCGACATGAAGCGCCTGGTTGCTTATTCATCCATAGCGCACATGGGCCTGATGTGTGCCGTTGCATTCTCTCACAGTAATATTGGTATGCACGGTGTTATGGTACAAATGTTCAATCATGGTATCACTATAACTGGCATGTGGCTTATCATTAGCATGGTCGAAAACCGCTGGGGTACCCGCGATATGACCAAGCTGGGAGGTATGGCTACTGTAGCGCCTAATATGGCCATCGCTTTTGTAATCATATCCCTCGCCAGTATTGCATTGCCGCTTACCAATGGTTTCATAGGTGAGTTCATGCTGTTCAATGGTTTATTCTCAGGCACAGAATCAAATCAAATAGTGATGATGGTCATTGCCGGGCTGGGAATAATACTCGGCGCGGTATATACACTGAACATGATTCAAAAAACGGCTTATGGAGCAACCGTGAAAATGGTAATAGCCAAAGACCTGAGCATGAATGAATTTATTGGGCTTGCTATCATTATCATACTGATCATATTCCTTGGTGTTTATCCAAAACCGCTTTTGGATCTCACGGCAGGGATTGCAGGGATGATCGTCAGATAGCTTTTTAGAGATAATAGATAAGGGTGTTTTACGTGTTGAGGTTTTGAATTTTTACTTTTGCATTTTGAATTTGTAACATGAAGGCAATTATTGCTACAACGGTTTTTGGTATAATAATGATGTTTGCCGGTATTGTGGTAAACAATAAGAAAAGCGTGGCATCCATTGCCGCCCTGCTCTTTATTGCATTGCTTGGTGTAAACATTTGGGACCTCGCAACCACATCCGTCAATGCTCCCCAATTACTGTTCAGCAATATGCTGCGGGTAGAGCATTACTCGCTGTGGTTCAACACGCTGATGACCGGCTGCTCCGTGCTTTATGTTTTATTAATGGGCAAGGAGATACAAAAAGTAGGCGCACACGTTGCCGAATATTTTGCGCTCATTTTCTTTATTCTTTGTGGCTTGTACATCCTTTCCACTTACAATAACCTGCTCATGTTGTTCATCGGCATAGAGATACTGTCTATTCCGCAGTACATACTGGCGGGCAGCGATAAGCGCAATCTGAAAAGCAGCGAGGCATCACTCAAGTACTTCCTGATGGGCGCGTTCTCTACAGGCATTTTGTTGATGGGTATCGCCCTCCTGTATGGTGCCGCGCGTACATTTAATATTATGGATATGGTGGGTATTCTGCACAGCGATGCGCTCAACCCACTTGCATTGGCAGGTATCATGTTCATTATGATAGCGCTATGTTTCAAGGTTTCAGCGGCCCCTATGCACATGTGGACGCCGGATGTATATGATGGCGCGCCTACACCGTTCACAGCCTATATGGCTACCATAGTTAAGGCGTCTGCGTTCTTTGCTTTTCTGCGTCTCTTCCAGGTATCATTCAATAGCCTTAGCGAACATTGGACCATCATACTGGCTATTATCACTGCGGCTACCCTGCTTGTAGGTAATGTGACTGCTGTTTTCCAACAGAGCGTAAAGCGTATGCTTGCCTACTCGTCTATTGCGCAGGCCGGTTTTATGCTATTTGCAGTGCTCGCTGTAAACCAGTTTGCATGGCAGGGTATTATTATCTATGCCGTTGCCTACAGTGTTGCTACCATTGGCATTTTCTCTGTGCTGGTAAAGCTGAAAGACTATACCTACGATGGCTTCAACGGCCTTGCAAAAACGGAGCCGCTGCTTGCCTTTACAGCAACCATATTCTTGTTTTCACTTGCAGGTATCCCGCTTACCGGTGGGTTCATGGCCAAGTATTATGTGCTGCTGGCAGTAGTGCAGCAAGGCCACTTGCTATGGCTGGTAATATTTGCACTACTCATGGCTGCCATAAGTGTTTACTACTACTTCCGTGTTATCATTGCTATGTACTTTAAAACCGGTACACCGGAGCTAAACTCGCCCGTAACTATGGGTGACAAGGTAATGCTGGTGATTACCTGCATCCTTGTTTTCTTGCTTGGTATCTTCCCGCAGATATTTCTGTACCATGTTTAAAGGAACACAGTTTCCGTAAAATATTTCATCCTAAATGATTTTCGTTTTTGTTAATTAGGTCGCTCAACTGACCTAATTAACATAAATTAGGTCACCCAACTGACCTAATTTGCGTATTAAAGGTAATTTATGTTAAATAAGTTATCTAGCCGACTTAATTAATGCAAATTAAGTCACTCAACTGACCTAATTAACACAATTATTAAAAATATATAGGGTAATTGATGTAATTTTGCCTCCAGAGCTAATTTACATTTTATGGACATCCATCGCCTGCTGCAGCAGCAGATCGAAAAACAAATAGGCAAGCAAAAAGTGATCATGCTGTATGGCACCCGCCGCATTGGCAAGACTACTATTATAGAAAATATAGCCGCAAAGTATGGCAATGATGTATTGCTGCTGCAAGGTGAGGACATGCAGGTGGCAGAGCTGCTGCAGAAAAGAACTATCGCCAACTATAAGAAACTAACAAGCGGAAAGAAAATAGTAATCATAGACGAAGCACAGGCAGTACCAGAAATAGGCAAGATCCTGAAGCTGATGATAGATAATGTGAAAGGCATTACGATCATTGTTACCGGCAGCAGCAGCTTTGATCTTGTATATAAAACCGGTGAGCCGCTGGTAGGCCGCAATCTTGTTTACCAGTTATACCCTGTTGCACAATGTGAGCTGACAAAAACGGAAAACAACCTGGCTACTATGGGCAACCTGGAGCAGCGCCTGGTCTATGGCAGTTACCCGGAGTTGTGGCATATGGAAAGCCCAGACGAGCAGAAAGACTATCTAAAGCAACTGGTAAACAGCTACCTGCTCAAAGACCTGCTGATGATGGAAAATGTGAAGGGCCCGGACGTACTGTTCAAGCTATTACAGATGCTGGCGTGGCAGGTAGGCAGCCAGGTAAGCACGGTGGAGCTGGGAAACAGCCTGCAGCTGAACAAAATAACCGTAGAGCGTTACCTCGATCTACTCACTAAAGTGTTCATCATCTATCCGTTATCCGGCTATAGCGGTAACCTGCGCAAGGAAGTGACCAAAAGCAAAAAATGGTATTTCTATGATAACGGAATACGCAATGCGCTGATCAATAACTTCAGCCCGCTGCATGCCCGCAACGATATAGGCCAGCTGTGGGAGCAATATATAATGAGCGAAAGGCTGAAGTATAATAGCTACAAGGGCTACCACCCGCAGTATTTTTTCTGGCGCACCTACGATGGACAGGAAATAGACCTGCTGGAAATGAATAACCAAAAGCTACAGGCCATAGAATGTAAATGGCAGAAGGGAAAAACAAAACCACCCATTGCTTTTGCAAAAGCATACCCGGATGCTGGTTTTACTGTGGTTGATAAGGATAATTATTTAGACTGGATAACTGATTAATACTATTTCGACATTAGTAATGCGCCTTTCCAATACACCGCCCTTTAGGGCGGGGTTCTCATAACAGCCACAGTAGTGGCTTTAGCCAAAACCAGCCGACAAGAGTAATTGTGATGTATAAATGCTATAAAGAAAGCTGATCATCACGCTCCCAGCAAAAACTCAATTGCCCTCGGATAATAGAAATGCTCCAGCTTATGAATACGCGCAGCTAGCTCATCAGCACTGTCCTGCTCGCCAACCGGGCAGCGCGCCTGTAATATTATATTGCCATCATCATATACCTCGTTCACATAGTGTATTGTGATGCCCGACTCTTTTTCTTTTGCCGAGACCACCGCATTATGCACGTGGTGGCCATACATGCCCTTGCCACCATAGCCGGGCAGCAGGGCTGGGTGTATATTAATGATCTTACCGGGGAAGGCGTGTACCATTGCAGCGGGCACCTTCCACATAAAACCTGCAAGCACTATCAGCGAGGGTTTTATATCGCTCAGTTGCTCTATGAGCATCGTCTCGTGCAGTGTTTGTTTGTTGATGATAAGAAAGGGTATCTCTTCCCTTTTTGCTATCTGCAGCACACCGGCATCTGCTTTGTTGCTTACGATAAGCGATACCTTAGCCTTCCCGCTTTGTTGAAAATAAGCAATGATAGCTGCCGCATTGGTTCCTGCGCCTGATGCGAAAATAATGAGTGAGTGCATAAGTTGCAAAAATAGCGAATATGCTGCGGAAACCTTATGTTTGTCTCTTACAGATCGGAATAAACCCATGAATAAATCAAGGCTGGAAGCATTCAGTGATGGTGTCTTTGCGATCATCATCACCATCATGGTACTGGAGCTCAAAGTTCCGGATGGCGCCAGTGTGGCAGCATTGAAGCCGCTGCTGCCGGTATTCGGCAGTTATGTGCTCAGCTTTATATTTGTAGCCATATACTGGGTCAATCATCACCATCTGATGCATACACTAAAACGGGTAAATTCCCGGGTAATGTGGGCTAATATGCACCTGCTTTTCTGGCTGTCACTGATCCCATTCGTTACCGGTTGGATGGGTGTAAATAATTTCAACAAATTGACAGTGGCCATATACGGGTGCGTCCCTATTCTTAGCGGCATTGCTTATACAATCCTCAGCAATGAGATATGCCGTACCTATAAAGAGCAGACGCCACTTACACGCGCTATTGCAAAAAGTAATGTCAAAGCAGTTTGGTCAACAGTATTGTATGCAGCAGCAATTCCCTGTGCACTGTACATCCACCCGGCTGTTTCTGCCGTTCTGTTTGTCAGTGTATCTGTGATGTGGCTCATTCCCAGTAAGGACATAGAAAACGCCCTGAACGATGAGTTAACATCTTTGATATTGTAAACTGGCGGCTGGGTATCCCCTTGGGAATTTGGATTTTCTTCTTTGGAATTTGGATTTTCCTTTTTGGATTTTCTTTCCTTACTGGCAAAGGTCTTTTGCCTTTCTGAAGGCAGCCATACTGCCCAGTTCCTTTGCTCTGTTCATATCTGCACATACCTCGTCCCTGCGGCCCAGCAAGTAGTTTTCCATCGCCCGGTTGTAGTAAGCGTCTGCATCATTTGGCCTTATGGCTATTATATGTGTATAGTCCTCTATTGCTCCTTTATAGTCTTCCCACTTTACCCTCAGCTTCGCGCTTTCGTAATACGCGCCCACCAGCTTAGGGTTTACCCTCACCGCCCTTTCATAGTCGCCCAATGCGCCTGCATAGTCTTCCAGCCTGGCTTTGGCAAGCCCCCTGTTATAATATACCTGTCCATGCTTTGGGTTCACCTGTAGCGCCTGCGAATAATCTTCGATCGCACCCTTGTTGTCTCCCGCCGCAAGTTTCGCATTTCCCCTGCTCACATAAGCTCCGTCATTCTTGGGGTCCATTGTTATGGCCTTACTGTAGTCGGCATAAGCGCCTTTAAAGTCACCGGTTTTTGTTTTCGCCAGTCCTCTGTTCATATAGGCGTTTGCGTTGTCCGGGTTTATCTCCAGGGCTTTGCCGTAATCGCGTATAGCAGCGCTGTAATCATCATTATTATACTCTGCCAGTGCCCGGTTGTAGTAGGCATCTGCATTTTTAGGGTCCAGCTCCACCGCTTTTGCATAGTCATCTGCGGCGCCCTTATTATCGCCCAGGCGATACTTCGTTAGCCCTCTTGTGCAGTATGCTACAGCATTTTTAGGATCTGCCGCAATAGCCTGGTTGTAATCGTTTATTGCACCGGTATCATTGCCCAGTTTAGCAGCTACATTCCCCAGTTTCACATAGGCACCTGCGCCCTTGGGGTTCATCTGTATTGCAAGGCTGTAATCTATTACCGCATTCGAATCATCGTCAACAGCCGTTTTCGCATCCCCCCTTCTTTCATAGGCCGGAGCATATTTTGGGTCCATGTCCAGCACCTTGGTATAGTCGGCAATGGCGCCCTTATAGTCCTTCAGGCCATACTTCGCATTTGCGCGGCCATAATAAGCTACGGTATCATTCGCTTCTATTTTTATGGCTTCAGTATAGTCGGCAATGGCCCCCTTATAATTTGAGTGGTTATACTTTTCATTTCCGCTGATCTCATATATCTTGCTCCCCTCGTTCTTGCAGCCCGCTATTGCTGCAATTCCCGCTATAAAAAACAATGCCTTTTTCATGCTTATTAATTTAGATTAATAATGGTGGGGTATAAATATAATAAAAACTGGCCAACGGTTTATCGTTGGTTCAGATCATTTTCACAAAATAAAGAGTGGGCAAACATAAAATGGCCCGTCAGCAGCCGTGCGTACTTGTTCTTTTGGAGCAGTAGGTTCACAGCTAAGTAACAAAATAAAAAATGGCGTCTCGAAATATTTAATTATTTTTATGTTAATTAAAACATACCCCTATGCGTAATTTTATTTTTTTGATCACCCTTATTGCATTCACACTTTATAAAGCTCCAGTTGTTCTTGCACAAAGAATTATGGTTACCTGGGTAGGAAACGGAGCAGCCGGTTATAATGGTGATGGCCTCGTGGGCAGTGCCACCCAAATAAATGCTCCCCAGGACTTATGTGTTGATGCTGCTCACAATCTCTATTTTCTGGATCAGAGCAATAACCGGGTAAGAATGGTATCTGCATTCACCGGGTTGGTTTCTACTTTGGCCTCCATCACCTCGCCGCAATATATGTGCATGGACGGTTCCGGGAATCTTTATGTTACGGCTGGGTTAGAAATTTATCAGATCAATATTGCAACTGCTGCTACAACTACATTCGCTGGTACAGGTGTCTCTGGTCATTCGGGTGATGGCGGCCCGGCCATTGCCGCACAGCTAAGTGCGGCCAAAGGGATTTGTATTGATGCTACGGGCAACATTTATTGTGTAGATGGAAATTACATCAGGAAGATTGCTGCCGCTACCCATATCATAAGTACGATAGCTGGTACCGCCGGCGCCGGTGGTAGCGATGGTGGGCCAGCTTCTGCCGCTTCGTTAGGTTCTCCTTGCTCCATTTGCGTTGACGGATCAGGCAACATATTTTTTTCAGACCATGTTACTGGTATAAGTGGTTCTATTATCAGGGAGATATATGCCGCTACAGGTATTATTAATAAAATTGCCGGACTTGGCGGAAGCATGGCATCCGGTGACGGTGGCCCGGCAATGAGTGCGGGATTAGGTGGTGTTTACGGGCTGTGTACCGATCATGCAGGCAACCTTTACCTGTGCGATGTTAGCTGTTCCTGCCGGGAAATTGACATGTCAACCGGCATCATTAATACGGTAGCAGGAAGCCTCTACGACGATGGCTATAACGGAGATGGCGCCAATGCGCTCACAGAAGATCTGAACTGGCCATACGGTGTTTTTGTTGACGGTGACGGGAGTATCTATGTTGCTGATGGGAATAACAACCGGTTGAGAAAGGCTATCCAGCTAACGCATACTCCCTCATTTGCCTTTGGTGAGGGACAAACAGTCAGCGCGTGTACCGGTGTGTCATCTGCTATTCAGAATGCACTCGCCATTACTGACATCGACGCCGGGCAATCAGAAACATGGAGCATCGTTAGCGGGCCGGCAAATGGTGTCCTCAGTGGGTTTCCATATACGGGCATGTCAAATGGCACCGACAGCATCACGAACCCCCATGGCTTATTTTATACATCTACAGCAGGATACCTAGGTGCAGATTCATTTAAGATCTCCGTAAGCGACGGAGCTTTTTCTGATATCGTTACCGTGCATGTGAAATTAGAAAATGCGCCAAATCCTGGCGTTATTTCAGGGACATCCACAGGCGTTTGTGTTGGTTCTGCAGTAAATCTGACCGAGTCGGTTCCCGGTGGCAGCTGGTCTGTAACTAATCCGAATGCTACTGCGGGCGGGGCACACATCACGGGAGTAGCCGTTGGAACAGATACACTCATTTATACTGTTACCACGGCATGTTCCAGCACCACTACAGCATCAATTATCATTAAGCCATGGCTTGATCCCGGTGTTATCACTGGGTTTGATAATGTATGCCTGGGGTCAACTATTACCCTTTCCGAATCAGTAGCCGGAGGAACATGGCATTCATCGACACCGTCTGTGATGAGTGTAAGCGCTACAGGAGTTGTTACCGGTATGTCCCTTGGCACGGCAGTAATTGTGTACAGTGTCACTGCGCCCGGTTGCACCGGTAGCACGTCAGATCCCATTATAGTTGCAGCACCGGCAGGGGCCATCAGTGGCAGCAATATTGTATGTTCCGCCGCGTCCATCACACTGTCCGACGCTACAACAGGCGGAACCTGGAATGCAAGCAACGGCAATGCAATAATAACAGGCACCGGCGCCACTGCTATCGTCACTGGGTTATTGGCGGGTGTTGATACTATTTACTACGTCAATACAGATGCATGTGGGGCCGGGTATGTGGCGCTGGTTGTATCTGTGGATCCTGCTCCTGTTACAGGAACTATATCAGGGTTACTGAGCGTATGTGCCGGCTCATCCGGTACGATCAATGAAACAGCAACTGGCGGCGTATGGAGTATTACAAATTCGAATGCAACTATTGATGCATCGGGAATGGTAGCAGGCTTGGTTCCTGGTATCGATACTATCTTGTACACTGTTTTCAATAGCTGTAGTTCTGCTGCTGCTTCCGCTGTTATTACTATCGATTCTATGATCAGCGCCGGGAACATCTCCGGTACCAATACCATTAATGCAGGTTCAACTGCAACCCTCGCAGATCCGGTATCCGGCGGTACCTGGAGCAGTACCAATACTGCTATCTCCCTCGTATCCGGAGGTGGGATGGTCTATGGTGTTGCACCGGGAGTGGATTCCATCATTTATAGTTTGTCGAATGCCTGTGGCACTTCGAACGCCTATTTTTATTTTACAGTCACTGACGAACACACGACCGGAATTAATAATACCGGCGCCGGTGAAACAAGCAGCATGATCATTGCGCCTAATCCAGCCAAAGAACAGGTTAGCATTAAGGTGCTGTCGTCTTATAGCGAACCGGTTACGATCCTTGTCACTAATGTGCTGGGTGAAAAACTCATGACGATCAAAGGCTTCACTAACCAGCCAATAAGTGAGTTTATTGGCTTTCCGGCAGGAACCTATATTTTGAGCGCCTCCGGTGAACATGAGCAATTAAGCTCCAAAATTGTGAAAGAATAACCTGGTTTGTTATTCCTGTTTACAGTTCAGTTATCAAAGAAAGTTACCTTGCTTTTATTAGTGAGTCAATACATGTTTCATGAAGAGAGCTTATGTTTTAATAATGCTGCTGGCATTTTTTTCTGCTACAGTCAGCAGGATCAATGCACAACCCTTTACCTATAATTATACCGGGGCCGTGCAAACTTATACCGTTCCTGCAGGGGTTAGTTTGATAGCCGTGGATGTAAGAGGTGCAATGGGCGGCGGCGAAGCTTGTTTTTCTAGTTTCCAGTCTTTAGGCGGATGCGGGGGGCGCGTCCAGGCAAATATTGCCGTGGTTCCCGGCCAGGTGCTAAACATTATTATTGGCGGAAAACCTTCACATGGCGGGCTATCAATTGGGCCCGGTGGATATGGGGGGGGCGGTACAGATTCGTCATGGGACAATACATGGCCCGGTGCTGGGGGTGGTGGCGCGACTTCAATTGCCGATGCGGTGTCCGGAACTATCCTGGCGATAGCCGGCGGCGGTGGTGGCGGCGGCGGTGATGACTGCGGCGGGACAGGAGTAGCAGACCTTGGTGGCGGTGGTGGCGGAACCTACGGAGGCACAGGCTATTCGGGATCATGTAGCACTACCGGTGGCGGGCAAGGTGGCGGGCCTGTTCACGGAGGCAACGGGGGTACCTGTGGTGGAACTGCCGGGGAGTCCGGCACTTCGCTGCATGGAGGCAACATACCTGTGTCAACTGGTGAGGGTAGCGGCGGCGGTGGTGGTGGATGGTATGGTGGTGGCGCTGGCGTTGGCGGCAGCGGCGGTGGAGGCGGTTCGTCATACGTCAACCCAACTTATGGCACCTCAGTAGTTCATACACAGGGTTTTAACTGTGGTAATGGACAGCTGGTGATCGACACACCCTGCGCGGGTGCAGGCACCATAATGGGAGCCTTCGATATATGCACCAGCAGTTCATCGTTATTAACCGATGCAGTAACCGGCGGCTCATGGAGCAGCAGTAATGCCGCTGTGGCAACGGTTGTCGCCAGCGGCCTTGTAGCAGCAGTTGGTCCGGGAACGGCGAATATTTCATATACTGTGGGCACCTGCGCTTCTGTAGTTAGCATTAGCATAGACGCCGCTCCGGTTGTTGCCGGCATTACAGGCGCCTCTAAATTGTGCCTGGGCGATTCAGTAATATTTTCCGACGCTGCAGCTGGTGGGGTATGGTCAGGCAGCAATGGCACAATTGCCTCTGTAAACGCTGCTACGGGCATGGTTACTGGCGTTGACACCGGCAATGTCGTCATCACATATACACTGGTAAATAGCTGCGGCACAGACGACACAACGATGGCAATAACCATCGATCCCGTTCCGTTTGCCGGGGTGATAACAGGCGTTGATACTATACACACAGGTTCCTCAACCATGCTCTCTGATACGGTGACTGGCGGTTCGTGGGCCAGTACAAACACGTTTGTTTCCATAGTGTCAGCTTCAGGCCTGGTCTTTGGTGTAATGCCGGGCACAGACTCCATTGAATATACAGTCACTAATACCCTATGTTCGGTAACAGCTTATTTCCGTTTTACAGTAATATCAGATAGCAGTACAACAAGTGTTCAAAACGGCAGCCCGGTTGGCGTAGGCAATATGAGCGTGTCACCAAACCCGGTAAAAGACCACATTACGATAATGATAAACTCGCAGGAAACTGAACCGGTCACTATTTTTCTCACCAACATACTTGGTGAGAAAATAAAGGAACTGAACGGAATTACCAACAAACCAATAGATGGATCGATCGATGTTCCGACGGGTATCTATTTAATTAGTGCCAACGGGGAACATGTGAAATTGAATGGCAGGTTTTGGAAACTGTAAATATTTACATTCCCCTCAATGGATTCAGATCATTTTTACAAAATAAACCAACAGGAAAATAAATATCAGTATATCAGTGACCAGTGCAAATGTTTCATTTGCACCGGCAGGTTTTTTCAGTAAGTGCTGTAGCCCGGCAATACCATAATAAAGCCCGCTGCCAAATGCGCTCACTATCCGCCACGGCGGCAGGAACAGCGATACGATCCCCACCAGCCCGAAACACAGGTTGGCAAAGCCCAGCTCTCTTACTATCGGCAGGCTTTCCGCTTTGTCTATATGAAAGATCTCCTTTGCAGTAAATGCCGGGTTCGTTGTTTGCTTGATTCCGGCCACGAAAAGCCGCAGCCCAACAGCCGAAAAAATGAACCACTTGCCGATTAGCTCCAGCGAAAGCGGAATGTCCTTGGTTATCATCATTTGCGCGGCTACGCCAATCACTGGCACTGCAAAGGTTAGTATCAGCACACTCGCTATGTACATTTTATTTATCCCCTGGATTTGTTTCTCGGCCATTGTGTTATTTATTAGCGCTAAATATACTAATCCCAGATTACGCATTAGACATTATAAATGGGTACTCGAACTCTTTAGAGTAATTCCAAAGGCCGGAGAACCACGCTCTTCTCTTTTTGCTTAACGCGATTTTGAGTATGAGTTTACCGTTCAGCTTTTCAAAATAAGCGCC
>CAIRTW010000114.1 GCA_903881585.1 uncultured Bacteroidota bacterium | reverse complement strand
GGCGCTTATTTTGAAAAGCTGAACGGTAAACTCATACTCAAAATCGCGTTAAGCAAAAAGAGAAGAGCGTGGTTCTCCGGCCTTTGGAATTACTCTAAAGAGTTCGAGTACCCATTTATAATGTCTAATGCGTAATCTGGGTTAAAGGTTGATGAAAACACCTACTATGCGATCTCTGCTGAATCGCCTATAGGCGAAAAATTAGCCGGCCAAAAGGCCGGCTATACGTTTGAATTCAACAATAGAAAAGTTGCTATTGAAAGTGTGAATTAGTTTATTGTATTGGCAACAGCAGGTGATTTTTTGCAGCAGTGCAACTCACACTTTACTCCGGCGCTGATCATAAGCGCACGGTCATATATGCGGCTCATATTGTCGCCGGGTACATTGGTCGTCAGTGAAGTAAGCATCTTTTGATAGGATGGACTAACCCATACACTCATGTGGCTACAGATATTATATTGCAGATCGAATTTCAGCAGAAAGGCCGCAGCCAGATCATTGTTTTTGTAGCCCATAGAGACGGTCGATCCATCGCTCAGGCCTGTAGTAGCCATTTTGCTTTTAAAATTATACAGGGCTTCAAAGCCTGCACCGGGGCTAACAGTAAACCGCTTACCTGCCGTAAAGGAACGGGACGCTGTCAATGGCACCGCAAGATGCGGATCAACTATCGTAAACTTTACAGAGTTCTTTTGAGCAGCTATTACGGGATTTAGATTAGGACCCGCAACACACCCCCCTGTTCCACCGGGGCCTAGCACAAAACTGAGCCCTGTTTGTAAATAACCGATGCCGGATTCAATTTGCCATTTACCCAAGTTACGGCCAATGATCAGCTGGCCCTGTTCCGCAAGCACGCTCTTGTGATTAGTGGGATGGTTGTTCGGAAATACGCTGAAGGAAGAATTCGCCGATCCGGCACCAGCGCCGGCTTTCACAAAATAGCCATCCTGTGCCGAAGCTGCGGAGCAGGAGCAGGCAAAAGCAAAAAGTGTGATCAGTTTTTTCATAAAAGGCTTTTTTTGTTAGTTAAAGATATCAATACAACGAGCAAAACGCAAATAAATTATTCCTATTAACCATAGGTTAAACCAACTTCATTACGGCATTACAAATACTTCTCCAGCTCCTGCTTTATGATATACAACGGAGATGCTATTGCATTGATGTATTGAAAATTTCCTTCCCGGTCGTTCTTTATAGAAAGCTGAATACCGCTGGCTTCGCTCTGTACCGCATTGGCCACATACTTATCTCTCTCCGTGTCATAATATAGGTATGGCGCTCCCGACGAGCCAAAACGGAAATAACCTTTTACAAGGTATCGGTAGCCATCAAAAACATAGTTGCCCCCTGTCTCGTCATTAAATATACCGAAGTGGTCCAGCATTCCCTCTATACGGGCCTCATTCAGCAGCCTGCCCGTAGGCCCGCTGGGCGAGCTTTGCAGGCAATAAAAATTTTCAGCACCCTCATCAAGGAACCGGAAATCAACATCGACGCTCGGTATTTTATCCACGATCTCGTGAGGCGTGTTAACGATCCGGTACAGTGCAATGTCTGCACTGTAAAAAGCATTTACCAACTCCACCTCTACCAGGTACGTATGCTTGCGCGAGTCGTTGTCAAATAGGACCTTACCGGGCGCAAACAAATGAGAGATCGCAGTATCGTTATAGAAGGCGTTGTCCCGGAACTGGAATATAAGGTGTGGCTTGCAGATGTTCTTTTGCGCCAGTGTTACCCACCGTGTATCAAAACGTTTCTGCTTCAGTATGTTTGCTATCGTTTGGAGCCCGGCAGGGTCGGTATTGTTAAGGTATCGCTTCTGTGTGTATTCATCCAGAAAATAATGCTGGTCCAGAAAACGGGTCTGCGATCCATCCAGTATAGGGAAGAGTTCTTTCTTAAACGTCGCCTCATCTATGGATTTATAAAACCCTGCGGGTATCCTAAGGTTATGCGCCACACTAAGGAAGTACCCCTTGCCGATGTGGAATGCACAAATGTTATTTTCAAAGCTGCGTTTCTGGGGGTCTTCCGGGTTATACACCCACATAATGCGCTGAAGGGGTGAGGTTTGCTCGTCTATGAGGCGGTGTTTGTTGTTGATCATTGGTGTATATGCAAAATATAATAATACCTTGAGAAGTCACTCCCACGAATTTAATAAAGAGAGATTGGGGATGCCTTTGAAATCTGCAACGTTTCGTGTTATCAATGTAAATTTTTTTACAACTGCTGTTGCTGCAATAATTGCATCGGGAAGTTTAAGCCTATAGTTTTTCCGGATGTCAATGCTTTTAAGAATTATTGATTCATCCATATAATAAACTGTACTCGTTTTAATGAAATTTTTCAAGACATGCAGCTCATTTTTTGTAGCATTTGGCGAGGCTAGTAATTCCATTCTTGTAATTACAGAGATTTGCCCATCAGTGTCATAAATAAGGTTAAGGCTTTTGGAAGGTAGTTTTTTATCCAGATAATCGATGACAGCATTGGTATCCATTAAATATCTCTGTCCCATTCGTTTCGTATATCTTTAGCATGTTGTTGCAGTTCATTGTATCGCTCTTCGGTAAGATTAAGAGCTCCCCATAGGCCAGCATCCCTGAGTGTTTTTTTTACTGGACGATCTTTTACAAGCTTAGCTCTTTTATATACTCTCACCTCTATTTCATAGCCTACGTAATCAGGAGGCAAATGAATAGATATATCTTCTGTATCTGGCGTGATAACGGTGCTTATCATGAAACAAATTTACAATAATTTTCTTCCTTTTGTAACAAAAAGTATTACTTTGACGATGTACTATTACACTACGCTTTTTATTTAATTGCAGATATTATGCTCCAGATAACCAACCTTTCCAAAACATACCCCAACGGCGTTCAGGCGCTGAAGGATGTAACACTCAATATTTCCAACGGCATGTTTGGCCTGCTGGGCCCAAATGGTGCGGGCAAGTCAACGCTGATGCGTACCATAGCCACCCTGCAGGATGCAGACTCCGGCACCATTATGTTTGGCGATATTGATGTAACAAAGCAAAAACAGGAACTGCGAAAAGTGCTCGGCTACCTGCCGCAGGAGTTTGGTGTTTACCCAAAAGTATCGGCCGAAGAAATGCTTCACTACATAGCGCGCCTGAAAGGCATAGCCAATGACAAGGAGCGCAAAGAGCTTGTTAAAGCACTGCTGGAGCAGGTGAACCTATACAATCACCGCAACAAATCGCTCGGCGGATACTCCGGCGGGATGAAGCAGCGCTTTGGCATAGCCCAGGCGCTAATAGGGAATCCTAAGCTTATTATAGTAGATGAACCGACCGCAGGCCTCGACCCTGCCGAGCGTTTACGTTTCAACAACCTCCTCAGCGAGATCGGTGAGAATATCGTGATCATACTATCCACGCACATTGTTGACGATGTAAGCGAGTTATGCAAAGACATGGCCATCATAGCCGGCGGCAAGGTAGTGCAGCGCGGCAACCCCGAAGACCTGGTTCAGGGATTGGAAAACAAAGTATGGAGCAAACGCGTAGGCAAGGATGAGGTCTCAAAATACCAGGCGGAATACAAACTGATACTCGCTAAGCTGTCCGGCGGCTCTATGAAAGTGTTTGTCAACAGCGACAACGATCCGGGCAATGGCTTCAAGCCAGAACATGCTACACTCGAGGACATCTATTTCTCAAACATCTCCTGATCTTTTTAACCAAAAAATATGTTTGCATCCATTTTTGCTTTTGAGGTAAGGAGACTGATGCGGTCCCTTTCTACCTATATCTATTTCTTTGTACTTTTTATCGTTACGTTTTTAGTTGCTTTGCTCGCCGGTGGTGCATTCAAGGAAGCAAATATGCAATTTGGCGGCGAAAAAATATTTGCAAATGCGCCAGTCATTATTGACGCCTTGTTTTCTAACATCGATTTTTATCTTGGCAAGGTAATACTCGTTGCAATAATAGGTACGGCAGTTCTGAAAGATTTCAAATACGATACGTATTCCATGATCTTCACTACACCAATCTCCAAATTCGATTATCTATTTGGTCGTTTTTCAGCATGCCTTCTCGTCACATTGATCGTGCTAATGGCACCAGCTTTTGGAATGACGTTAGGATATGCTACGCCTTGGGTAAACCCAGACCGAATTGAAACATTTATGCTACTTCCATATATCCATACCTATTGGCAAACAATCGTTCCGAACACTATTTTGTTTGGCTCTATTTATTTTGCAGTGAGTCTTATCTCAAGAGACATTTTTATAATCTGGCTTTCATTAATAATCGTTTTCGTGGCTTTAGGGGTTTCTAATTCAATTCTTGGCACACTTGATCTACATACATTAGCTGCATTAGCTGACCCACGAGGCAATGCAGCAAAAAACGAGCTTAGCAGATACTGGACTACCTATGAAAAAAATCATTTTCACTATACGATGCATGGATTGTTCTTATGGAACAGGATTTTATGGCTTGGTTTAGCTATGATTTTTTGGATAATTGGTTATTCCCTTTTTTCATTCTCTGCTACACCACGCCGGCTTTCGTTCAAAAAGGCAAAACTAGCCGACAGTTCCAAACTTACTTTCGTACCTAAATTTTTAAATACAAATGTTTTACCTAAAGTTACCCGGTCATTTACTACGAGTGCAAACCTTAAAAGCCTTTGGGGACTTTCTATGAATGAATGCGTCTCATTATGGCGAAATATTTATTTTAAAATAATCATGCTTTTTGGCATGCTCTTCCTTTTCCTTGTATCAACCCAACTTGGCAAAATATATGAAACCACTGTCTTCCCAGTTACTTATGTCATAGTTGAACAGCTAGGCGGCACTTTCATGTTGTTTATGATCATTGTAACCATTCTGTTCTCAGGTGAATTGGTCTGGAAGTCACGCGATTTCAGGATGAGCAATATTATTGATTCTCTCCCTGTGCCCAACTGGGTGTTTTATGCAAGTAAAATAGCCGGGCTTATTTTCATGCAGGTACTGCTCCTGGCGGTCATTATGATCTGTGGCGTTATTGTTCAGTTATTTAAAGGTTATACCCATTTTGAGATATTGCTCTACATAAAATACCTCCTTGGTTTCCGCCTCATAGACCTCGTGATGCTGGCTGTGCTGGCAGTATTTGTACAGACACTGGTGAGCAATAAATACCTTGGTTATTTTATCGTTGCTTTATTCTATATCTGGAACAGCACCTTCGCGCTAACCATACTGAAACGTACCCTCTTCGTTTTCTCCTCCGATCCGGGCATTGAGTATTCAGATATGAATGGCTTCGGACATGCGGTATTCCCGTTCTATATTTATAAGATCTACTGGGGCGCATTCTGCATTTTGTTAGCTGTGCTGTCCAGTCTGCTCTGGTCTCGCGGCACTGAAAATAGCCTGAAACTACGTATGGCACATGCCCGCAACAAGGCGAACCGTACTTCGTGGACGGTGGTAGTTATCGCGCTGCTATTGTTCATGGGCATGGGTGGGTATATTTACTACAATACAAGTGTGCTCAATAAATACATGAGCGACTTCCAGCAGGAGGAACTACAGGCCCAGTATGAAAAGAAATTCAAAAAATTCGAGTTTGCACCCCAGCCAAAGATCACCGACGTGCAGCTGAATGTGGATATATTTCCATACGAGCGCGGCCTTCATACAGCAGGCACATTTGTCCTCAAAAACAAAAGCACCCATGCCATAGATTCAGTACATGTATTGCTGCCTTCTTCTGTCAAAATAAATACGCTTGCCTTCTCCCGGCAGTCGCAATTGCAGCTCAACGATTCTGATTATGCATACCGCATATATAAACTGGCGCAACCACTGCAACCAGGCGATACTATGACCTTGTCTTTTAACCTGGATGTGGTGACCAAGGGCTTCCGGCAAGAATTCTCCGGCTTGAGCAGGCCGCTGTATAATGGCACCTTTGTAAACAACCAGGACTTCCTCCCGGCCATAGGGTACGACCATAACTTCGAGTTGTCCGACAACAGCCAGCGGAAGAAGCATAGCCTCGGCTATCGCCCTACCGCCAATCCGATCACGGACACTACGCAATACCAGCGCAATGTGTTTACTCACGATGCGGATTTCATCACATTTGATGCAACAGTGAGTACAGTTCCCGATCAAATTGCTGTATCGCCTGGCTATCTCGTGAAAGAATGGACCGAAAACGGCCGCCGGTATTTCCACTACAAGATGGATAATAAGATCCTCAATTTCTATTCGTTTCTCTCTGCCCGCTATACGGTTAAGAAGGAAGTGTATAACGGTATCAACCTGGAGATATACTACCAGCAGGGGCACGAGTACAATTTGAACCGTATGTTCAACGGCATGAAAAAGGCGCTGAATTATTACACTACCCAGTTCTCACCCTACCAGCACAAACAAGTGCGTATTCTTGAATTCCCCCGCTATGCCACCTTCGCACAGTCATTCCCCAATACCATACCTTTTTCTGAGGGAATAGGCTTCATAGCAGATGTGGACGACAGCAGCAAGGAAAATGTGGACTATCCGTTTTATGTGACCGCACACGAAGTGGCGCACCAATGGTTTGCCCACCAGGTGATAGGCGCCAATGTGGAAGGCTCTAATATGCTCTCCGAATCATTGGCACAATATGGAGCCATCATGGTAATGGAGAAAGAATATGGCGAAGACCGGTTGCGGAAATTCCTGCGCATAGAAATGGACAACTACCTCCGCTCACGTGCAAACGAAGCTGAGAAAGAAAAACCGCTGGAGCGCGTTGATGACGGACAACAGTATATACTTTACCAGAAAGGTGGCATTGTGATGCACGCACTCAATAAATACATGGGCGAAGACAGCCTGAACCATGCACTTAAAAGGTTCATAGAACGCTATGCATTCCAGGGCCCGCCCTACCCCACTACGCTTGATCTCGTCGCTTCACTCCGCCAGTCAACCCCCGACTCTTTGCAGTATTTCATTACCGATGCCTTTGAAAAGATCACCATCTACGACAATAAAATAACAGCTGCACATGTGGACAGCACAGGAGGGAAATATTCCGTAGTTGTAACTGTTAATTCTAAAAAGCTCAGCGCAGATTCTACCGGCAAAGAAACACCGGTACCATCGAACGATTATATAGAGATCGGCATTTACAACGACAGGACCACATTAGCCCAGGTGCTGAGATACAAGCTGAAAGGCGGCGAAACAGTATTATCGATCCCGGTAAGTAAAAAGCCGCATAAAGTGGTCATCGACCCTCGCTTGCTGCTGATAGACAAAAAACTGGAAGACAATGAAATGAAGATAGAAGGCAATGACCCTGCGGCAAAGAAGTAAAGTAAAGGCTTTATGTTTTCCGGCATAGATCTGGGCCAATATTTATTCATTTATCTAAGATTGAGGAGATACCGGTGAGCAAACTAACGTACGCCATTATCTGCTTTGACCACTGGAAAAATGAAGATTACGGCTAACGGAAATAATTGTAAATTTGGCTATTAATTTCCAAACGATGGAACAACTTATTTTGAACATAAAAAATAAAAACAAACTCCCTTTTCTCAAAGAATTATTAAAGAGGATGGAATTTGTTGAAGTTATTGAGTCGAAAAAAATGGCTGCTAAAGAGACAAAGATTTTATCCGGCCTGGAAGCAGCCGTGGAACAGGCCAATCTTCATAAACAAGGAAAAATAAAACTTAAAACAATTCAACAAGTGCTTAATGAGCTTTAGCATTATTGTCTCTGATTTTTTTGAGAAAGAACTAAAAGACTTGTCGAAGAAGTTTCCTTCTATCAAGGCAGATGTTGCAGCTCTTGCATAGCAATTGTTACAGCAACCTATGTTCGGCACACCTATTGGAAACGATTGTTATAAAATCCGGATGGCCATAACTTCGAAAGGAAAAGGAAAATCTGGCGGCGCACGAGTGATTACGCATGTTCGGGTCACTAAGAAATATCTCTATCTGCTTTCTATTTACGACAAATCGGAAGCTGAAAATATAACCGACAGCGATATCTTAAAAAGGATAGATCGATTAACAAACTAAGAAATACTGTAACCTATACAATTACCCGCAACCGGCTGGGCCTCACGCCAGGTGCCTTACCAGCACCCGCTTTGCCACCGGCAGCAATGTCTCATTAAAAGGCACACTCAGCGGAAACTCCATCTTGTACACCGCCGGATTTGGCAACGCTCTGTATGTGCGTATAATATCCAGTTTTATCTGCTCATAAGTATTAGCAAGGCTTTTCGTCCGGCTATCAATGTAGTCCATCCTGATGCCTTTATATTTGGCATTTTGGTGCTCAAAAAGCGTCACGGTATAACTGTATATCCTCACCTCCGGGTATTTTGAATACCTCAGGAACACATACCCCTCATTTTTATACAGCGGCATAATGCCCACAGGCTCCACTTCCAGTTTCTTCTCTATAAAATCATATATCTCCGCTCCTTCACTTATGGTGCCCTTCATTTCATCTACAGCGTACTGCACTATCCGGCCCAGTTCTTGCATTGCCCCATCGTCTGCCAGCATCCGCTCATACACCATTTCAAGTTTCTGCATATCCAGCTTATCAAATTTCTTCGGAAACCTGTCTTGTAAAAACTGTTTATTGGCCTGGAATGCGCGCAGATTATTGTAATGAAAAACAATGTCTGAAAGCTGCGGATACAGTTTAGTTTCATTAAAACACTTCTTCACTTCCTGCAGGTAGGCCAGCAGCCTGTATTTCTGTAGCTCAAAATCTATAAATCCTTCCATGAACCATGTTTCGCTCAGTACCATAGATGATATCTTTGTTCCAAGTTAACTATATCAAAATCAATGCCATAAAAATGATTTGCACACCGTGTGAATAGGTGTCCTGCACCTTAGAGGTGTGGGACGCCTACGGGCAACCAGGCTAATATCAATTTGCCCTCTAAAAAAACGCTTTGCAGCCATAATTTTTGCTTATATTTACGCATTATATTTTATTTATTGTTTCGGCGATCTATAAAAACATCGTTGAAGCCCTAACATTTGTTTAAAAAACATCGTCAATAGCATAAATCTAAAGCTGTAATTATGAGAAAATTTACCCTTGTTGTTCTTTTTATGGCCCTGGCCATTGTTTCCCGTTCACAAACCCTTTCCTTTTCACTCGTTACCGCACCCTGCCATAACGATGGCCTTTTAACCATCAATGCTACCGGCCTTACGCCCCCGCTCACCGTTAGCTGGACAACAACCGGCAGCAGTGGTACTACCATTACACACACCGGTGTAACCGGCCTTTTCGATGCCCTCACCGGCTATTCGGGCGGCCCTGTTTATGTTACTGCTACTGATGGTACCAATAGCGCAACTAACAGTTATGGTGGTATGCCTCCATTTTATTTTTCTACTGCTACCACTGCTGAAGTATGCCCCACACCAGGGTCTGCCAGTGTTTCCGTTAGCGGAGGCACAGCGCCATATACTTATCAATGGTATGATCTCGCCACATTTGCCACAGTTGGTACCGGATCACCTATTAGTCTGCTCAGAGGCCAGTATGGGGTTATGATCACCGATGCCGCTGGCTGTACATATGGCACCGAAGACACCTACGATTCTTCGGCAGCCGCGATTATTGGATACATTGCTCCTTTTACTGTTTCATTAAATGCCACTACGGCTAGCTGTACTAATGGCACAGCATCAGTAGTAAGTGTTTCTGCCGGAGCAACGCTTCCTGTCAGCTACTTGTGGAGCAATGGTGCTGCAACTGCTGCAATAGCAGGGCTCACCACAGGCTTCTACAATGTAGTGGTAACAGACGCTCTTGGCTGCGTAGGCGATAGTTTGTCTTCAGGGGTATATGTTCCACAGTCTGTTTCTATTTCAGCGCCTGTTACCGCAACTCCGGCTTCATGCCTCGATACAAATGGAGCGGTTATCGCTTTCGGATCGGGTGGCACGCCCCCATATTCTTACATTTGGAACAATGGCGCGATCACTCAGTCTCAGACCGGCCTTTCTGCGGGTTATTATTCCGTTCGGACAACAGACGCCAACGGTTGTATCGGCAGCGGTGCGGCTTATGTAAATGTTTCAACTCCTATTGTTGTTACTTATACTTCATCTCCCAGCTTGTGTACATCAGCCACCGGCAATGCTACACTGGCCCCTGCAGGCGGCACTTCACCTTATACCATTTTGTGGTACACTGCCCCTCCGCAAACAACACCTACCGCTACCACGCTGGCTGCCGGAAATTACAACTTCAAAGTCACAGATGCTGTTGGCTGCGTTCAGACAGGAACAGTAACTGTTCCGCCGGTTGATGTCATTAGCCTGAGTTTTTCTTCTACCCCTGCGCTGTGTACTCTTTCTAATGGCGGTATCAATGTAACCGCGGTAGGCGGTGTTGCTCCATACTCTTACTTGTGGAATACCGGCGATACTTCCGCCAATTTTACCAGCCACCCATCAGGTGGCTACATGCTTACAGTAAAGGACAACATGGGTTGCACAGTGACAAAATATCCTTACCTGCCAGATTATTCGCCTGTATCGCTCGGTGTAAGCACTACCCCTGCATCATGTATATTTACTAACGATGGTATGCTTACTGCATTACCTAGTGGTGGTACGGCTCCTTACGCTTACGGATGGAGCACCGGTGGTGCAACGGCTACTATCAGTGGCTTGCCTTACGGGCCATATTGGTTTTATGTCACTGATGCATCAGGATGCACGGCCAACAATTACACGTGGCTACCTTTCGACTCATCGGCTACAGATTGTTATTGCGCCATTTCCGGCACCATTTATAACGACACCAATAGCAACTGTGTGCAGGATCCCGGTGAGGTTGGCATAAATAATGTACAGGTTTACTGCACGGGTATCGGCTATACCTATACAGATGCAAGCGGTCATTACTCATTCCTCGTTCCTTCCGGAACATACACGGTTTCAGAAACCGTTCTTGCTTTCTATCCGCTCGCATCCTGCCAGAGCAATGCCATAGTAGTTACGGCAGCAGCAGCCACAGGCTGTGTGCATACGGTTGATTTTGCAAACACTATGGATACTATCCACGACATGCACATCTCTACATGGGATTACAGCTTCCCTGTGATCGGGAATGGTTATACGCAGATAACAACTGTTTCAAATGATGGTACTGTAGAAGAAGATTCTGTCCTCGCTATTTATGCCGATGACGGACGGATATTAACACCAACATTTACTCCATCGGGAGTGTTTACAGGCCCGGCCAATCATTATAATACCGCTGCAGGTTTCCCCGCAATGGTTCCCGGCCAAACCTCCTTTTACTATACTAATTATAATGTCCCTACAGACGTTCCTATCGGAACTGTACTCAATTTCAACGACTCTATAGCCTACAAAGCGCCGCTTGACAATTGGCTCACTGATTATTCGCCATGGAATAATATCAATTACTTCTCTACAGTAACCGTTGCTGCTTATGACCCCAACTTCAAAGAAGTAAGCCCTAGAGGTACTGGCCCAACAGGGCTTATTACTTATGCTGATTCTACGCTCGAGTATATGGTACACTTCCAGAACACCGGTACAGCTCCTGCTCAAAACATAATTGTAATAGATACGCTGGACAACAACCTTGACTGGAGCACATTGCGCCCTGAGTATATGTCAGCGGCATGTAAAGTAACCCTGCAGCAGATCGGCAGCATGAAGGTGGCCAAATTCACATTCAGCAACATCTTCCTGCCAACAAAAACGTCAAACGACCTCCGCAGCAATGGTATGTTTACATACACTATCAAAACAATGCCCGGTCTGCCTGTAGGCACTCAGTTCAAGAACCGCGCTTCTATCTATTTCGATTACAACGCACCAGTAATGACCAACCAGACACTGAATACACTTGATTCAACAGCTACTACCATTGTAAAGAATACGACAGTAGAGCAGCAAAGATCATTCAGCATCTACCCCAACCCTGCCAACCAAAGCTTTTACTCTGTGATCAACAGCACCGCATCCGTTTCCGCCGAAATGAGCATCTCCGATGTTTCCGGCAAGGTGTTGATGAGCAAAACGATCGCATTGCAGAAAGGCGCCCAGACTATTTCCACTAACATCAGCGCATTGTCTCCAGGCGTTTACTTCGTTACTCTGAATAACAACGGCAAGACCGAAACACAAAAACTGGTAGTTATAAAATAAGTAAGACAGAAATTAATGTGTATATATAATGGGCAGCCTCGGTTGCCTTTTTTTTTTTTAATAAAAGCAGTCGTTAACTCTGTGAATATCCGGCTAAGCCCATGATTTCATGCAGGCATGAACTAAAGCCTGAAATAAATATAGCCACCTTTTAACGATTTAGGTATGCGGGATGTATTTTACAATTCAGGTAGGAAAAAGACACCGCAACTCGCGCTTGGCGGCTTTAAAAACGAAATGAGTCCAGATAGCAACCTGGATGCGCCTTTGCGCCTTCGCGAGAAATTTTGTATCCATTACGAGCAACCGGTTAACAAAAAAAAACTACTGCGAATTGCGCGGAGCATTATAAGTACGGTAGCGATATACGCTCGACTTCACAAAATTATAAAACGAATAATCGTTCATGCCCTTTAGCTGCTCAAAGCTGGGCCGGTACCTGCGCATAAAATAATGAAGGCTGTCACCCGTCAGTCCGGTGAATTTGGTTACCACTTCATCCGTAAATGTCTTGTCAACGTACTTTTCCTTTTCAAACTCCGTATAGTCATCCTGGAATTGCCATACCTCCCTGTTTTTCTTGCTCATGGCAGAGAATGGCGATTGTACAACACCCAAGCCTGAAAGTTTCGGGAAATCCAGTTCCGTTTTATAAAGCTCGTGATAACGGATACTGTCGCTTTTGTAGTCATATCTGCTACTACCCCCGGCAAAACTATTATCCTTACTTATTTCCGATATCCCTTTCTTCATGATGATCCTGAAGTAAGATGGTATGTAACCCTGCGGCACACGTACACGTGCTGTTTTATATCCTGTTTTCTTAAACTCCAGCAATTGTCCGCCCGATGCCGCAATGATAAAAGCGCCCTGGTTATCGTTTGAAATATTGAGCATGGTGTAAATGTTCAGTATCTCCACACCCGTCAGCGGCTTCTTATTATCCATGTCCAAAACTTCTCCCCGTATTGTCTGCGCAATAACCGGGGAACAAAACAAACTCAGTAAAAATAAAAAAGCGGTGGTTTTGGCAGGCATATTGGTTGCTAAATTACCGTTTTGCTTTTATCCGCAACTGTTATTTTTGTTAAAAAACAGGAACGCCCCCTCAATTTCAATCATGCACAATATCACGGCACATCCAAAACTGTATATTTGCCCAAAGACAGCTAGAGGGCGCCTGCGGTTGGTCGGATTCCGCTTATCGCGTTTTGATTTTTGAATTTTGAATTTGAATGATGTACAAAATAATAAGAAAAATACTCTTCGCTATTGACGCTGAAAAAGTGCATTACCGGGTCATGAAATGGCTAACACTTGCCTATAGCATCGCACCCATGCGCAGCCTGCTCAAATCTATGTTCGTAGCCAGAGGCTCTAAACTCGGACGCACGCTTTGGGGAATAAGATTTCCAAATCCTGTGGGCCTTGCCGCCGGCTTCGATAAAGATGCTAAGTACACAGACCAACTAGCCTGCCTCGGCTTCGGTTTCATTGAGATCGGCACAGTAACTCCCCGCCCCCAACCTGGCAACCCCAAACCCAGGCTATTTCGTCTGCCCGCAGATAAGGCGCTCATAAACAGGATGGGCTTCAATAACGATGGAGCTAACGAGGCCGCCAACCGGCTCAGAAACCGCAAAGAGCGCATCATCATTGGCGGTAACATAGGTAAGAACAAAGACACTCCTAATGAGAAAGCGGGCGATGATTACGAGATCAGTTTCCGCGCGCTATACACGCAAGTGGACTATTTTGTGGTAAACGTAAGTAGCCCAAATACCCCAGGCCTGAGAGAACTGCAAGACAAAGAACCATTGACCCTTTTATTAAAGAGGTTGCAACGTGTGAACCAGGAACTGGGCGGTAACAAACCCTTACTCCTCAAAATAGCGCCCGACCTCACCAATGAACAACTGAATGACATCGTAGAAATAATTCGATCCACAGGGCTGGATGGCATCGTCGCCACCAACACCACCATCAGTCGTAACAACCTAGCTACACCGGCAGGCGAAGTAGATGCTATAGGCGCTGGCGGCCTCAGTGGTGCTCCACTCCGCAAAAGAGCCACAGAAGTGATCAGCTATATACACACCCAAAGCGGCGGCACCATACCCATCATTGCCTCGGGCGGCATCTTCACCGCAGCCGATGCAAAAGAAAAGCTGGACGCCGGAGCATCACTGGTGCAGGTATATACCGGTTTTATTTATGAAGGGCCCGGCATTGCAAGGGAAATTTGTAAGGGATTGGCAAGCTAGTTTCTGGTCGTACTCAGCGTCACATTCAGCGAAAAACTTGACAATCTATCAGAGTAGGTAGCTCAAGTTCCTATGAAAATCGCAATAGACAAAATCTGATGTCACCTGGTGAAATCAGGGAACTCCAGATTAAGATCATAACAGGAAAAAAATTAAAACCGCTGGGGCATTGAGACTTTCCGCCTTTTTCCCCTTTTCTTCAACAGCGATTTTTGCCGTGAAAACTGCGGTCTTGTTTTTTGTGAAAACCTGCTTCACAAAAACTGTTAAAAACTCGAACCATTAAAGTTCACAATATATTGGTGCAGTAGTTCGTACTCACGTTTCATTTCCAGTTTCATGCTTTCTTTTTTTCGACGCGATTCGCCACCGTGGGTTTTCTTTTCTGCATTCGCTTCAGGCAAATGGGCCTTGTTCGTTTCTGTCCCGTGTTTGTGTGCTTGTGAGTTTGGCATCTTGTTAAGTTTTAGGTTTTGCTAAATATTATTACAGTGATCCTTTTTCCTTATTTGTTAACTGAATGTAAATGTAAAGCAAATAATTCAGTCAAACAACATTTCATTAACAATAAAGATAAAATCATTAACAAAATAACGTTAAACTATTGATTTTAAAACAATTAAGATAAAACATTATTCATAAATAAATATTAGCAGAAGGAATTAATCTGATTTTAAAATCGAATCTCACCCTTTTTTCACCACCGTATCTTGGCATAGAGACCTTACCTTTAATGCTCACAAAAAATCATCCGATGAAAACAAAAATCCTTATAGCACTTAGCGCTTTATGCCTGTTTGCATCTGCCAATACGATCGCCCAGACATCTTTGGTACTGCCTGAAGTAAGCCAACTATCAGAAGTGAAACAACGGATAGGCTATACCGACATTACCATTATATATCATAGCCCATACGTAAATGGAAGGAAGATATGGGACGAGCTGGTACCTTACGGCAAAGTATGGAGAGCCGGTGCAAATGAGAACACAACCATCTCATTCACCGATGATGTGAACATAAACGGCAGCCTGCTGCCAGCCGGCACTTACGGCCTGCACATGATACCCGGTAAAGACGAATGGACGATTATCTTTTCCAAAGACCACACATCCTGGGGCAGTTTCTTTTACAACGAAAAAGAAGATGCCCTGCGTGTGAAAACAAAGCCAGTTGCCCATAACTTCCAGGAGTGGCTGGACTATACTTTTACCGACCGTTCGGCAACCTCGGCCAATGCCGCCCTCTCCTGGGAAAAGCTATTGGTTCCTTTTACCATCACAGTTGATGTGAAGAATATAACACTCCGGCATATCCGTGAACAGCTGAAAAATCAACCCGGCTTTGGATGGCATGGATGGGAAGAAGCTGCCCACTATTGCATCGAAAATAAATTCAACTATGACGAGGCCCTGAAATGGGTCAATAGATCCATACTGATCGATGAGAATTTCACTAATGTAGCAGCCAAGGGCCAACTGCTGCACCTGATGGGCAATACAAAGGCGGCTGACAGTGCTGCCAGGCAAGTACTCACACTTGCCGGGACTGCCAGTGAGACCAGTGTAAATCAGTTTGGCTACGAGCTAATGACCGAAAACGACATGCCTACCGCACTGGAGATATTTAAGATCAACCTCAAAAAACACCCCGATAGCTGGAATGCATATGACAGTATGGGCGAGGCATATGGCAAAGCGGGCGACAATAAACAATCGCTGAGCAACTACAAAACTGCCTTATCAAAGGCGCCGGACGACCAGAAAGACCGCATAAAGAAGATCATCGCCGGTCTCCAGAAAAGCTAAGGGAATGGGAACATATTTGAGGTGTATATGACAAAAGGCTGTTAAAACAGGCTTCCTGCGTTTATGTCTTGTATTAGAACAGTATTTTGCCCTATATTTACACCTTCACAATAAATCAAACATGAAGAAAATTATCAGCACACTGGCTCTTGCAATTGGCGTCATTGCATCTGCAAATGCACAGTATTCAACTAAGATACAGATGGGGCAAAAAGCGCCCGAACTCGCATTTTCAACACCCGAAGGGAAAACACTGAAGCTTTCCGAGATCAACAAAGGCCGCTATGTTTTGGTCGATTTCTGGGCATCTTGGTGCGGGCCATGCCGGGCTTCAAACCCAGGCCTTGTGAAACTGTACAAGGAGTATTCCGGGAAAAAATTTAAAGATGCAAAAAACGGGTTTACGGTACTTAATGTATCCCTCGATCAAGACAAAAATGCATGGGTAAATGCAATAAAATCAGACGGCCTTACCTGGCCAAACCACATCAGCGACCTCGCTGGCTGGAAGTCAAAAGCAGCTGATATTTATGGCGTTCAGGCTATTCCGCAGGCATTTCTTATTGACCCCAAAGGGAACATTGTTGGAAAATATGGCCGTTCTGAGGAAGCCAGCGGCGACCTTGCGAAGTACGCTGAATAGGCTATTGTAAATATCAATTTTGCCATGAGTATTATTTCCCGTACTTTTGCACACTTAATTCACGCATGGCAAAATCCATGCACTTAAAAAAAACATAAAAATGAAAAAAGGAATTCACCCGGAAGGTTACCGCATGGTAGTATTTAAAGACACTTCCAACGAGCACATGTTTTTGACCCGTTCTGCCGCTCCTACCAAGGAAACTATCCTTTGGGAAGATGGCAAAGAATACCCTGTAATTAAGGTGGAAATTTCAAACACTTCTCACCCGTTCTATACCGGTAAGTCTATGTTTGTGGATACCGCAGGCCGTATCGAGAAGTTCAAGAACCGTTACGCTAAGAAGACAACAAAATAATCTGCTTACCATTTTTACTTGCAATAAACTTGAAGAATCCCGACTTTTGCCGGGATTTTTCCTTTTAAATAACCTATGGAGTACATTCTTTTCGATAGCACAAACCGCGATCGCCTTCTGCCGTTCACGCATACCCGCCCGGTAGCAGATATCAGGTGTGGCATACTCACTATGCGCGAGCGCTGGGAAATGCTATTAGGCAAAGCCGCCAGCACACTTACGGAAGACTATCTCCAAAAGGTATTCCCGGTCAATGAATCCAGTGACAACCTGTACCTGAATGGGGCTGTTTTTGGCAATAGCGGGCTCATGGATGCTATCAATACGCTGCCGCTTGGCAAGGCGCTGGCAAAAGACGGCCTTGTTATTGCTGCCCGGCTTGCGGCTCATGAATACAGCATATCAGATTTTCATGAGCGGATACGATCGCTGTCGCAACTGCAATATGATGGAGACATCTACTCACTGAATAATGTTTGGGACATGTTTTCGCTTAATGACCGCGCCCTCCGTGATGACTATACCATTATTACAAAAGGCCGGACCAGCGCACCAATACCCGAAGGAGTAACTGTGACGGGTAAGGAAAATCTTTTTATTGAAGACGGTGCGAGAATATATGCCGGCTGTATCATCAATGCAGCTACGGGGCCGGTATATATAGCTAAAGACACCGAAGTACTGGAAGGCACCATGATGCGTGGCCCAATAGCCATTTGCGAGCATGCAGTGGTGAAAATGGGCGCCAAACTATATGGTGCCACTACCATAGGCCCTGGCTGCAAAGTGGGCGGAGAGATCAACAATGCGGTCTTCTTTGCCAACAGCAACAAGGCGCATGATGGCTACCTGGGCAATGCAGTCATCGGTGAGTGGTGCAACCTGGGTGCAGACACGAACTGTTCCAACCTCAAGAACAACTACGACGAGATAAAAATATGGGACGAGGCAACCCGCAAGTCTGTAAAAACGGGCCTTACTTTTTGCGGCCTCATTATGGGCGACCATTCCAAATGTAGCATCAACACAATGTTCAATACCGGAACCGTAGTAGCCGTATCCTGCAATCTCTTCGGTAGTGGCTTTCCAGAGAAATTTGTACCCTCCTTTTCGTGGGGCGGCAGCGAAAGCATAACTACCTACGATTTTAAACGTGCCATGGAAACCGCAAACCGGATGATGGGCAGAAGAAACAAGCAGCTTTCTGCCGACGAAACAGAAATGTACCGGTATATTTTTGACAACTACCGCAAGCATTAGGAATACGCTAATTTTCATCCCGATAGCTATCGGGACTAATTCTAAAATCATATACATGCGAAAAAAAATAGTAGCCGGCAACTGGAAAATGAACCTGGACCTCACTGAAGGCGCCGAACTGGTAAATGAGATATTCAAAGGGCTGCCCGTATTAAGCGAGGACAAACAAGTGGTGATCGCCCCACCCTATCTGCACCTCACACAGACTGCGGCGCAGCTTACAGGCATAATAGATGTGCAACTGGCGGCTCAAAACTGCCACAGCGAGGCATCTGGCGCCTATACTGGCGAAGTATCTGCAAGTATGCTGAAAAGCGCGGAGGTAGCCTATGTGATCATTGGCCACTCAGAAAGAAGAGAATACTTCAAAGAGGACAATGCTATGCTCGCCAAAAAAGTAAACCAGGTGCTCAGCAATGATATGAAGGTGATCTTCTGCTGTGGAGAGCCGCTGGCAATACGTGATGCCGGCACTCAGAACGACCACGTTGGCACGCAGATAAGAGAAGGGCTCTTCCACTTACCTGTTGCACAACTGACCAATGTAGTCATCGCCTACGAACCAATATGGGCGATAGGCACAGGCCGCACAGCCACATCGGCACAGGCGCAAGAGATGCACGCACATATTCGCGGTGTTGTGGGCGGGCAATACGGTAGCGAGGCAGCAGCTAATATGACCATTCTCTATGGCGGCAGCTGCAAACCATCAAATGCGGCAGAATTATTTGCCTGCCCCGATGTGGATGGCGGACTGATAGGAGGCGCATCACTAAAGGCTTCCGACTTCCTTGGCATAGTAGAAGCAATGGCCGATCTATAAAAAATCTTCTCGAAATTTTGAGGGAAACAAATACTGCCCTATATTTGCACTCCGAAAATGACACAAGGCAGTGTTGCTATCGGTAAAGAAGCCTCCCTTTCACGGAGGAGAGGGGTTTAGGAAAAATGAAAAAGTTCTTTCGTAAGAAGTAAAAAAAAAACGCATTGACTATGGCGTGTTGGTCAATCGGTTAAGACGCCTCCCTTTCACGGAGGAATGACGGGTTCGATTCCCG
>CAIRTW010000113.1 GCA_903881585.1 uncultured Bacteroidota bacterium | reverse complement strand
CTGGAAACTTCAAAAAAGAGAAAATCTGTTGCAGGTTTATTTAATCTGTGCTTAATGCTAAATACAAAATTTAAATCGAACGATATTGAGCAAAACACTGCATTACTTAAGGCAATTTTCGGGAGTACGAATAATGAAATAAATGGTTTACATATCATTAATATGCTGTCGAGCGAAGAAAAAAATAGATTCGACTTTTCAGACTTGGTTTTAAAAAATTGTTATATAGATAATTATCAGTCTTTCTGGGACTGTAAATTCACGCAAAATACTTTTTTTATTGACTGTTATTTGCATAATATAGAGTCCGAGTCCGATATAGAGATTCCACTGCCACGGGAAAATTTTAGAA
This sequence comes from uncultured Bacteroidota bacterium, assembly GCA_903881585.1. Lineage (GTDB taxonomy): Bacteria > Bacteroidota > Bacteroidia > Chitinophagales > Chitinophagaceae > Nemorincola. Next base: position 9,536 of record CAIRTW010000113.1, on the reverse strand, counting down.
ATTGCAAAACGGATGATAGATTTACAGAAGCCTTCAGTCGAAACATTGCAAATACAAAAAGCAAGGAAATATTGTCAAAAGAATTTCTTGAAGGTTATCTTAAATTATTTTTTTCAAGGGGTAGATTGCAAGGACAAACTATAGATAAACAAGCAAATGGGAGAACTCAATTTAACACTTTAAAAAAAGGCTTTTCTGGTTTGAATAAGGGCTTGTTGGATTTTAATAGTTGTATGGCATTTTTTGACGATGAAGGTTTTCTTGAATTTTACAGTGAATTTGGCGAAAATAAAGCGAAAATCGTAGGCAAATATGGACCCGATGTAATAAAGTTTATTAAAGATGGTACCATGTCGAAAACAATATTGGAGGTGATATTAAAACTGCAATCGCAATTTAATTAGCATGTATAGGAATAAATATAGGAAATACTAGTTCAAACGCGTATTCGTGGGTCTCTTTGCTACTAGTGGTGTGTACAAATAGCATGCTGTCTATCTTATCGCGGAGCGTACGCACACTCCATTTCTCCATGCGGCACATCTCAGTATAAAACTCGCGTTGCAGGTCATCTTTAATAGGAATTAAAAGAGGAAAGTGGGTCCAAGTCAAGAGGCCGTCTCAAAAGCAATTTTGAGGCGGTTTTTCTTTTTGCTGTAAAACGAAGTTGTTCTTGGTTGTATTATCTGTTATAGTAGGTAATGAAAGCTGAGGGTGGAGAAACCTATGTGGCCACGGAAGCAAAAGCCTACCTCGAGGTGAATGGGAAGCTACAGCCGGGCTATTACAATTTTACTTACAAGGCATTGCGCCGGGACGATGACACAATATACGGCATACACCATTTTGCAATAGATGTGACCGAACAAGTGATGTCCCGGAAAAAGACTGAAAAAAGTGAACAAAAAGTGAGAGCAATAGTAGAGAGTGCACCTTTTCCGATTGCGGTATATACGGGACGGGAAATGCGTGTGGAGCTGGCCAACCAGGCGATAATGGATATATGGGGCAAGGGCAATGACGTTATCGGAAAACTATTTACAGAAGTGCTGCCCGAACTGGGCAGCCAGGAAGTATTTGACCAGATCGCAACCGTATTCAACACAGGAAAATCGCTGCATAAACGGGGGCAGCGGCTGGACCTGGTGGTTGACGGAAGGACAAGGCCATATTGGTTCAATTATAGTTTTACGCCACTTTTTGATACAGAAGGTAACGTATATGGTGTAATGAATACCGGGGTGGATAATACGGACCTGATGCTGGCCAAAATGAAAGTAGAAGAGAATGAACAAAACATACGAAACACCATACTCAAAGCGCCGGTTGCCATGTGCATCTTCAGAGGTGGGCATCATGTTGTTGAAATTGCCAATGAAAGGATGATAGAGCTGTGGGGGAAGACAGCCGCTGATGTAATGAACAGGCCTATCTTTGAAGGGCTGCTGGAAGTTAAAGACCAGGGTTTTGAGCAGTTGCTGGATACTGTGTTCAGCACGGGTGAGACAATAGCAGCGGAAGGAGTGCCTGTAACGCTGCCACGCAACGGAAAGGTAGAACAGGCGTTTGTGAATTTTGTTTATGCCCCCTTTTACGAAGCCGACCGCTACATAACCGGCGTTATAGCAGTGGCGACAGATGTGACATCGCAGGTGATAGCCCGGCAAAAAATAGAAGAGGTGGTAGCCGACCGTACTAAGGAACTTGCAGAAGCTAATAACAACCTGCAAAAGTCAAATGCTGAATTGGCACAGTTTGCCTACATAGCCTCGCACGATCTGCAGGAGCCGGTGAGAAAGGTGAGTACGTTTGCGCAAATGCTGGAACAAACCCTGGGAACCAATGTAGATGAACGCGCAGTAAAATACCTTGCGAAAATAAATACCGCTTCTTCGCGCATGACAACCCTTATCAGGGATGTACTGTCTTATTCGCAGCTATCGAGAGAAAAGGAAATATTTGAGCCAGTGGACCTGCGGGAGGTAGTCCGGAATATTGAGAGTGATTTTGAGCTTTTAATAGAGCAGAAGCGGGCAACAATTGAATATAAGGACCTGCCGGTTATCGATGCTATCCCTTTGCAGATGTCGCAACTTTTCGGAAACCTGATCTCAAATTCGCTTAAGTTCAGCAGGCCGGACGTTCCACCTCGTTTGCAGATAACAACAGAGCTGCTAGCGAAGGAAGACGCAGCTGCTTACCAGGCCAACGGTGGCACTTCCAATTATTATAAGATCACTGTACGCGACAATGGAATTGGTTTTAACCAGGAACATGCCGCGCAGATATTCAACATTTTTCAGCGATTGCATGGTAAGTCGGAATATGCGGGTACGGGCATCGGTCTGGCCATGTGCAGGAAAATAGTTCAGAATCACCAGGGGGATATCTATGCTGAAGGAAGTATAGGCGACGGGGCAGTTTTTAATGTTATCCTTCCCGCATCTGTAGGCATGTAACCTAACTACAGATAATTTTTCCGGTAAAACGCCTACTTTTAGTCATTCTCAGACAAACAATGAACACAAAGATATATTCACTCTGTATTGCCATTTGTTTTGTTGCCGGTGTAAGCCACGCAAAAGATAAACGTGCGGACCTGCATAAAGACCATGTGGCAGGTGCGGGTATAGTCACCGAACTGCGTGCTGCCCGGTGGATGCTGGACCACTGGCAGGGAGACTGGCTGCAAAGCAAGGATGTGGTCGTTGCCGGGAAAGAGATAGATGACGCTGTTGATGAGATGACTAAGGCCGGAATCAGTGAGGAAAGTACGGGCGGGCATTTGCCTGTTGATAACCGTGCCGATACTATAGGCCGTATGAGGGAAGCGGTTGATTTTCTCACTATGGCGCATGAACACCTCCTTTATGACCAGCCCGGCAGATTTACAAAAGACCTGCGCAGCACTACCCTGAAACATATAGCAGGCGCAACTTCGGACCTGAACAAAGCTATTGCCACGGCTGAAAAAATTGCGAAGCAACAAATGACTGCAGCTCCGGGTATTCAGACAGTTTCGGATTATCCTGCTTATGCCCATGCGCTCTACAATCTGCGTGCAGCCCGCTGGATGCTGGTACACATGCCCGGCAACTGGCAAAAGCCTGCGGAAGAGCCGGAAGCTGTGAAGCAGATGGAGGACGCTATTAATGATATAATCAGGGCAGGTATAGATGATGGTATGGCTATGGAAATAAATCCACCGGCGGATGAGTACCCGGACCACATTGGCTATTTGAAAGCTGCATATGATTATTTGAAAAAGGCGCGCGAAGACGTGGCGAACGGTGAGGAAGATGCGCGTACCCGGTCATTGGGTGCCCCCACATATGCTTTAATTGACGAGGCCACACGAAAGGTTACTATTGCAGAGCATATCCTAACGTCTGATAAGCCGTCGCTGGCGCCTCCGCACCGCATATGTCCATTGCCCTCAGGGTTGGATGGGGTGGTTTATATTTACCATTAATATCAAATGGCATCATGCTAAGACACAGATCACGCTTTTGGCCCTCATAATTCTTTACCGATAGTCTGCTGGATGCCGAACGGCACATATGATATGAGCGGATGGTGAGGAAAATAATTCCGCATCATCCGCTCACAATTTCTATTCCACTGGTATATGGGGATCTTTCTTTAGGCGACTAATTCTTTACCTGCACTTCTGTAAGCAAAAGAATTACAAATATGCCGGCGGGCAAATCTTGCAGGTGCCGGAGCATTGATGAGCTTTACATAGATAGCCTTAGGCACACCAAAGTATTCGTAGCTGGTACCATCAGCAAATTTGATCTGGAGTGTTTCGTTTTTATATTCAAAGTCAACGATTCCAGAGCTAGTGGTAGTAAGGGTATATTCGGCAAATGTCAGCGCACGTGTTTCGGGTGCAATGCTCACCAGGAAGTGGTAGGCTTCGATGATGTGCTTGCTCTTAGCTTCTGCCAGTTCTTTCTGCTCATGGTCATCGTGGAACTTGTCGGGGTGCCAGTCCTTCATCAGGTTGCGGTAGATGGTTTTCAACTCTGCCAGCTCCGTCTTCTCATGTACCCCAAGCAATTTCCTGTAACCGATTATTTTTTTCATTCTAAGCATTTTGTACCCGGCTACTATCTGCCTGGCCTTGTATTAAAAGAGGCGCGAAAGTAACGTATTTATAACAGGTAGAAAGCGTGTTTAGAAAACATTAACGGATATTTCATATCAACAAAGCTTCCTGCTCGAGCCCTTTTTTGTGCTTGTGGATCAGTGAGATCAGGTGTTGCAGGTCATCTTCGGTGATAACTGCATCATGCAGTTGCTGTTGGTCATACAGTTTACGATTGCCATATTTTTCCATCAGTGCCGCTATATTATCGGGGATAAAGAAGGATGCTCTTTTGTTTAAATGGCATTTGTATTCATGCAGGTATATGTTTATGCCAGCGAGGTCGAAGTCTCCATAATGCAGGTAGCGGTTAGGAATGGACATCAGCCATTTCATCACATCACCCCTCTGCTGCTGCGGGTAGCGGCTTATAAAAAGTGTCTTGGTGTCCTTAAACAAATATTGCTGCCGGACGATGTGGCGAAAATTCTCCGCATTCTCCACTCCTACGATCACAGCATCTGCGGCTGGAATGAAGCCCTCAAAATCATACACGAACTGAAATGTACCTGCCTGTGGATGGATGATAAGCGGCACACCATTCATGGTGCAGGCGACCGGCATATAGCTATTCACAAGGAAGCCCTGGAAGGTGCGGCGGGCAATGGTCTTGGAATCATTGCTCACAGCGATGAGATCTGCGCGTGTGGCTGTAGCATTCTTAAGGGTTAGTATGTAATCACTAAGACTTGCTATATTCCATTTGTTGTGGAGGTAATTGCTGAAGGCCACGACGTCGGGTACATATAGTGTGTTTTTAGTGCGGCCTGTAATGCGGATATCAATGATACCTTCCTCAACCAACTCATCTATAAGCGAGTGACTGAGCCTGCTGGCGGGTAATTGCTCACCTTGCGCCAGCAGGTTTAGTTTTTCAGCTATGGATAGCGGTAGCGTCATGCCATCACTTCAACTCCTTTTTTTATCAGCCTCTTTACGGTAGTTATGTGCTTGCTATCCTTAGATAGCAGGTAAGTGTAACGGTAATCAGTAGCATTGAACGATGTGGGTGAACTGTTGATGAGCAGTATGTTCCGGTCATTGGCAAATTTCAGTATCCCCTTCACATTGTTGGGGTGCAGCTTGCCTATTTCGTCCATCATACAGTGCAGCCTGAATTCTTTAAAGCGCTTGGATGCGCTGTCTTTGAACACATTGAGCAGCATAATGTTGATCATCGCCTTCACCAGTATATCCGTACCCTCTGAGCCCACATTGGTGAGTTTCTCCACCCAGCCACTGTCATTTTCATTTTCCACTATTCTGAATTGCAATTCAAACGAGTCAGCAAGGCCTATCTCTTTTTCTTTACGCGCATTTATCTCTTTGGCAAATTCCTTCAGTAGCGCCACAGCCTTTTTATTCTGCCCCTCGCTATCGCCGGATGAGAAGAGGTTTACAACGCCAAGGCTCATGCTGTTCTTGTCATTGAATTCCCTTATCGATTGCAGCAAGGTCACGATCGCATTGCGGCTTTCAGAAAGCTGCAGGCGAATGCTCTTGATAACACCCGCAAAATTCCGCTCTTCAAAATCACGGTTTATATCGGTTATTACTTTTTGTATCTCCCCGCCCTTAGAGGTAAGCTCTGTAGTTTCTTTTCCTATCTGCCTGATCAGTGTTGCAAATCGTTCGTTCACACGTTTCTCATACTGCACTATTTTGTTTTCCTCCAGGAACTCATACAGCATTTCGGCAAAGGTTATAAACTCCTCCCGGTCTGTAAGATTTGTCTTGAACCCGAAAATATTCTGAGAATAGAAATTGCCCAGGAATTTATTGATAGCGCTTTGCAGATCATTATAGCGTTCTTGTATAATGTAGATCTTACCATTCAGTGTTTCGATAAGCGGCTTCAGGCCAGACGTGGTTTCTTTCAGTGTATTCGGCATTCCCTGGTAGCCAGCTATCTGCTCGTAGTGGTCTGTCTGCCTAAAGCTCTCAAAAGCTGTGATACCTTCCCTTATGGTAGCAAGCCGGCTGTCCATTTCCGCGATCACTGCCTGCAGCTGATCTATTTCCTGGTGCAGCTTTTGCTTTTGCAGGTTGTATTTTTCCTGCTCGTTTTCCTGCTGGCTTTCCTTCAGGCGCTTATCTGTTTTGAATTTGTCCACGTAGTCAAACAGTTCGCGCTTGTCCTTGTTATACTCAGCCACTTTGTCACGGTTGGCGTTGATAAAGTCCAGTTCGCGTTGAAGCGATGCCACCTCCTTATCTATCTCCGATAGTCTCAGAATGTCTGCTCCTTCCTTTTTCAGATTGCTGGTCTGCTGTTGTTTTATATCTTTTACCCGCGCGTCTGTTTCCTGCCGTTTCGCGTCCAGCTCGCGGTCATTAATAGCTATCAGTTCTTTTATCCGCTGGTCTTCGGCTTTTATCTTCTTATTTTGTTCTTTTTCTTTGTTGTCTATTTGTTTTTGCATGGTCGCTTCTATGCCAGCAAAGTTCTTTTCCTCATTTATCAGTTCTTCCGATGCGCCGTTTATCTCTCCCTCTATCTGTTGCAGCAGTTCCTCTTTTTCGCTGGCTCCCTTTCTTTGGCAGTCGGCAAGCTTCACTGCGTTAGACTCCAGCTGCCCCTTGGCCCGTTGCAGTTCATACTCCATTTGTTTGCGGGCATTATTGAGGTCCTTTATTTTGCCCTGGTACCTGCTCTTCAGCTTATCTGCCTCTTCATTTTTCTGCTCTGTGAGCGCAGTTACATTTGCCCTGTTGGTATCTGCTTTTTGCTGTAGTTTCAGTTTATCCTGTTCATAGTCGGCCACCGTTTTCACGGTCTTGTCTATATCCTCCAGGTTTATCTTTAAGCCATAAAGGGTGTCGTTTCCTTCGCCCATCTTCGGTGCCAGCCCTTCCTGGAACAGCACCAGTTCCTCATCTATTACTTTGCCTATATTATTTTCCCAGCCAGGCACATTTGTGTTCAGCCATCCGTACAGCGAGTCTTTGTTCTTTTGCAGCTTCGCATCTATGGCAGCCATGGCCGTGGTAAACTCCTTACCATCATCCCACATTTTTTCTATCTTACGGTCGTAGGTAGCTGCACTGCGCTCCACATCCAGTTCCCATTGTTTCTGCAGGGTCTCTGTTTGCTTTTTAAAGTCTGCAATATCTATATTGGCATTCTTTATCTTTTGCTGCAGCTCGGTTATCTCTTCCTTCAGCGTTTCTATTTCCTGCTCATAATATCGCTGCGACTGTCCTTTCTGTTTTTTCAGCTTCAGTTCGTGTATGTTGTCCCTCTTCTGTGCTATACTGTTGCGGCCTACCTCCAGCGCCGCCTGGTGTTGTTTCCTGATCTCTGCAAACGCCCGTTTGTATTCTTCGCCGGTGTCATCCTTAAATTGCAGGAACTCTTCGCGGAACTTATTCTTGCGGGACAGGTTCACGATCTCCAGGCTTGTAAAAGAATTTTGCTGCTGCTCTATCAGCGCCTGGTAGCGGTTGTTTATCTCAGTAAATTTCGCGTTCAGCAGGTCACGTTCCCGCAGCAGCCGCTCGCGGCCTGTTTCTGTATCTTCTTTCTTTTCTACTCGTTTTATAATGTCGCTGATGCCTATTTCCTCGTAGTGGTCCGCACGGGTTTTGGCTTTTTTCAGGTCGTTGTCCAGTATATTTATTTGCTTCTGCAGTTCTTCCCGCTTTGCCTGGAATTTTCCTTTCAGGTCGTTGGATTTGTCCTGCACTACCTGCCGCAGCTTGTGCTGTTGTTCCCGCTGCTTCTCGATCTTAGGCAGATCAGTAACCGTAGTATCGTAGGTGTGAAATAGCTGTATGGCGGTTTCTTGTTTTTCCCTGTTCAGCGACTGAATGGCGGAGTGTATCCTGGCTATGTTCTCAGCCATTTTCCGCACCGGTATCTCTCCCGATTTGTTTACTTCCGTCCACTTGTTCAGGTCAGAAAGCTCGGTATCAAAATCCTTCAAGTGCAGCGCATAATTATCCAGGCGTATCTTCACATCTTCTTCATTAAGCGACATAATGATCGTCTGCTTTATGAACTCTGCATCCAGCTTGGAGTTAAGAAATACGTTCTGTATGGTGCGCGGAATATTCTGGTATTGCTTGCTCTCTATCAGCGAGTACTTTTTGAAATCTTTTTCCAGGCCCATATTGTTGCCATACAGTATGTCCCGGTATTCTTCATACCGCTCTATCTTGCGGGTATAGTTTATCTTCTTACCAAAGATCTCGCGCACATTGTCCCATGCCCTCACCTTTCCGTCTTCAGTAATATAGCTGTCTTTGTTGTACTCATCATTGATAAACCGGAAACATACCCTGCCCTGTGCTTTGAAAGCCATGACACAATAAGGCCCTGTCTCTCTCATTACCTCGAATATCAGGTACGAATTGCCGAAAGGGAAATAATATTCATCAAACGTCTTTTTGCCTTTTTCTATACCCAGCTTCAGTTTATCTGCATTGTAAAAAAACAGGATGGCCCGCAGCAGCGTGCTTTTACCTACACCTTGCGTACCTATAAAATGCACATTGCCGTCCACGGCCACCTCGGCATACTTTACATTCGCACTATTTATAAAAATAATTCTATTCAGGTATCTCATTCTGTACTAATTCAGGAATATTTAATGATAATATTAATCGCTCCAGGTAATGGAATGAGGCAAGCGCCTTATAGCTGTTCGATATCTCGTTCTCCAGTTCTATAAAGTTGTCTTTCCTCAGCAGGTCCAGTACCTTGTCCAGTATCTCGGCATGTTTCTCTTTTCCGCCGGCATATTTTTTCAGGCCTTCAAGTTTGTTTTTCAGGTTAACGTCCACAGTAAGCTTCACTAAGATATCGGCCGGTGTAAAGCGATAGCCGGCACCAAAGGAGTTATCAACCGTTTTGAAAAAGTCAAGTATATCTATCCATTTAAAAGCGGCTTCCATCTTGCGTTCCAGGTCCGTCTTGTTTTCCACGCGGGTGAACATGAAATATTCGTCCCCTCTTTCCAGCACCAGGTTTATAGACTTAAAGTAGTCGTAGAGGTCATCGAAGTTCTCATCAATGATGTTATACAGTTTACGGATGTTATCCTTTCCGCTATTAGAACAGATGAACTGCCCCTTGCTGAGCAACTCAAATATTTCAGATGTATGTTTAGGTACCAGCATTCATTTATTATTTGGGATAAACCATTGCAAATTCAACATCCTCTCTTGTGTTGCAGGCCTCTGTTATTTTAAATAAAGTATCATATTGGGAGATCATCTGGCAGTATATGGTCACACATTCATCAAAGCTTACGTCCTTACCGAAATCGTAATTGCAGATAAAGTCGAACAGATTGTTCCCACCCGCAAGGAAGCCGTTCTTAACCTCGTCCAGGTTGATCTGTATTTCTTCCTGCACCTGAGTCTCCAGGTATTCTTCAGAGAT
>CAIRTW010000112.1 GCA_903881585.1 uncultured Bacteroidota bacterium | reverse complement strand
GCTGATGTGCTGCTGAAAAAAGCGAAAGGCACAAAGGATGTGTTTCATTATACCCTGTGGTGGATCACCAAGTATATAGAGGACAGCAAGGTAATGGGCATAGACGAAACGTTCGTTTACCTGGTAGAGAACTACTACATGAAGGGTGATGCATTCTGGCTGAGCACCGATGAGCTTTCCAAGTTCATAGACCGTGCACAGAAAATAGCGCCTAACGTGCTGGGCAACCTTTCGCCAGAGGTGAAGCTGCCGAATGTAACCACCAAGAAAGAGGAAAGTATGCACGCTCTGAAAGCCAAGTACACCCTTGTGGTGTTCTACTCCCCAACCTGCGGGCATTGCCAGCACGAGATACCCAAACTGGACTCGGCTTACAAAGCATCTTTAAAAGCCAAGGGGCTGAAGATATATACGGTGGCTACAGAAGGTACAGATACGGCCATCAATGACTTTGTAAAGAAGTACAATATGCAGGAGTGGACGAATACCTGGGACCCTGAGCATACCAGCGATTACCATAACAAATTTGATGTGTACAGCACACCAACCATCTACCTGCTGGATGAAAAGAAGATCATAAAAGGCAAGAGGCTGGACCATAGCAATATAGGCGGGCTCATAGATATGATCGAAAAGAAAAACAAAGAAGATAAAGAGAAAGGTAAGGACACCAGTGCAAAGTAGCTTTTGTGCAAGAAATTATAAGAATAGCCTCAAGCAATTGGGGCTATTTTTTTGCCCCTAATGAAAATTAGCGGCCGCAATCTTATCCTCAAATTAACAATATCGAAATCATTTTTTGTCAATAAAAAGTTTTAAATTACAATATCAATTATCAATATTACGTCCAACTGGTGGTTAGTTTGTTTTCATTAATAAACGGGGGTATCATACTGAATGAAAAGACTGTCAATTATTCGTTGGCTGAAGAATGTATCGATAGCGAAGAAATTATACTTTACTGTTGGCACAATGGCTATGCTCATAGCCGTAGAGCTGATGACGTTGCTGTTTGCCATCAATACGCTGTCTTCTGTACGGGCATTGGTGGGCGCGGAAGGCTTGTGGTCGAAAGCGGAGAAAGATGCGGTTTTCAGCCTGCAAAAATATGGTACCAGCCGTGACGAAAAAGACTATCTCGCGTACCTGGGTTTTCTGAAGGTGAATTTAGGTGACAGAAAAACACGGTTGGAATTATTGAAAGCAGACCCCGACCTTGCAATAGCACGGCAAGGTTTTTTGGAAGGCGGCGTCCATCCTGATGATATAGATGGCGTTATTAAGCTCCTTCGCCGTTTTCATAGTATTTCTTACGTTACGCGTGCTATAGGCTTGTGGTCTAAAGGCGATACGATGATCTCGCAGATACAGGCGGTGGGTGAAAACCTGCATAGAGAGATAAGCAGCGTATCTCCTTCGCCGGAAAAAATCAATGGGCTGCTAAAACAAATAGAGCCTATAAACGACAGCCTTACCCAAATTGAAAATGATTTCTCTTACACGCTGGGCGCAGGCTCACGGTGGCTTACCGGTCTTATTCTTAAGCTATTATTCGGCCTGGTGCTTACTGTGGAAATAAGCGGATTGTCGCTAACCATTTTCGTAAGCAGGGGAATAGCCCGTGGGCTGAATGAGATCATCAGATCAGCAAGAAAAATTGCTACAGGCGATTTCAGTACCCGCGCAAAGGCATACTCAAAGGATGAAATAGGCATACTTGCCAACTCATTTAATGAGATGACCGATAAACTGGAACAAAACATAACGGCACTCAAAAACCAAGAAGCCGAACTGCAAAAATCGAAAGAGCTGGCAGAGCAGTCTGTATTAATTAAAGACCAGTTCCTGGCTAATATGAGCCATGAGATCAGGACGCCGCTGAATGCCGTAATCGGGTTTACCAGCCTGCTGGAAATATCCACGCTTGATGAAGACCAGCAGCAATTCGTACACACCATAAAGGCATCGGGGCAAAACCTGATAGCGATAATCAATGACATACTCGATTACTCAAAAATAGAATCGGGGATGATAGTGCTGGAGAAAACCCCTATCAGCGTAAGGAAGATCATCAGTTCGCTGCATGTGCTATTGTATCCGAAAGCGCTGGACAAGAACCTGGATTTCAAATACCATGTAAATGAGGATGTACCCGAAACGCTGATTGGAGACCCCGTGCGGTTAACCCAGATCTTATCTAACCTGGTGGACAATGCCTTGAAATTTACAGAAAAAGGCAGTGTGGATATAAATGTACTGCTGCATGACAAAGCAGAAGAATCCGCAACTCTGGAATTTCAGATCAGAGATACCGGGAGTGGTATTGCCCCCGAGAAGCAATCGATGATCTTTGACCGTTTTACGCAGGCAAGCGAAGACACAACCCGGCGCTATGGCGGCACCGGGCTGGGGCTTAGCATTGTGAAAAGCCTGATAGACCTGCAGGGCGGTACTATTTCATTAAAAAGCAAGACCGGGCTGGGGTCTGTCTTTTCATTCACTATTACATTTGGCAAAAACAAACAGGGTAATGCCGCAACAGCAGACTCGGGAAAACCATTGCCTGAAAAAGCAAAAGATAAAAAGCTGCAAATACTTTATGTGGAAGACAACCCACTAAACCAAAAGCTTATACTGCATTTTTCAAGGAGCTTCGGATTTGATACTGAAATAGCGGTGAACGGGCGTATAGCTATTGAGAAGATACAGGCCAGGCATTATGACCTGGTTTTGATGGACCTGCAAATGCCGGAAATGGATGGTTTTGAAGCCACACGGATCATCAGGAACAAACTGAAAAGCGATATACCTATAATAGCGGTGACCGCCCACGCACTCAGCGGGCAAAAGGAAAAATGCCTGTATGTGGGGATGAATGCTTTTATCGCAAAGCCCTTCGACCTAGACGAGTTGGATAAGCTGATCCATTCGTTTTTCCCGGTGTAGTATCGTTTTTACGCCAGAATCCGGCACGAGAAGTGTCTCGTAAAAAAAGGTCTCTCGCCAAGACGCAAAGGCGCAGTCCACTCATTTCTTTTTAAAGGCCGCAAAGCGCGAGTACATTGTTTATGCCGATTTTTGAGGTTCAATTTGTATAATATCGTTTATGACGCAGCATACGGCATGAGAAGTGTCTCGTAAAAAAAGGTCTCTCGCCAAGACGCAAAGGCGCAGTCCCCTCATTTCTTTTTAAAGGCCGCAAAGCGCGAGTACATTGTTTATGCCGATTTTTGAGGTTCAATGGTATAAAACGCTATGCCCCATTTGCGATAAATAAAAAATGCGGTTATATGGGGCATTTTAAAACTGCAAGTTGTTTATTTTTAGTTGTTTATGTATTAGGCCATGTCCCGTTCTGCCCCATTTGCGCCCCGGGTGGGGCATCCCTTCGGCACAGGACAAGTTCAGTTTTCAGTTTTCAGTTGGCAGCTTTGTAATTCTTTGATTCGTTTGCTCCATCCTCCGGAAAGGCATTGGAATGTGGGACATTTTATGCCCCACTGTACCCCGTCCTCAGTTTCGCAGTTTTCAGTTGGCAGTTGCAGAAACACACAGGCAACAGCGCAAAGCAGAGACGCAGCCGCCGCTATATCCTTCGCTGTAACCTTCGCTAAAGCTATGGTTCCTAAAAGAAGCTACGGCTATTGAAAAAATAGCTTCGGCGGATGTAAAAATGGCTTTGGCGGGAGCACCCGCCGCCGCTCTCCTCCTTCGCTTAAGCTTCGGCGGGCGAAGAAAAATGGCGTTGGCGGGAACAAAGGTCTTACAGAAAAATGAGGGTAAAAAGTTGGAGTTTTATGATAGTGCGTATTTGGTAGTGTGATGTGCTGCGGTCGGGATATGATGTAAAATATTTTGGAGATAAGGGTTTGGGATCGAGGGCGGTATATGTTGCATTTGGCCTTAGTGCTAGTGAAGCCGGTCTTAGACCGGTTTTATACTCACTTCCCGATGCGCTTCGCTAACATCGGGAAGAGCGGGGTTTTGGTTATAGTGCGGATTTATTGTAAGGTGAGACACTACCTGCGGGCGTATGATAAGTGTGCCACACCGAGGATCAGGTTTCGGGGCCGAAGGTTAGGAATGCGGCGGCACCTATGTTTCCGGGAGTGTTTTGGTTGTTGTATTCGGTGAGGATCCAGTCGGCGGAGCGGGCGGATTTGGAATATCTGGCCTCATCAGCATCAAAAGCCATTGAAACGCTACCACCGCTACCATCGTCCCCGCCCAAAACGATATTGGGGTGGGTGTAGCCGGTATAGGCATCTCCGCCAGATAATGTACCTGTCAGCGCTCCATCGATATAAATTTTTACATGGGTGCCATCGGCGGTGCCAACGAGGTAGTGCCATGCGCTAGTGGTAAGAGCTGAAGAGGAAACGACTATCACGGCACCACCGCTGTACACATAGAATATTGGGTTGCCGGTTGTGCCATCCAGCGCCAGCGTGTGGTCGTGAGCGCCGGGAAGCTCGCTAAAGGTTGTGAAGCTGCCGCCGTTGACTATTGTGGGTACATTTACCCACAGAGATACAGTGGTGTGTGGGGCGTTCTGAGTGTTTGCGCCTACGATGTACTTGGTCTTATCGGCAAAGTGGGCGCCCCCGTCTATCTGCCCTGCCACTGGTGTGACCGTGCCTGTAATAGCGCCGGTCACGGCGTTGGCTGTAGAATCAGCGGTGCTGAGGGTTGTGCCATCTGGCAAATGCCATACGGTGATATAGTTACTGTCCCAAACACTGCCGACGGCGCCACCGAGGAAGGCGGAGATGGAGGTATTGCCATACTGCATGTAGAATACTGTATCTGCAGTGTTGCTAACCGACGGGATCTTGACCCAGGCAATAAGTATACCGGCAACGCCATCGTAAAATTCCACTTCCCAGTTGAGCAGGGTGGTTTCAGCAGAGTCGGCGTAGAAGAGGATGTCGAAGCCGTTGGTGTTTGCTACATGGCCACCATTGGCGACGGTTTTCAGGGTAGTGTCATTCAGGCTTACGAGTACGGGGAAATTGCTGCTGCTGCTGCTGCCGCATAGGGTGTGGTCTATGGTGATGGTGCGGGATATATGCGGGAGCGGCGGGGCTAAGGAATAGAAATGATCGTTGGCAAAGGTTTTGAACTCGGCGATGCCTGAAAATGGCAAGCCGGTCTCGCCGTTGAGCAGGCGGGTGACGTTGCCGCTCCACAGGGCGTTGTATGTCCACCAGGGGAAGAACAGTATGGCGGTGTTGTCGCCGGGGACTACGGGGTAGCGGGGGCGAATGGAGTTGTAGGGGTATGGCTGCTCATTGAGCAGGATGTTGTGGGTGTCGAAGAATAAGGTATCCATTGGGATTTGGGGGGTTGTTGTTTGGAATTGGTCTTTGGGAATTGGGCCCTTCGACTTCGCTCAGGATGACAAAGGGGAATTGGGGTTGTGTTGTTTCACGCGAAGGGGTCTCTCGCAAAGGCGCAAAGGCGCGGTTTTCCGTGTTTCGTTTTTAAGGTCGCCAAGCGCGAGAATATCGTTTGAACTTTAGACTTTCTACTTCTAATTATAAAAATGAGCATTTACGAAGGTTTGGAAATCGGTGAGGCTGGTGAAGGGCAGGCCGGTGGTACCGTTGATGAGGCGGGTAACATCTCCACGCCAGAGGTAGTTGCTGCACCACCACGGGAAGAGCAGTGATACGGTATTATCTCCGGAAAAAGTGGGATAGATGGCCCGCACAGATGCTATGGGGTATGGCTGCCCGTTTAGCAGTATGTTGTGCGCGTCATAGTTTAGTGTGTCCATGAGTTACTTTTTTGTTTTCGTTTATCCTTTCATTTCTTCTTCGCCAATCTGAAGATTGGCACCCGCCAGGACGTAGGCACAGCCTACGCCCAACGATTACGTTTTTTTATTTCTTGAACTCTACGGGCAACATGGGACTACGCCCAACGATTACGTTTTTTATTTTTTTGAATACTACGGCCAACGGGGGGACTTATTTGATTATTTGTTGTTGATATATTTTTGCTAAAATGTCACTATTAAATTGCATCTTTTTTGAGAATGTCTCTTCTCTATAATAATAAATGCTGTCATCATTAAAAATACGAAATCGAAAAACTGCGATATTGTCTTTCTTTGAAAAATCCCATTGGTATATTCCCGAATCGTTTAAAAAGAATTTGTACTTATGAATATAAAAATGCTTTGTACTATCCGTAAAGTCAAAATACAAATCATTAACCATGAATAATATTGAGTCACGGGTTACTCTTACATATCGTACGGTATCGGGGAACGTGGTATCTATGCCAAAAGGATATGCCAGACTTTTACATTTTCCCGTGTATGATACTGTATCCAATACCCCAGAATAAACTACCTTATTCGTTTGTGCGGTTTTGTTATCAATTTTGTGTGGAACGTATCCGCTTCCACACATAACAAATGATTTTACAAGCAAAAACAAAATAACAATCACTATTTTCAATCTGTATTTTTTCATTTTTTGTGGCTGTTAATAACGTGGAGACATTTGTGGATAGGCTGGTGGTTTAGGCACCGGTAATCCCATTTTTTGTCGTAAGCGATTTTTTCTTTCATATAAATCTGCAAGTTTTCTGCCTAATTCTTCTCGACGTAGAATGTCATATTCATTTTCGCTATCTTTTAAATTATCTATAGCTTCTCTTAGAGCTTGTATTCGATCATTTAACCACTCGAAATCTGTATCTAGCATAAAGTCGTCAATAGCGTCTAACATCTCTAGCGCAAGCATCTCATCGGCGGCCATAATTTCAGCAGCCATTTTAATTAATTCGGCATCAAGGTCCAGTTTCTTTTCACTATACTCCTTGGCGTATTTTTGTTTTTCTTCGTTCGTTTTTGCTTCCTGCATTTTTTTAAGCAAATCCTGTAAAGCCAATAATTTCAACAATAACTTAGTAGCATCCAAAATCTTATTGGCATTCTCGGAAGCTTCGCTCTGTTTGCCTAGAAGGGTTCTCAATATATCTATCATTTTGGCTACCCATTCCGCTGCTTTTTGAGGATCAAATTTTGATTCCGTCGGCATTGAATTGGTCACTATACCCGCCCGTATAGGGCCAGTATAGTCGATTTTCGGAAGGCTTGGCTCCTTCTTTTTAGGCACTACTTTACTTTTATCAGTTACAGCCTTTTTATCAACAACGGGATTTCTAGCTTTTGCCGGCGGTTTAGGTGGCGGTGGTTTATTAGGCTGATAAGGTGGGGTAAATTCCGGTAAACCTAATACCTCTGATTTATTTACAACATTGATCGGAGGCGTATCAGTTTGCATTTCCGGTGGCGGTGGCGGGTAGCCACCACTGTCCACATTATACCCACCTATATGCAGTGTTGCATGGCATTTAGCAGCGGCTTTCAGCAGGGTTTGTGCCTGTTTCATTTCGCTGGTGCCGCCCTTTATGCCTATAGCTCCCTTGGTGGTTGTGCCATTGGCCATGGGGAAGATAAAGAAAGGGCCGGAGTCATTGCCATTAGGGTCTTGTAGCTTTGATGGATCGAGGTTGACTTTAAAGCTCACGCCACCGGCGCTGTAGCCAAGGGCGGGAGATGTGTAGCTAGTAAGGGTGAAGTTGGTTTGCACCGGCGGGCCCCAGTATTCGGGGTCATCACTGCCGGCATATGCCTGGAACCTTGCTACTTCTTTTTCACTGCTTTTGTTGTCATAAAAAATAAGCCAGCCTTCGTAGTGCGGTCCCGGTCCATCGCACTGAAACACGAGGTCGTAGCAGGCATCCGAGCTATCGCTGTTATCCTGGGTTTGGGTGCCTGGAGTTGTAGTCACCTGCCGGGTTGATGGCGCCGAGAATGTGGACATAGCCGCAGGGCCGCCGCCGAGCACCGGTGCCTTATTGATAACGGGATTATAAGAGGCTTGCTGCGGGGGGGCGCCAGGCGGGGCTACTATTCCCTTACCAGTGACCGGATTGTAAAAACCTTGCGGTGGAGGCGCTGATGGTGGCGCTACATTTACAGGTCCGCCGGTGTTTTGAGGGCCGAAAGGATTGTTGAAGGGGTTGAAGCTTGGGTCGCCGTAGTTGTAGGGGTTGTTATTGGCAATTAAGCTATCCTCGCTATCCCATATCAGATTACCGCCGACAGTAACAATTAAATTGTCATTGTCTACAGTTTCTGGATTATATGGATAAATGATTTGCTTCATTGTTTAGTGTTGTGATTAAATTAAATAAAATATTTTATAATATTACTGTCAAGAAATTAATGGAATTTGTGTAAGGCCATATCAACAAACAAAAAATGATGATTACCAACCGGGGGATATACCCATTCATCAATAGATCGTGTATTCTTGTGTAAATAATCAAAAAAGGTGTCGTCAATCCATATGAAATATATTGGGTACAATTTGCCATCAATTACAAGATATCTATTTGACTTACTTAAAATATCGATTTCCATGTCATAGGCAGAGGGATAACATTCTGATTTGTACACCAAAGCGATACTGAATAAGTTTTGACCATGATTCTGTCCTGCAAATTGGCTCGCACAATCTTTACATATTGGATCAATACAAACGCCTATTGGCCTTTCTGGAGCATGTTTTTGAATGTCACGAAGTAAATAGTTTTCAAGAGAATCAAATACAGTGTACTTAATTATTTCTTTCTTCTTTCCTATTTTATGAAAGGAAGAGCAACTAATAAAAAAGACGATGCATAACAAGCATAAACAATATAAACTTCGATTCATCTTTTGTATTTACAAATAATATTATTAAATAGTACATCTTGCATTTTATATGCGTCCAAAAATTCATTTAGACTGTTTGCCACTTTTGTGTATGCACCGTCTTTAGTTAGCACTTCTATTTTTTTAATATCATCTAATTTGTAAGTAATGATAACATCAGGTAAGAGATTACGTCTTACCCAATTCAAATCTTGATCACTATGGGCTGCTTCCTGGGTCTGTTGAACTTGATTATATTTGTAAGTACCTGGTGCATCAAATTTGTAAACAGTAGGGTCAGGATGAGTATGGCAAATACCAATTACTGGATGTTTAAAATTATCTGCCAATACAGAATATGTATGCCAGTTTGATGCCATCCGATCTTTTGCATAATCGGCCAGTGCTGCTTTCCAAGTTTCAGAAGGAAGAAGCAATGATCTGTCCGTTTGTTGTATAATAAGTGCATTTAATCCCGGACAACTGTTAATCGTATTTAAATCGTCACAGAGAACCTTAGCGGATATAGTAATACCACCGTCATAGAAAATTGCTAAAGATTCCTCTACAAGTTCTTCTTTGCTTGTTTTTGTCTGTAAATAATTGTCTACTTTTTTGCTTAGTTTTTGATTTGTCATATCCTGATAGGCTTGTTTGTAGCCCTGCTTATCAAATATTAAGGCTGGGGTAATGCGGCTAAAATCTTGGTTATCCCAGTCCCTAGCGGCATCTCCATCTGCATTTAGGCCAACATTTTGAATAGCTCGTATATTAATTCCTTTTTTTAGAAGTGGGAATGTTATGTCTTTTTGCTCTACGATTACACCATCCCTTACTAGTTTATAATAGGTACTAGACTCACCTAGGTATCGGCCAGTTATTATTTCAATAAAATGCGTTTCTATTGTATCATTTGTTTGTTTTGCGGTTTTGGGGTTTAGGCTATTGGGAGCAGTAACAGTATTCCAACTGCTAATAGGGCTATTTGGACTAGCCACTTTGTTTGCACTAGCTAAAGCAGCACTTTGATTAACTACGGTTCGTCTGTTTTGAGTGGCGGGGGCATTGACAGGAGGCGGAGTATTTTGCTGATTAAAAGGATTGGTAAAGCCAGAAAAAGGATTTGGCGTTGGAGTGGAAGAAGGTGCGGCGTTAGCAGGCCCGCCTACATTTTGTGGCCCAAAAGGGTTGTTGAAAGGGTTAAAATTTTCATTACCATAGTTGTTGGGGTTATTGTTGGCGTTTCCGTTTCCATTTCCATTGCTGTTGCTGTTATTCCCGCCTTCGTTTCCTGATCCAGGTTGGGAGCTACCGCTGCATATAGTTGTTTGATTACCATTACCGTCTTCCCATATTTCGCAGTTGTTTTCATCATATCCGCCAGTCCATTTGTAACCATTGTTGGTCAGGCGGTCAGCAGTATCCATGTAGCCGCCGCCTGTAATGTCTGGTGAAGCCCCGTCTGCATTGTCATTATAGCTTGTATCGTCGGCCATAAAAAGTATTAATTAAAATTAGGTAAAAAATGCGACCTCTCCCTCGCCCTCCCAAAAATGGGAGGGTAAGGTGGAGAAATCATGTTTTCATTTATGCGCAGCCGCAGCCGCCGTTGTCGGTGTTTTGCGGTACGTCGCAGCAATCACCGAACACTTTCTTGTAGAGTGTAGCAGTGGTTACGGCATCGCCGGCAGTTATGAGGGCTTCCACTACAGCTTCCTGCTGTGTTACCACATCTATCTGCTGGGCACCTACGGCCAGTTGCTGTGTATTTACCAGCGCGGTATTAGCCGTATTCTGTATGTTGCTTTCCAGGTTCTGCATCGCCTGCAGGTTGCGTATATAGTCGGCCATGGTGCTGGCATCCTGTGCTTTCTGGTTGAAGCAATCGAGGGCTTCGCCCGCGCCCATGAGGTGTTTCGATTTTATCACCCCGGCCTACCTGCCGGTAGGCAAGCCTGAAGGCCACCCCTCTTTGAAGGAAAGAGGGGAGTGCGTTGCGTGCCCTTCGCGATGGAAAAGCGCAAAAGAAATCCGAACTTGAATGGTGCTAATCCCGCAGAAAATGCGGGACAGGCTGCCACTGAAGCCAAATAGTAGTAACAGAGCTGAGACCCCTCATTCACTATAGCTATTGCAGTCGAAGTAAAAAGGAACTATATGCAAGGTATCAGTGTATTCTGAGATTAAGGTTGTAAAAAAAATGTTATAAATCAAATTAACTGCGGGGCGGATTGGGATAGACGGATTTTATGCTTATTTTTGGCACTACCCTTCCGGCGTCCCGAGCTATCGGGAGGAGTGGGTTTTATTTCGCCAATGTGGCGGGACTTATTTTTAATATAAAATGAACCGAATCATTATAATCGCCATGCTGGTTTTTGGCATGGCAAACCTATCTGCTGCCCGCGAGGGGTATCATGTGCGCTTAAAAATACCTGACGTAAAAGACACGATGGTGTACCTGGTGCATTATTACGGAAAAACGTTGCCTACTATATACAAGCGTGATTCTGCACACATAGATAAGAATGGGGTTGCCTTATTTGACTCCAAGGACAGCACATTTGTAGGCGGCATTTACATGATGCTGCTAGCTGACCGCAATACTTATTTCGAGTTTTTGCTGAACAAGGGCGATGATCTTTCCATTACGGCTGATACAAAAAAACTGCCCGAGGGTGTCACTTTCAAAAATTCGCCTGAAAATGACCGGTTCCAGCAATATGTGTCTTTCCTGAAGGGATATGGGGCGGGCCAGCAGGAGCTTCAAAAAGAATTTAAGGCTGCAAAAACAAAAGACGACAGCGCCGCAGTGCGCAACAAGGCGGCTGCAAGCTCAAAAGATCTGAGCAACTATCGCCGCGATTATGCTGCCAAATACCCGCATACCCTGCTGGCTACAATATTCAATGCGCTGCAGGTGCCGCAGGTGCCGGATGGCCCTCACTTTCAGGCAGACGGGGTGACCAAGGATTCTAATTTCGCCTACAACTTTTACAAATCGCACTTCTGGGACGATTTTAATTTCCAGGACGACCGGCTCATACATACTCCTATCTACGATGCCAAGCTGGATGAATATTTCAACAAACTTGTGTTCCCCTGGCCCGATAGCATGGAAAGGGAAAGCGACTACCTGCTGAAAAAAGTACGAGGTACCCGTGAACTGTTTAAGTACACTTTGTGGTGGATAACCCGCAATGTGGAAAACAGCAAGGTAATGGGCATGGACGAGGTTTTTGTGTATCTCGTGGAGAACTATTATATGAAGGGCGATGCCTTCTGGCTGAGCAACGAAGACCTGCAAAAGTACATAGACCGCGCAATGAAAATTGCCCCGAACGTGATAGGTAATCTGGCGCCTGAAATAAAGGTACCGAACCTGGCCACGAAAAAAGAGGAAAGCCTGCTGGGCCAAACAGGAAAGTACACCCTGCTTGTATTCTACTCGCCAACATGCGGCCACTGCCAGCATGAGCTGCCGGCGCTGGACTCGGTATATAAAGCTGTATTAAAGAAAAAAGGACTGAAGATATTTACTGTTGCCACCGAAGGCGGAGAGCAGGCGATCAATGATTTTATCACCAAGAACAAGCTGGAAGAATGGACAAATACCTGGGACCCGGACCATGCGGGCGACTGGAGAGGAAAATATGATGTTTACAGTACACCTACTATATATTTGCTCGATGAAAAGAAAATAATAAAAGGCAAAAGAATAGACCACACTACGATCGTTGGCCTCGTGGATATGCTGGGGAAAATAGCCGACAAAAAAACTGGTAAAAAATAAAAATCCTAATAACAAAAACACACACAAATGCGAAAGCTGATCTTAACATGTATTGCTTCAGGTATCGGTCTGGTATCCGGGTATGCGCAGAGTTTATTTACTTACGGCCCTCACTCTGTAACTAAGGAAGAATTTTTACGGGTTTACAAAAAGAACAGTATCAATAAGAAACCAGACATGGCAGATACTGCACTCAGAAGCTATCTGGACCTTTATGCGCTGTTCCGAATGAAAGTTTCGGAGGCGGATAAGCAGAAGCTGGATACGGTGGCTACCATTGATCATGAGCTTGACAGCTACCGCAAGCAGCTTGCAAAAAACTACCTGACAGATGAGCAGGTAACTAATAAAATAATACATGAAGCGTATGACCGCATGAAGGAAGATATACACGTAGAGCATATCCTCATTACGTGTACGCCAGGCAGCGATACAGTTGCCGCATACCGCAAGATAGACAGCATCTATCACCTGATAGAAAATAAAAAAGCTGATTTCGAGACGCTGGCAAAGCAGTTTTCAGAAGATAAGGGATCTAAAGAAAATGGCGGAGATATAGGCTATTTCTCTGCATTGCAAACTGTGTATTCGTTTGAGAACACGGCGTACGCTACACCTGTGGGCAAAGTATCTGCACCATTCAAAACACAATTCGGCTACCACATTATCAAGGTACTGGACAAGCGTGCAGACCGCGGACAGGTGAAAGTGGCACAGATCATGATCGGTGTTTCAAAATCAAAAGGAGCTGAAGGAATTGAAGAAGGCCGCAAACGTGCAGACAGCGTTGAGGCTATGCTGAAAGGCGGAGCTTCATTTGAAGACCTCGTAAAGAAGTACTCTGATGACAAATATACCGTAAACGATGGCGGTGTGATGAAACCATTTGGCACCGGGCATATGGTGATGGCTTTTGAAAATGCAGCCTTCGCACTTAAGAAACCAGGAGATGTATCTGAGCCGGTGAAGACCGACTATGGATTTCATATCATAAAGCTGGTAGCCAAGTATCCTTTGCAACCATACGACACCCTGTATGCGACATTGAAGCACAAAGTGGAAAACGACTCACGCGCACAGGTAGCAAGAGACCGCTTCTTTGCGAAAATAAAGGAGAAGAACGGCTTTAAAGAATACCCAGAGAACGTGGCAGAAGTAAGCACAAAAATGATGTCTGTACCTGATACCGGCAAGGGCGCCAAAACCTTCAAAGCAGAAGACTATAAGAATATGAACAAGCCTGTGTTTACGCTGGCTGGTAAAAACTACCTGCAAAACGACTTCGTGAAATATGCCGAGGGGCTGACCCATGGCAAACTGAACGGGCCAAAGAATGCAGTGGTGCACGATGCTTACAACATGTATGTAAACAGCGTAGTGAATGATTTTGAGGAGCATAAGCTGGTGGAAGAAAATCCTGAATTCAAGAACCTGATGGAGGAATACCGTGATGGCATCATGCTCTTTGAACTGATGGATCGCAATGTATGGAGCAAGGCGGCAAAAGACTCTGTAGGGCTGAAAGCATTTTATGAGACCCACAACAGCAAGTATAACTGGGAGCCGGGCTTCGACGGCGCTGTTTATAAGTTCAAGAATAAAGCAGCCCTTGACACCGGTATGGCCCTGCTGAAGGATAGTAAGGTTACCGATGAGGACATGGTAAAGGCGATCAATACAAAATCGAACCAGGATGGTGTGAGCATACAGCGCGGACGCTACGAGTTCTCCCGCTTTAAAGACGCAACACAAGCTGAGCTGCAGAAGGACAACATGAAAGTGATTCCCGGTGCAAATGGCCAGTACAGTGTGGTAGTTGCCCGGAAGATATACCCTACTGCTACGCGCAAGAGCCTGGACGAAGCCCGTGGCTATGTAGTAGCCGAATACCAGGACTACCTGGAGAAACAATGGAACGAAAAGATGCGCCGTGAATACCCTGTAAAAGTTAACGAAACCGTATTCAAGAGCATGGTTGGTAAGAAATAAAAAATATCTACGTATAAAATAACAAAGGGTTCCGGGCGACGGGACCCTTTGTTATTTGTATCAGCATTTCGAAAAAAAACATGAACTTTGCAGATATGAAAACATCGGACGCTACCGGCATAATTATCACTTACCCGAAAAACAGGGATAAGTACGAAGCGTTAAAGGCTTTTATGAGTGTGCTTAATATTAAATTTGAAGTGAAGGCAGAAAAGGATTCCGAACACCTGATAAGTATAGACGAATACAATAAAGAACTGGATGATGCCGAAGCTGAATATACAAATGGTAATTATATTAGCCATGAAGAAATGAGAAAGCAAGTGAAGCAATGGTGAGAGAAGAATGGGAGATCGTTTGGACACAACGCGCCCAGCGGCACTTGCGACAGATATTTGACTACATCAGCGCTGACTCTCCTAAAAATGCAAGTAAAGTTATAAATGATATAATAGACGCTGCAAACAAGTCTGTTAGTAATCCTGAAATTTACGCTCGGGATAAATACCGGCGGGACAATGATGGCAGTTACCTGGCTTTTGAAAAAAATCATTACCGCATATCATATAAAGCGGAGAAAAACGTGATCCGGATTTTATGGGTTCGTCATACAGGAAGGAAACCAAAGTTTTACTGAGAATACGAAATCAGTAAACCAGATTATCTAACCGAATTTCCCTGCTTCAAATATATTTATTAGCTTTAGGCTTTAAAATATTTTACAAACGATGAAATACTTTTTCCTGGCACTATCTGTTATCGCTATTGTGGCCTCTTGCAACAAACCTCCTCAAACCAACTATAGCAGGGAAAGCATGCTGCGCAAAGGAAAGTGGCATGTTACTTCCGGCACGCTTACCTTAAGAAAACCCAATGGCGTAGATACTACGCTGAATTACTATAACTGGATACCGCTCTGCCATCAGGATGACTACCTGGTATTCGATTCTCTTAATAAGGGATACATATTTCCGGGCAGCAACATTTGCAATGCCGGAGATGCAGATTCAATAGGTTTCAGCTGGAAATTTGAAAACGGGGAAACAACATTGAGCCTTTATGATGGGTTTAACAATACTTTTGGAGTAACTGAATCTATTCTGGAGCCATACTTTTTCGATACCCTTTCTACAGGCCCTGTGGTGGTGGACACGTTCCTGAGCGCAGTGGCCGGGGCGTTGATGAGCCCACCAAGCCCAGGATTGGTGGATTCTTTCTGGAAGCTGCATTTTGATTCATCCGCTATTCAAAGGCTGGATATTTATACGGCTACGGTCACTAATTTCAGCTCAACTGCATTTACCATAAATTTTGCGGCTATATCTACATATCCCGACTCGACTAACCACCATACCGGTGGCGGTATTGACCTGGATCCGATCATCCGTCCTGATACCTTTCACTACTCAGTCACATATAGCAATTTTTAAGAAAAACACAGTAAGTACATAGGGCCACCGGTACTAACCGGTGGTTTTTTAATGGCATACATAGCCTTTTCATTCGTACATTTGCAACCTATTTTAGTAAAGAACATGATACAGATCACATTACCAGACGGCGCGGTGCGCGAATACCCTGAAGGAACAAGCGCTGCCGATGTAGCGAAATCTATAAGCGAAGGCCTGGCGCGCAAAGTGCTGGCCGCAGAAGTAAATGGCGAAGTATGGGACTCTTCCCGCCCTATTAACAGTGATGCGACGCTCGAGTTGCTGTTGTGGGATGATAAAAACGCGAAATCCACTTTCTGGCACTCTTCTGCCCACCTGATGGCTGAAGCGCTGGAAGCGCTATACCCCGGCGTGAAACTGGGCATAGGACCCGCTATAGAAACCGGGTTCTACTATGACGTGGACCTGGGCGACCGCACTATAAGCGATGAAGACCTGAAGAAGATAGAAGATAAAATGAAGGAGCTGGCAAAAACCAACAGCGCCTACATAAGAAAAGACATTTCCAAGAAAGATGCAGTAGCCTACTTCACCGAGAAGGGCGACCAGTATAAGCTGGAGCTGCTGGAGGGACTGGACGATGGCAGCATTACCTTTTATACACAGGGCGGCTTTACCGACCTGTGCCGCGGCCCGCACATACCAGCTACCGGCACTATTAAGGCGGTGAAGCTCACCAACATAGCCGGTGCGTACTGGAGAGGCAATGAGAAAAACAAAATGCTTACCCGCATTTATGGCGTTACCTTCCCGGCACAGAAAGAACTGGACGAGTACCTGGCCTTACTGGAAGAAGCTAAGAAACGTGACCACCGTAAGCTGGGCAAGGAACTGGAACTGTTCACTTTCTCGGAAAAAGTAGGCAGCGGCTTACCCTTGTGGTTGCCTAAGGGCGCCATGCTGCGCGAGCGTTTGCAACAGTTTCTGCAAAAGGCGCAGATAGAGACAGGCTACCTGCCGGTTATAACGCCGCATATAGGCAGCAAGCAATTGTATGTAACATCGGGCCACTGGGAGAAGTATGGGCAGGACAGTTTCCGCCCCATTACTACACCGCAGGAAGGCGAAGAGTTCATGCTGAAACCCATGAACTGCCCGCACCACTGCGAAATATATAAGTCATCGCCACGCTCTTATAAAGACCTGCCACTGCGCCTTGCAGAGTTTGGCACTGTTTACCGTTATGAGCAAAGCGGTGAACTGCACGGCCTTACCCGTGTGCGCGGCTTTACACAGGACGATGCACACCTTTTCTGTATGCCGGAGCAGGTATCTGCTGAGTTTAAGAAAGTAATAGACCTGGTGCTTTATGTATTTGAATCGCTGGGTTTTACAGAATATACCGCACAGGTGTCTCTGCGCGATAAAGACGACCGCAGCAAGTATATAGGCTCTGAAGAAAACTGGCAGATAGCCGAGCAAGCAATTATCGATGCCGCTGCCGAGAAGGGACTGAAAACAGTGATAGAATATGGCGAGGCAGCATTCTACGGCCCTAAGCTGGACTTTATGGTGCGTGACGCCATAGGCCGCAAATGGCAACTGGGAACGATACAGGTGGATTACAACCTGCCCGAGCGTTTTGAGCTGGAATATGTGGACAGCGATAACAGCCGCAAACGCCCGGTGATGATACACCGCGCGCCATTTGGCTCTATGGAGCGCTTTATAGCCGTGCTGATAGAGAACTGCGCCGGCAACTTCCCACTTTGGCTGGCGCCGCTGCAAGTGAAAATACTGCCTATAAGCGATAAGTACAGCGAATATGCACACCACGTAGCGGCCCGCCTGAAAGCGGCCGATGTAAGGGGAGATGTAGATGACCGCAGCGAAAAGATAGGCCGGAAGATACGCGATACCGAACTGATGAAAACCCCGTACATGCTGATAGTAGGCGAAAAAGAAATGGCCGACAATACAGTGTCTGTGCGCGTGCATGGCGAAGGCGACAAGGGCGCTGTGCCAATAGATACATTTATAACAGAAATACAGGATATAGTAAGGGAGCAGATAAAAGGGAAAAGGCGAGAAAATGTTGTGTAAAAAATATTAACTTGCAAGTTGACCAATAGAACCAAATATTTTATTTTTGCCAATAATATTTAAAACCAATTAATGCAGAAAAGACCAAAGGGAAAACCTTTTTTCAGGCCGAGGGTGCCGCAAAATGAACACCGCCTAAATAACGAGATCACTGCGCCCGAAGTGCGCGTGATAGGCGAAGATGTAGAACCGGGCATATACCCACTGGCAGTGGCACAGAAGATGGCCATAGACAAAGAAGTGGACCTGGTAGAGATCTCGCCCAATGGAGTGCCGCCAGTGTGCCGCCTCATTGACTACAAAAAATTCCTTTACGAGAAAAAGAAAAAAGAAAAGGAGCAAAAAGCCAAGGCCAAACAGTCGGAGGTGAAGGAAATACGCTTTACACCGAACACGGATGACCATGACTTTGACTTCAAAGCCAAACATGCCGAAAAGTTTCTGCAGGATGGCAACAAAGTGAAGTGCTATGTGCAGTTCAAAGGGCGTGCAATCATGTTTCAGGAGCGCGGAGAGCTGCTGCTGCTGAAGTTTGCAGAGCGTATGGCCGAGCACGGAGCGCTGGAATCAATGCCTAAAATGGAAGGCCGGAGAATGCTGGCCATGTTCTCGCCAAAGAAGAAGAAGTAGAACCCTGATTGCCAAACAGTAAAATAACTGATTGGTAATAAGGGCTTAACCGGCTTTTGTTATTTAAGTGTAATTTTTTTAGTAAAATTTTGTTTGGCGAAAAAAGGTGTTGTACATTTACATTCTTATCAGAAACGACAATCGCTTTTTTTCAGCATAAAGATGTTTTCATGGTGATAGGGTTTATAGGGGCTGGCCTGTTCTCAGGCTGGCTTTTTTATTTTTTATTTTTATTTTTTTTTCACAGTTTATTGTATATTTGTGGAAAGGAAGTAATTTTTAAGACAAGGAACTATTTGCAGATATTCGCAGAGTTTTTAACTTTGCAACAGTTTTCATAGTGATAGGGTTTATAGGGGCTGGCCTGTTCTCAGGCTGGCTTTTTTATTT
>CAIRTW010000111.1 GCA_903881585.1 uncultured Bacteroidota bacterium | reverse complement strand
TTTTGTAACTTTATCTTTGAAAAGTGGAGTGCTCATTTGGTGTAATTGTTTTTTAGTCAATTACTTATACATCAAAAATCATTCCGCTTTTTGCTTTTAAACAACTTCTTTTCCACATTTTCTTATCCCGAACTCAGGTTTCATAATATTTTTTTATATTTATAGGTCAATTATTTTTGATTTATCGCACTTATGCTCCACTCAATCGCCTGGAGACATAATGCAATCGACAGGGATTCGTGCTCCGGTGCATGCGAGATCGCGTTTGCTATATCCTCTCTTTTGTGCCCGATGCCGACATTCACCGGCAGTTCCACGGGAATCACTACCTGGTTTTTATCGTTGATAAGCTCAAGCCCGTTTTGGAGTTCAAAAGTGCTACCCGTGCTTTTTTCGACTGCCTTCACCAGTTTTTCGAGCCGCATCAGCAAGAGGGCATTCATCACCTGCTTATGCCTGGGCCCTTCGTCAACGATCTGTTCCATTGCCCATTTCCTTTCGGCAGGGTCCGCGATCATAAGATCAATCAACGCATCCGGGTTTCCAACTAACTTTAACCCTTCGCCCCGGTGATCGTGAATAGTGTGTTGCTTCATTTTTTTTTTGATTTTATAACAATGAATAAATATTACAATATTTTACAGCAGATAATTAATTTATAATATTTTGATTAGCAAAACATTATAGTATAACAACCGTGCCGCAACATCATTCAATAGCCAATTTCTGCCATTCACGCCGTATGAGGGCGAGCTTTAACTTTTTATTAAAATCAAATAAATAAAGTGATTTTCAATATTTTACACGATCTATCTAAATTGACGAATAAACATAAATACATCTGTAGAACCAGCATTGGTTGCCTCTTAAATAGATAAAAGGTATCTTGCAAGCCACTAAACAGGCCCGATGCGAATACATATACTTTTTCTTACGGTAATATGCTTTCTTTTGGGGACAGTGCTGTCTGGTTGCCACACCAGCCACCTGGCAGTGGCGCATAAAACATCGCGGCAACCAAAATTCATTGACGATGTGTACATTAACGGGCATAATAAAAGTAATGCTACAGTTAACGCGATAGATGCCACCAAGCCAAAGCCGAAAACAAAAGCGCAGGAGCAGCCCGCTATAGTCCAAAAAGAAGAAACAGACCAGTCGGACATAACAGTGCCAATGGAAAAATGCGCCATAGAGCCTGCCTTCAAAAAGGAATCATTCACTCCCAAACAGGATAAAGAAGTAAAGAAGAAGTATGCCGACATGCTAGGCATAAAGCCAAAGGAAATAACAAACAGTACGCTATACGAATTTATCAACGAATGGTACGGCGCCAATTATCACCTGGGCGGATGCAGCAGATCGGGCATAGACTGTTCGGGGTTTGCACAAAAGCTCTACGGCGAGGTTTATGGAGTTGACCTCCTACGAACTGCTATGGAGCAGTTCAAAAACTGTAAACGCATAAAGCATTCTAAAGATGCCGAAGAAGGCGACCTGGTGTTCTTCCATATCCACAGCCGCCATATTACCCATGTGGGCATCTACCTGGCCAATGACTACTTTGTGCACGCCTCTACTTCTGGCGGGGTTATGATCAGCAACCTGAACGAGGACTACTGGCACAAATACTTCGCAGGTGCCGGCAGGATACCTAAGGGAGGATAGCAGGATGCGGTTGGCAGTTAGCAGTTGGCAGCTTTCAAAACAATTTCATATCAATAAATCAGGCTAACGTAGTCAATAAGGCGGCATGATTTTAGAATGTCTGGGGCATGGCAAGGTCTAAGGCACGCGCTATACTATACATTATATTTTTTTTAATTACGGCGCTGATCGTTTGTGCAGGCGGCACGGCGTTTTGGTTATCATATCATTACAAGGAGATAATCCGGGAGCAGCTTCCGGAAATGGTAATCAAGTCCACAGACAGTATCTATCACATTTCATTTGCAGACATCAGCGTCAGCCTTTGGAGCCATGATATTACCCTCACGGGTGTAAAGCTATGGCCGGATGAAAAACAGGCTGGCTTCCTGAGGTCTCAGCGCCGGTCGGTACCGCCTACATTGTCAACTGTATCTATACCCAGCCTGGTGGCAACAGGCATATCGTGGGGCGATATTATTTCAAATCAATCAATTGATTGTAAGCATGTTGTTGTAGATAACATAAACTGGATGATGAAATGCGCTCCGCATCCTGGCGACTCATTATTCACACACAAGGAAAAAAAGAAGCCAACAATCAGCAGGATAACTTCTGAGGTCGTTGACTTCACTAACCCGGAGGTGAGTTACTATTACAAAGGCGCCAAAGAGAACTTCGATTGCAAAATGAAAGGGGGCACTGTAGTATTGCAAAATTTCGTGTATAACTACGACCACCAAAAAGATACAAGCCTGTTTCTGTATGCCAGAGCCGGGAAGGTGAGATTTGAAAGTTTCATTTTCAGTAAGCCAGCTGGCCGGTACATAATAAAAAAACCAGACATTGATTTTGAGACAAGCCCAAACAGCATAACCCTGAAATCGGTGAAAATAAAAGAGATGGCCGATAACGACCAGCAAACCGGCAAGACAAAGGAGATATTTGATCTTAATTTCCCGCGAATTGAATTAGCCGGTTTCAACTGGAGCCGGCTTATATATGATGGCGTGCTGCGCATACCAAAAGGCATTGCTACGGCGCCATCGATAAACATCCGGTATATAAGAGAAAACAACCCGGCTAACAGCCACAAAGGCAGTTACCCAAACCAGTTATTGCTACAGGTGGGGCTAAAAACATCTATCCATGAAATGGATATAAGTAATGGTCATTTTAAATATACCGAGGTGACGCCCAAGGGCGATGAAGGAACGATAGAATTTACCGGCATACATGGCAGCTTCGATAATATCACCAATCTGCCGCACGCCATTGCCAAACGGAAAGACTGTATCATAAAACTTGCAGGCAAGTTCATGAACAAAAGCGATATGGATGTGACGTTTGTGCTGCCGCTAACGGACAGCACCGGGCGCTATACCGTGGATGGATATGTTACCAACCTGGATGGCAATGATGTAACCCCGCAAGCCCAGGTGTTTACCATTGTCAAGGTAACCTCCTTTCACCTCAACAGGATGAATATGAATATTACCGGCGATGAGACTTATGGCAAAGGTGAATTCACCGTTCTGTACCAGGACCTGAAAATATCCCTTTTCAAGTTTGACACAAAAATGCGTGAAGGAAAAAAGGGTGTTCTGGCCTTTGTGGGCAGCGCACTGGTGCTTTACCCTAGCAACCCCATGCCCAACAAAAATGTGCGAAACGTAACCACCTCCTTTGCCCGGGATACCACAAAAGGGTTTATCAGCGGGTTATGGCAGCATATGTTCCGCGCGGCAAAAAAGACCGCAGTACGGGAAAAAGGAATAGTAACCCTTACCGAGTTTGACACGTTTTTCCATTTTGTCGGCTGAAAGCAC
>CAIRTW010000110.1 GCA_903881585.1 uncultured Bacteroidota bacterium | reverse complement strand
GATCAATCTTAGTTATTGTTTTGAACGAAGCTGATCATCCATTGAATTCCGAATTTGTCTGTGAACATTCCGAAGTAGGAGCCCCAGAATGCACTGTTCATAGGCATTGTTATCTTGCCACCCTTGGAGAGGCCGTTAAATAATCTGTCTGCTTCCTTTTTGCTCCCGGTGCCCACCGAAGGTGAAAAGTTATTGCCTGCTGTTGCTTTCTGCCCCATAGCCTCCGAGGTATCGCTACCCATAAGTATCGTCTCATTGCTGATCGGCAGGGAAACGTGCATGATCTTTTCTGCATCCTCCGCCTTCACCCTGTTTCCTTCCATAGAACCGGGCACGTCTTTAAACCGTCCAAAGTAAATAAACTCACCTCCAAAAACGGACTTGTAGAGGTTGAAGGCTGCTTCACAATCGCCGTTAAATGTAAGGTAGGCATTCACCGTAGTAGCCCTTTCCATAATCGGTGCAGATCTCTTAGCGGGGCTTTTCTTTTTTGCGACTGCTTTTTTCGGCGCTGTTTTCTTCACTGCATTTTTTTTTAGCTGCAGCTTTTTTAACTACAGGTTTTTTAGTTGCTTTTTTTGCAGTTTTCTTTTTTGCAGTTGCCATAATCAGAGTCGTATTAGTGAAAGCTGAATTAAAGATAATGTTTTTTAGTACATAAAAAAGGATGTATGTTTTTTCTGGTGTTATTGTTGCGGCGTTCCTGATGCTGTTTAAAGAGAAATGGAAACTGAGAGTGCAAACAGTTTCATTATCCCCGGACAATCGGTATCACTTTTTCGCCGATCAGCCTGATAGAATGCATTAATTTTTCGTGCGACAGATCCGCATTATCCATCTGGAAACTAAACCGTGAAATGCCGCCCAGCGATTCGCTATGGCGTTTTATCTTTTCGGCTACTTCTTCAGGTCCGCCAACCAGCAATGCCCCCCTGGGGCCATTCTGCGCATCAAAGTGCCCCTTTGTCACTGGTGGCCAGCCCCGCTCTTTCCCTATTCTCGTAAACGTTTCGGCATAACCGGGATAATAGTCAGCAACGGCTTCTTTTGTTGTATCGGCAACGTACCCAAGTGAGTGCAGTCCCACTTTTAATTGTTCCGGTGCATACCCTGCTTTCTTCCCTGCTTCTCTGTACAGGTCTATCAGCGGGCGAAACCGGTGCGTTTCACCACCTATCACCGCCACCATCAGTGGGAGGCCGAGCATACCGGCTCTTACAAATGATTCAGGTGTGCCGCCTACGCCCAGCCATATGGGAAAAGGGTTTTGCAATGGCCGTGGGTATATGGCCTGGTTCTTTAGCGCCGGACGGAATTTACCAGACCACGTAACTGTTTCGTTGTTGCGGATATTCAGTAAAAGATCTAGTTTTTCGGAGAACAGCGCATCATAGTCATGGAGGTCGTAGCCAAACAAAGGGAATGCCTCAATAAATGATCCACGGCCAACAACCATTTCGGCGCGCCCGCCGGAGATCAGGTCCAGGGTGGCGAAGTTTTGAAAGACCCGCACAGGGTCTGCCGCGCTCAGCACGGTTACTGCGCTGGTAAGCCGAATGCGTTTTGTGCGCGCAGCAGCGGCGGCAAGGATCATTGTAGGCGCAGAATCCAGGAATTCTTTGCGGTGATGTTCTCCGATACCGAATACATCAAGGCCCACTTTATCAGCCAGTTCCATACGTTCCAGCAATTCGCCCAATGCGGTTTTGTCCTGGTCATTATCTTTGCTTACTCTTGCTGCTGCAAAACTGTCAATTCCGATCTCCATAAATGTTCCTTTGATTTTCCACTTGCTTTGGTAAAATTACGCGCAAAATATCAAAGCTTTATCTGCGGGGATAATGGTGTATATCTGGCTTCATTAAAAAGCGAAGCCAGGCCGCCATTTCCGGCAGCCTGGTAATAATAAATTGCTCAATTATTTTTCGGTTCTTTTCTTCAGATATTCCTCTGCTTTCTCCAGGTCGTTATCTGAATCTATTACGGCATTTAGCACCTCCTGCGTATCTACATTGTATTTTTTTTGCAGGTCGGTGATCTCTTTGTCTTGTTCATCGTAAGCCTTCTTACGTTCTTCGCTTGTTTGTGACATAATATTGGTTTTATATGATTACCGTAAAACCGTGCCAGAGCAGTCGGAAGCTACTTTGCTTAAACATTCCCCATATATTTGCACTAAGTTTATACTTATGAAGAAATTACTACTCGTTACTGTTTTTGTGTTCGCGCAGTATTTATTGCAGGCGCAGCCATGGATGCCAGCCACCAACAATGGCCCTGTTAAGTATGCTGATGCGCTGGAACGCTATCGCGAATATGCCGCAGGGAGAAATGAAGAGCAGGAGCCGGAAGGCAAAGAGGCGGGCGAGGGCAAAGAAGTGGGTGAAGGTAAAGACCACTTATTTCAGGTGTGGAACAACTACTGGAAGATGCACCTGGACAAGGATGGATACATGGTACCACCCGGCCGGGTGGTGGATAACTGGCAGCAATATCTGCGGGAGCAAGAGCACAGCGGGGCGCGCACTACGGCTATCCCGAGCAGCTGGGTGTTTCAGGGGCCAAGCGTTACCCAGCATGGCTATTGGGGATTAGGACGCATAAACATTGTGGCTTTCGACCCCGTCGACTCGAACACATTTTACATTGGCGCAGCTGGCAGCAACACATGGAAAACAACAGATGGCGGTAATACTTGGAACCCATTATACAGCTTCATGCCTACGCTGGGAGTGGCAGATATTAAGATCAACCCAATAAACCGTAATACTGTTTATCTAGCCACCGGTGATGGCGACAATGGGGATGCCTATAGTTCCGGTGTCATCGTTACACACGATGGGGGAGCTTCCTGGGCTGTAACCGGGCTTAGCTGGCCTGTATCATCATACTATACCGCGCATTGCCTGCTTATCAACCCATTGGATACTACTTCCATGATATTGGCTGCCACCAATGGGCTCTTCAAAACAAATAATGCAGGCCTCACGTGGACCAGCATTAACAGTGGCAATTTTAAACAGATCATCTACAATCCTGCGGATACTGCAATAGTTTATGGTACCATGTACACGGATACATCTGCCCAGATCATGCGCTCGGCAGACGGTGGGAGTACATGGGCAGCCGTAACAAGCCTTCAGGGCGCACAACGGATAAATGTGGCAGTATGCCCGGCCGATCCTTCGATCGTAAAGGCGCTGGTATCTAATAATAGCTCCGGGCTAAAGGGCATTTACAGTTCTTCAGACTATGGCGTTAGCTATCTTCCATTGTTTACCGATGATACTACCTGCACCAATGATCTGCTGGGTTATGAGCTTAGCCTGCCAACAACAAGTTGTGGCGGCCAGGGTTGGTATGATCTCTGCATCGCTATGAATCCGACGAATCCTAATGAGGTGACTATTGGCGGCGTCAATACTTTTTTCTCTGATGACGGTGGCAGCAGCTGGACCTTGGCCAACCAATGGTATGGCGGGATTGCCGGCGTTGAAACGGTTCATGCCGATAAGCATTGCCTGGCCTACAACCCACTCACCAATGCGCTTTTTGAAACCTGTGACGGCGGCATATATAAAAACTATGGACCTGTGACCCAGCCCTGGACCGATCTTACAGACGGGCTGGGTATTACCGAGTTTTACAGGATAGCTGTTAATAATGATGTGTCGTTTTGCATAGGCGGCGCCCAGGACGATGGCACCAAAATGGTGGATGCAGGCGCCACAGCTGATCTCGTTGGTGGCGATGGAATGCAACCGCTTATCAATTATGGTGACCCTAATAACATGTGGTATGCGAGCTACCAGAACGGAACTGTTTTAATAACACGTGATGCCGGAACTACCTGGACCAACATGACGGACACACTTCATGATGCTGGCGGGTGGACATCTCCATATGTGCTGCTGCCATCGGATACGGCATCCATAGTGCTGGCTTATAAGCAGGTTTATTTTACTACCGACAACGGAGTCAACTGGACCTCCATCTCGCCGGTGTTTGATACTAACAGCACCGTGGACCGGCTGGTAATGGCCCCCTCGAACCAGAACTATATGTACGTAACGTATTTTGACTACACGGTGTGGACGCCTTACATACAATATACCACCGATTTCGGTGTTACCTGGCAGTCCATCGCTTTGCCATTCACTAATTATATTTCTGATCTTGTAGTGGACCCGAAGGACGAGAATCACTTCTGGGTAACTTGTCCCTGGTATGGCGTGCCCAAGGTGAGGAGCTATAACTTGCTTACCCATGCCTGGGCAAATGAATCAGGAACGCTACCGGACATATCTGTGGACTGCATGGTGATAGATTCTAATTCGCGTACGAAGTACCTGGGAACTGATGTGGCGGTTTTTTACAAAGACACCACCATGACCGAGTGGGCGCTGTACAACACCAACCTGCCAACAGTGCATGTGGAGGACCTGCAGATCAACTATAGCACCAACCAGCTATGGGCAGGTACCTATGGCCGTGGTATCTGGAGCACTATTAAAGCCGACCATACAATTGCTGCCAGTGTACCGCAATTAGGGCTGGCACGCACCCTATCGGTTTACCCTAACCCGGCCAGCAACAAGATAAATATTAAGGCCAGCGAACAGATAAGGTCAGTAGTGATCTGTAATCTTTTAGGGCAAGTGGTAGATACAGAATTGCCGACGGGTAACCTGCAACTGCTGGCGATAGATATATCCGGCCTACCCAGTGGGGTTTATTTTGTGAAGGTGAATGGTGATGCCGTCAGGAAGTTTGTAAAGGAGTAGCGAAAAAAATATAACTTTGTCTTTCAATACTTAAAAGAAAAAATTGTGAAAAACAGACTTGCTTCCCCGATCTTTCTTGCTGCTTTAATTTTCATTTTGGCAATTGGCTCATCCAGCCTGTCTTACGGCCAGACCGGTGAAGTAAAAGCAACGCCGCCCGAGGTGAAAAGCGCCTTTATGGGCCATTGGAAAGATATTCATGACCCGAACCATTTGATAGAAATATATAAGGATGGGGATTTTTTTATTGTCAATACTTATACCGAGAAAAAGGATGAGAGCGGCAATAAGCGTTATACAGTTACATCAGGAAAGGGCAACAAAATAATGGTTGACTTTGCATTTGGGGGAACCCCTCTTACAATTTCCGACGATGGGAGCAAAATAACTTTCACGGGAGAGACCTATATGAAGCAGTAGAGGACAGGCCGGATAGCTCACCATCCAAAACGTAACTTATGAAACGCAGTGAGTTTATAAAAGGGTCAGCCATCATCGGCGCATCAATTGCGATCCCCAATGTGCTGAGGGCAGCCTCAGGCCTGCTGGATGGGAAGGGCAGGAAAGTGCATCAGGTGATCACCGCCAACAAAACCATGGTTGGCACATTACCGGTACTGCGCTCGTTTGCCGGAGACAATAACGATTATGTGTCGCCTTATGTTTTCTTCGATGAATTTGGACCTGTTAAGATAGATCCCCGGCAAAAGCCGCTGCGGGTGGACGCCCATCCTCATGCGGGAATTATTCCAACTACTTATTTTCTTTCGGGTAATGGCCATCACCGCGATAGCCTTAACTACGACCTGCAGATAGCGGAGGGCGATTTTATGATGTTTACATCTGGTCGGGGAGCGATACACATGGAGGAAACGGGGCAGGGCTTGTATGATGATGGCGGCCTGTATCATGGCTTCCAGATATGGCTGAACATGCCATCGAAATACAAACAGGTGGCGCCGGCTACCGAAGTTTTCCACCCCGAAAAGATGGCGAAGATCAATGAACCTCACTTCTCTGCCAATGTGGTGCTTGGTGAATTGTTTGGCGCAAGATCGCAGGTGGAAACGATGTTTCCGGTCTTTTATTTTCATATTCAATTGAAAGCAGGCGCAAAGCTCAGCATCCCTACCGACTCGCAGCACAATGCCTTTATTTATGTGATAAAAGGGGAAATAGAAACCGAGGGCAGAAAACAGATAGATCAAAACCAGGTAGCGCTCTATGAGCGGGGCGAAAGCCTGGTTAACGTTTTTAGCGAGGGCGAATCGGAAATATTAATGCTTGGCGGCAAGCCGCACAATGAGCCTGTATTTGCCTATGGGCCTTTTGTAATGAACACAGAAGAAGAGATCAGAAAATGCATCAGCGACTACCAGTCTGGCAAAATGGGCAATCCGCAGCAAGTGGATGCAACGAAGATGAGGTAAGATATCACTCCTTTCCCAGATCGCCAGAAATCTTCAGTCGCCACGTCGTATGGAACTTAACTGGCTTGGTTGTTGATTGCTGGAATTGGGTGGGCATTTTCTTTATGATGTATGGCAATACACTTGTCTTGCTGTAGTCTGGTTCTGCTTCTTTATCAATTTCAAAACCACATTCATTGAAGAACAATTCTGCAGCTTCAAAACTGTCAAATTTATTGTCGTCAATTTGATGCTCATCCAGGAATTTTTGAAAGTCATCATTCATTTTGAAGGCATCCGGAGCTGGCGGTGTCTTGATGTAAATATCCGCCGTTATCCAGTAGCCGCCTCTTTGTACTAATATTTTGTGGATGATAGAGCACAACTGTTTCTTTTCATCCCAACCCAGGTACATTAACAGGCCTTCATTTATAATAGCAACAGGTCCTTCAGAAAAACGGTTTACTGCTTCATTAAAACTTTCTTCATCCAGCGCATTAAGTGGAAGTACTTCAAGTTTTCCTTTTGGTTCAGGTAGCCCCACCTGTAACTCACCTATTAGTTCTCTTTTCTTCTCTATTACTTCCGCAAGGTCTGTATCAATATAGTGCACATCCTGTTGCTCAACAGCAGCAACGCTTCGGAATGAAAAGCCGGAAGATAATTCGATGATATTCTTCACCGCCAACTCTGAAAGTAACTGGTCAATGCTCTGGTATCGCATCTCAAAATGTGCCACCCTGATACAAAAAGTAAACGGCTCTTTGTCATAGTCGGGTGAGAATTTTTCGGGCGATGTCATTATCTCCGCTGCCTGCCGGGCGAAAGGAATATTTGTATATCCTTTCATCAGCAGTAAAACTTTTGCCGAAGGGCTGATGCTGGTGTAATTGCGGTCGTTGGGTTTTACTGTTTCCATGTTGTGATTTGCATGCCAAATTTAGGTAAGAAAATTCTTGAAAATGATGCCATGGGAAGCTCTGCATTTAAGTACATACTAAAAAAAATGTAACTAGTTATAAATCTATCGCTTCTTTATTTACGTAGATGAAAGATGGGGAGCAGGATATTGTAATATTATTTTTTGGTTTAATTAATATCTATATGAAAATCAATTAAAAATGCGTTTACTTTGGTTCTGGTTTATATTAACGGGGCATAAGCATGGATATAAAAATTACACTTGATAGTTTCCTTCCTGGTTGGTTAAAGCGGCTCTACATTTTCTTTGGCACAATACCGTCAAATGTTGAGCCTGATAATTACTGGTTTTATAATATCTCCAACCTTGCATATATACTTATTTTGATACTCCACGTTTCGTGGATAGTTGTCTTTTATTTGATCGGGCAGAAAGCGCTGTTATGTGCCCAGCTTCCCAGCATACTGTGTTATGTTGTTGCGCTTTTTTTAAATCGCCGGGGCTACCACGTCCTGGCTATGGTTATCGGGCTTGTAGAGGTGAATCTGCACCAGGTGTTGGCGGTCACAATGCTGGGCTGGGGCATGGGGTTCCAGAATTTTATCCCGCTGATCGCGTTGCTCCCTTTTTTGAAATACAATGAACCATGGGTGGTGAAGATGGGGCTTTGCATAGGCTGCATGCTTAGTTACCTGTATATCGATAAGTTTATTAAGAACAGGCCTCCGCTATTTAACCTGGGGACGATGGGCGCGGATTACTTAAACTTTTCGAATTCGATATTGTGCTTTATACTTGTCGCTTTGTGGGGTATAGTGCTGGCTGTATCTTACCAGCGGGCAGTGTCGGCATTGCTTAAAAAGGAACAGGAGCTTTTCGCCTCGCAGAAGGCTAATGAACAGGCGGAGATCATCAGGAAACTGGAGCTGAAAGAAAGAGACAATGAGATATACCAGCTCCGCAATATTGAATTGAAAAGCAGCAATGTTGAAATCATAGAGCAGAAAAAAGTGATAGAGGAGCTGGTTGCCGAGCAAGACAAGATAATACAGATGCGCACACTGGAGCTGCAGGACGCAAATATCAAGCTCATACAGGCGAATAAAAAGCTGTTGGAATTGATCCAATACAATTCCCATTACCTGAGGGAGCCACTCGCACGCGTAATGGGCGGAATGAGCATACATGAAGATGTGGGACTGGAAGAATTTTATAGCGACGTATGGCCCCAGATAGACCGGGCTGTTCATGACCTCGACCGGCGGATAATAGATGTTATTAAGATAGCGGAGGAAACTGTGGAACTATATAGTTGATAACTTTGCGCACAGGGTAATCCCCCGATCTTAAAATTTAAGAATTGTACTTCAACATCCACACCCATCATTCTGCTCATGACGATGCGACACTATCTGTCCAGAATCTGTATGACGATTTTGAGCGGGCATCAACTGGCATTCTGTGTAGCTTGGGGCTACATCCGTGGCACCTGGAAAATAGAGAACAACTGTTGCCGGTGTTGACCAAACTTGCAGACCTGCCCAATGTGCTGGCAATAGGCGAGTGTGGACTGGACAAACTTTGCCATACAGACTGCGATTTGCAAGTCAACGTCTTTAAGCAACAAATAGGTCTGGCTAATAAACTAGACAAACCACTTATCGTTCATTGTGTGCGGGCATTCGATGAGCTCATTAAGATCATTGATGGGCAACCACCATCAGTTCCTGTTGTTGTTCATGGCTTTAATAAAAAAGGCAGCATTGCAGAAGCACTCATCGGCAGAGGGATTTACCTGTCCTTTGGGGCAGCAATTCTTAAAAACGGTTCACCCGCTGCGGACGCGCTAAAGCAAATGCCAGCAGACCGGTGCTTTTTGGAAACAGATAATGCAGAGGTTCCAATCTATGATATTTACCGGGCCGCCGCTTCAATAAGGCAAATCAGCGAAGAAGCGGTTATTTTGCAGGTGCAACAAAATTTCGCAACCGTTTTTAAGTACAGCAAATGATGACAGATACTGCCTGGCTTTCGCGCACAGAGCTACTGATAGGGAAGGACAGATTAAATAAGCTGATAGCATCGCATGTGATGGTAGTGGGCCTTGGCGGTGTGGGTTCTTTTGCTGCCGAGTTTATAGCACGCTCCGGAGTAGGGGAGATGACCATAGTGGACGGCGACAAAGTGGACCCCAGCAATCGCAACAGGCAACTGCCGGCCCTTGCCACCAATCATGGTCAGATGAAAGCAGATATTATGGCCGACAGGCTGATGCAGATAAACCCCGAGCTGCAACTGCATGTGATAAAGGATTTCATAATGCCGGAAAAAGTAGATGAACTACTAAGCGGGCAACTGGATTATGTGGTGGATGCTATAGACAGCATTACACCAAAACTCACATTCATCAGGGCGGCATACACCAAAGGTCTGCGCCTCGTAAGCTCTATGGGCGCTGGCGGAAAGGTGGACCCCACGCAACTGCAGGTAACCGACATTTCTAAAACATACAATTGCCCTTTTGCCCAGCAGATCCGCAAGCAGCTGAAAGGTTATGGCATGAGAAAGGGCGTAAAAGTGGTATTCTCTCCAGAAGAAAATGACAAGGAATCGCTGATGCTCACAGACGGCACTAATTTCAAAAAGTCTGCGTATGGCACTATGTCTTATCTGCCTGCCGCTTTTGGTGGCGCGCTGGCATCTGTAGTTATCAGGGATTTGATGGAAGGGTAGCTTGTTTATTCATTTGAAGTCCGATACCATGAAAAGGATCAAAAAATACATATCCCCACTTTTTATTTTAGCCTTAGCATCGTTTTGTTACGGCTTATGGTGTATGATATTTAGCGAACATGGCTGGCTGGCGCTTAGTGGCGTCTCGTTAGTGCTTGCCTTAGCTTTTCCGTCCTTTATTGCCAACATACTTATCAATATTATCGTAAAAAGAAAAAAGGTTAACCGATTGATACAACTATCTGCAAGCGTAGTTGTCATTTGTGTGTATTATGAATATTTCGGAATTTTTGGTATGCCATTTATCAACGACATACAGAACTTCCTTATCAACCACAATGGCAATACTATTGATACTACTGTTATCGATACAAATAGATTTACTTATCCATAAATCGGAACGGCAGTAAGATTTACTTCTTGGATAAAATACTTGTTAGTAAGGCTTCTTTTTGCGACCATATCCACCTTTCGGTGCAGAAGGTCGCTAAGTGCATAATACAAACCCCCGAGAATTTTTCTCCGGAAAGCGGGGTCTGGCTCGTCTGCTTCCTCTAATGGTTCAATAAGAAAATCAACATCACTATCTTTTATAAAGGGATGTACCATTGGTAATAGCTTAGCGGCCTCAATTTTTTTGGTATTTATCGAAACCAAGGCAAATCAATGAGTTTCTATCCATATCACTTTTTAGTGCTACTTAAAACGATAGACTCGTTGATGCTCACAGGCGGCACAAGCTTCAAAAAGCGGCTAAAGACAGCGATAAAGGGCGCGAAAAAATATACGTCGTGCATACTAACATTTGAGTCTGTAACAACGCCTATATAGCCATAACAGATAAGATAAAGACAACAATGCGTTTTGTATCCGCAAAAAAAAGTTAATTGCAGATACACAATTACCCAAAAGTTCATCGTAGAATTGTACTTTATTAAAATAGAAGACTATTGTTATCGTAAATGCACTGAAATGAAAATAAAAAAAATAAGCCTCGCGCTGATAATAGCGGCAGTCCCATTTATTCATAGCTGTAAAGAGAAGCATACTTCTTCAACTACCGGTAAAGAAGCAGCCCAGGAGCGGGCGGACGAAGACAACGCCAGGAAGGTAGAACAGCTGACTCACGACTATCCAAAAATACCTGACGAACGTATTCTGGAAAACGGAGATGGAACACCATTATACACCGAACTAAAGAAGCGGTATAAAGATGAATTGGCCAGCTTAAAGAAAGAAGTGGAAGCTACCGGCGCAAAGTTTGTGGTGGTTATCATTACTAATGAATCCGGTTCCGGCTTACAAGCTCCAAACAGGTATGGCATACCTTATATTAAGTCCATCTGCGAACAGATGGGGCAGGAGTGTGTCGACTTTACTTCACTTGTTGCCAGCCAGGATGCAAGGGTGATCACCCAGGTGCCAAGAGACGGGCACTGGTCCAAGAAAGGATCCATCTTTATTGCAGACCATCTTGAGCCGATAATAAAGAAATACTACAGTAACACCAGCACTACGACCTATAAGGATAAGGAAAGGTCTCCAACATTTGGCGACCTGCCGCCAAATGATGACGAAATACTGGATGGTGGAAAAGATATGCCTTACCATGTAAAAGCCAACTCGCAGGGTGTGCGTATGGATCATGATATTAAATTCCCTAAAAAGAAAAAGCATATACTTATGCTTGGCGATTCCGGGTTTTATTGTCCGTACCTGAATAATGAATTTACGATCAGCGCGGTTTTACAGCAACGTTTTCCAGATGCTGAAGTAATGAATACCGGCATCATTGCTTATACCATAGATGACTATCTCTCCTTGTGGAGAGAAAAAGCAAAATACTCAGAACCCGATATAGTGATCTTACAAACCAATGGAGGAGATATTACCGACCTGTACTTTACACAACGTAATCGCCTGGGCAGAACCCATAAGCCCTATAACCCTTCGCCTGCTGAGTTGAAGTTTTATAAGAGCATCTACCAGCTATGATCTGTTTTTGAGAATAATCACAGCATTTCAGATAAAATAAGAAGGCTGCACTTTTTCGGGTGCAGCCCTCTTGTTTTGTACTAAAATCGTTACTGTGAAATCAGGGAACCGCGTTCGCTCCGTGTTGCTGGTAGGGTTCACTCACTACAGGCGCCGGAAGAAAAATTTCTTTACCACTTCTGTACACAGCAGGTATGCCAATACAATAACCAGCATAGCAAGGTAGAACACAGGCGGAACCGCTACCAGGCCTAATGCACCTGCAAATGGCATCATGGGTAGTACCGCAACAAATGCCACGACCAGCAGTGTTGCGAGAAGCAGATAATT
The DNA here is from genome assembly GCA_903881585.1 of uncultured Bacteroidota bacterium. Classification (GTDB taxonomy): domain Bacteria; phylum Bacteroidota; class Bacteroidia; order Chitinophagales; family Chitinophagaceae; genus Nemorincola. Next base: position 6,655 of record CAIRTW010000110.1, on the reverse strand, counting down.
CCCGGGGCGGCTTTTGTAAAATGAATTGCGTGTGCGGATGACCAATACGATCAGCGTTGCAGATACCACCGACTCAAGGAACCATCCGGTCCTGAACTCGTCGGCTCCTGCTTTTAGAAAATGGAGCAATACCCAAAAAGTTATATAGTCAAACACGGAGCTTAGCAATCCAAAAAATATCATGAACCTGCGTATGAATGCAATGTCCCACTTTCGGGGATGGATGCAGTCTTCGAGATCAATATTGTCGGTCGCTATGGCCATTGATGGGAAGTCGGTCATCAGGTTGGTCAGCAAAATTTGTTTGGGCAGCAGTGGCAGGAACGGTAGCAGCAAAGACGCCCCCGCCATGCTGAACATATTGCCGAAATTGGCGCTGGTGGCCATAAAGATGTACTTTATAGTGTTGGTAAACACTCTCCGTCCTTCCTTTACGCCATTTATTAATACCGACAGGTCTTTGTCGAGCAGCACAAGGTCCGCTGCTTCTTTGGCAACATCTACGGCTGTATTTACAGATATACCCACATCTGCGGCTCGTAGCGCATTGGCATCGTTAATGCCATCGCCCATATAACCAGTCACGCAGCCGGACTTTTTAAGCGCCAGCACTATTCTTTCTTTCTGATTCGGTTCTATCTCTGCAAATATCTGTGTGTTCTTTACACTGCTGAACAGCGCATCATCACTCATCATCCGTATATCGTTGCCTGTCAGCACAACAGGGTTGTCCAGGTTCATGATACCGGCGATGTGTTTTGCAACAAGGGCATTGTCACCTGTGATTACCTTTAGACTAATTCCCATATCTTTCAGTTGCTTTACTATGTCAGCTGCGTCTTTTTTTACCGGGTCATAAAAAGTAAGAAAGCCGGCAAAAGTGAGCCCAGCCTCATCGGCCTTGGTGATAGTGGTGATGCCCGGCATCAGCTTCACACAGAGCCCCAAGGTGCGGTACCCATTATCGCTGAATTGCTGGTACTGTTTCTGTATCTCCGGTAAGTGTTGCTTTATGTCCTCAATATTGCCACTTGCTGTTTTTACCGTAGTGCACACTTCCAGCACATTGTTCAGCGCACCTTTTACGATCAGCGTATTTCCGGCAGGTAGGGCAGTAAGAATAGCGAGGCGTTTGCGGATGAAGTCATAAGGTATCTCGTCTACCCGTTTCAGCGACTGCACATCTTTCGGTGCTTTTTCTATAATAGCTACATCGATAGGATTCTGGAACCCCTGCTGCAGTGCAGAGTTGGCGCCCGCCAGGAATAATATTTCGTCCGATGGCTTACCAAATGCATCAAGCGCCGAATCAAGGGTAACGATTCCCTCTGTCAGCGTTCCGGTCTTGTCAGAGCACATTACACTCATGCTGCCAAGGCTTTCTATAGCGCTCAGTCGCTTCACGATCACTTTTTGTCCCGCCATCCTGCGCGCACCTTTCGCCAGGTTCACGCTAATGATCGCCGGCAGCAACTGGGGTGTTAGTCCCACCGCTAATGCAAGCGCAAACAAAAATGAATCGATAACGGGTTTATGCATCAATGTATTCACAAAGAAGATAACCACCAGCATGATGGTCGTAAGCTGCATCAACAGGTAGCCCAGCCGGCGTATACCTCGTTCAAAATCCGTCTCCGGTTGTGCTTCTTTTAGTTTTGCAGAGATATGCCCAAACTCTGTTTTTAACCCCGTTTTTACCGCCAGCGCAGTTGCCGCGCCACTGATCACATTCGACCCCATGAACAGCATATTGCAGCGCGCCGCAAGCGGACTATCAGCTGCTATTGCGCCTGTTTTCTTTTCTACCGGAAAGGTCTCGCCAGTGAATGCAGCCTCATTGGTGAACAGCTCATTGGATGAGATCAATTGGCAATCGGCGGGAATAACATCTCCGGCATTTAGCTCCACAATGTCTCCGGGAACAATTTGTTTCAAAGGTATCTCTGCAAATTTTCCGTCTCTTAATACATTGGCAGTTATCTCCACCAGCGACAGGAGTTTTTTTACCGCATCTCCTGCGCTTTTTTCCTGCCAGAAGCCCAGCACGCTGCTGATGCCCACAATGATGAAAATAATGACGGCGTCAGTAGGGTCTCCCAGGAACAGCGACAGGGTAGAGGCACCTAGTAACATGAGCGTTATCGGGCTCTTGAATTGCTGAAGAAAGAGTTTTACATCACTGTATGAAGATGGTGTTGCCGTCTGGTTGAGGCCATAGGTTTTCTGCCTGTTTTCAGCTTCCCTACTTGTTAATCCGGCACTTGATGACTGTAGTGCTGCAAGCGTGTTTTCCACGGGTACACTCCAATAGGCGTCTGTATTATTTTCAACCGTGTTTTTTTGAATTGGTGGCATGTGTCTGTTGGGGGTAATTAAAAGGTGTGTTACAAATCTATAGATAAAATCAGTTTTTAATATGCGCGGAGTGACAAAAGCCCTACTGTCTCTATATAAATACACATCCTTTTTGCACGAGGATTTACTTTTGGGAGTGAAAAAAACTTACGCTTTCTTAAAATGCTCTGAATCTAAAATATGCGACTATTGCGGCCAGCACGAGAACAATGGTCAGCATTGGCAGCATTTTATATTCTTGCTTGCGGGCATGGTTCAACAGCCCTGCCGCCATGATCAGGCAGAAACAAACGGCCGTAATAGGCTTGAGGATAGGCATTATGCCGATAAGCCATGGTACAATAATTCCCACGCAGCCCAGCAGCTCCAACACGCCGAGCACCCGGATGGGCACTATTGATGCCCCTGGCTTAACATGGCCGTCTGCTATGTGTTTTTCCTTGCTGCTGCCTATTTTACCAAGACCCGGCATAATAAAGAAAGCAGACAAAAGGCCTTGTATTACCCATAGGGCTGTATTCATTTTGAATGTATTGTTGGTAAGTATTTCGGATGCAAACTTATTTGAAACTAAAGACGTGGCGGGGATATACTAATTTTCAAATGCCTTTCCAATTATCATTCGTGGTAAGTTTTCAATCGTGGGCTCAATATTTAACCATTTGCTTTTCGGGCTGACCTTCAAGCTTGAAGATGTTTCGCAGGATCAAAATTTACAGCCAATTTACTATCAATAACTTTCTTTATGGCGTTTCTCAATACAATAACACGATCCTCTTCCTCTTCCAAAAGCCTTAAACCCGCACGTATCACCTCCCTGGCATTTTTGTATCTGCCATTGGTTACGCTGCCTTCAATAAAGCTTTCAAAATGATCCCCAAGAGAAACGGAAGTGTTCTTCCTCATAACTTTTAATTTTAAATAAAAACACCAATTTTTGGTAACTTTTTTACGGGACTGCTGGCGATATTTCCTGAAATATATTATTTTAGTTTTCGGCGGGGAGTATCTACCTAATCATCAAACCCTTTCCCGTCCAGTATTTGCTGTGTGTATTTTTCCACGCGCGCCTCGCGGGTTTTAGATTGTTTGGGTTGCGAAAAATGATAAAGGTATCCCCGCTGCCGGCCCGGTGTCAGGGCTTTAAACGCTTTTTTTAAAGCAGGATTTTCGTCCAGTGCTTTTTTAAACTCTTCAGGCACAGCATACTCCGATGTCTTTTTTAATTTCACCTCCAGGCCGGCTTTTTCCACTTCTATGGCTTCATGTATGTAGGCCTTCAGCGTCGTTTTGAGCTTCGTTATTTCTTTCGCGTTGGCGAAGCGGATCTGCCGTGCAGATTGAACATTTTCTGTTTGCTGTATCAGTATCCCCTTGGGGTCTTTGAGTAGTGCACCTTTCATAAACAGCAGCGCACAGTATTCCTTAAACCCATGTATCAGCACTACATTCTTCTTCTGCAAACTGTAACAGGGGCATCCCCATTTCAACTCTTCTTCCAGTCCGCAATCAAGAACAATATCTCGCAGCAATCCATACTCTTCCTGCCATGCCGATGCTTTATCGAAAAACCAATCAACCTTGGGATTCATCTCCATTTTTCTATTTTCTTAGTTCCTAAAGTTAGGAATGGTTATTGATTCTCAGAACGATTTTTCTGTCCGCCGGCCTGAAATACCATGATAAAATAATAAACACAGTCTGGAAAAATGGACCGATAAGCGCTTTTACACTATGGTCGCCAACGGCCAAATGCGAAGCAAGAGCGCCCGTCATAGCGAAAAAGAAACCGGCATAGGCCCACTCCTTCAGCAATTTGAATCGTGGGACTAAAATGGCAATGACCCCCAGTATTTTCCACACACCTAATATGGTCAGAAAATAAAGCGGGTATCCCAATGGCGTTACTATGTCGATCCATTGTTTTGTTCTGAGTACCGCAAATATGCCGCTTTGCAGCATACCAAAAGCCAGTAGGGCAGTGGCAACCCAATAGATGATTTTATTCCGTTTTGTCATGGTGTTTTATTTTAGTTTGCTTGCTATTTCCTCTATGCGGTTGTGCGCCATATTCAGCCCCTGCGCAAATGGCAGTTTCAGTACCTGGTCTCTCAGCGCTCCTGATTCATATATGACATGCATATTGAGCCTGCTCTTCTCTGCTGAAAGTTCTTCAAACTCATATATCTCCAATTGCACACCAAATGGTGCATTCTCCATTTCAAACGTCCTTGTGATTTTACGGTTAGGTATAAATTCATGTATCACTCCGTTGGCGCGAAAGACCACGTTGCCCTGTGCGTCAGATGACTGCAATTGGTAGCTGCCGTGCTTTTTCGCATCAAATTTCAACAGCTTGGTGGTAGAGTAGGGGTTCGACATCCATTGCTCCACTAGGTCTGGCTCGGCACAAGCCCTGAAAAGTAATTCCAGTGGCAGGTCAAATTCTCTTGTGATCAATAATTCCTGCTTGCCGTCTTCGGCATTGATCTTTGTTTTCTGTTCCATAGTTTCCTATTTTTTTGTTTTATACTGTTTCATTATCGTTTCCAGTTTATTAAATCTGTCTTCCCACATTTTGCGGAATGGCTCTATAAATTCGGCTATCTCTTTCATTTTATTTAGATTTAGCTGGTAATAAATTTCTCTTCCAGTCTGCTCTTGCGTCAATAGCTCACACTCAGTGAGTATCTGCAGATGTTTCGAGACTGTGGGTCTTGCTGTATCAAAGTTTGCGGCTATAGCGCCGGCTGTCATAGCCTGCGAGGCCACAAGAAGTAATATCGCCCTCCTCGTCGGGTCCGCTATAGCTTGAAAAACATCTCGTCTCAGATTCATTGCGTAGTTACTTGGCTACAAATATAAGCGTAGTTATTTGACTACGCAAATATTTTTTTTGAGACATTCCGTTATCATTGCAAACAAAGCGGCCTTTCTCTGAGTGGGTGCTTTATTAGCGCTGTCAAAGAAAGGGCGTGTACATTACGCCGCGGGTGAAAAATGCCAAATTATGGTATGGTAACTACGATCCGTTTACCTGCCGGGGCTTCGTCATGCCACAGTTTAGCAATGTCGTTGAAATTTACATCAACAGTATCAATACTCAGTTTATTGTCTGCCGCCAGCCGAAACGCTTCCGGGATAACTTCCGTAAATAATTTGCCCATTTCCTCCCGCGACCAGCTTCCCAGGCCCGATCCGGAAAGTTGAATATCTGCACTGCGCAAAATTTGAGACGATAGCTGGATGGTATCGCCACTCATGCCGCCGATGGTTACATACCTTGTTCTGTGCGAAAAAGTTCCATTGCCCTTCAGTATGGACAAGATCATTTCGGCAGAGTGCCCCCATAGGTAGTCTATGATAACATCAAACGGCGTAATAGAATGGATGTCTTTGAGGTGTTGGATTATTACAGCGTCATCCTGCTTCAGGGAAACGATCTCATCTGCTCCTGCCCGTAACAGCGATTGCAGTATCTCTTCGTTCCTGCCGGTCGCTATCACTTTCCCTGCACCATAATATTTAGCCAGTTGAACGGCTATTTTACCTGTGAAACCGGTTGCTCCGTTGATCAATACCGTGTCGCCCTGCTGCATTCTGGCCCGGAATTTTAGTGCCAATGCCGAACCCATGATCGCATTGGGCAGTGCCGCAGCGGCCGAGTTGCTCACACCATCAGGTATCTTTACAGTCCGGCTTTTATCTACCACAGCTTTCTCGGCCATCATGCCATGTGCGCCAACGGCATATACGCGTGTGCCATCCTCCAGGCTAACGGTATTAAATCAACTATTAAGCCGAAAGCCATGTTGTTAAAGAATTTTAACTTTCAAACTGACGGACTACCTGAAGCGCTTTAAATCAGTAATTACCGGGCGCTTAGATATATTTGCAGGCCAAAATGAAGATGAATTTGAGGGTAAGAAAGAATACTGGAATGAGGTATTAATTCATGGTGATCCGGAAGGGTTAAGATCCCTTGCGAAACTTCTATTAGAATTGGCTGACCTTGACCAGGAAAGTGTTGCGAGCCTTCCCGCTGGCGCAAGAGAACATGAGCATTTACGGCGAAATCTGGAATTATCAAATAGTTCGGACAGAGTTATAGTTGGCCGGCTGGATGCCAAGGGCACCGGCGTTTTTTATAACCGTTATATTCCCAAAAGTCATCGCGATTGATGCATGATAATCCACTTGCTGAAACTTACTCCTTACCTGCGCTAAACGCGACAAAATCCTTCATAACCTGTTTCTTTGCCTTTCGTGCAAAGGCTGCAGGCGTGGTGCCACTGTAGCG
>CAIRTW010000109.1 GCA_903881585.1 uncultured Bacteroidota bacterium | reverse complement strand
GATTATTACGACGAATATCACCTAAATCCAACCCTGGAAAATCCTTTACAGCTATCTGATGCATTTTTTTTACCCCAAATATCTTGATAATATCGCTACCAAAAATTTGGGTAAGGCATAGCTGCCGGCAGGCAGGGACGCATCCTGATAGCTACCCGAACTCATTTAGTTTTTAAGGTCGCCAAGCGCGAACAGACCGTAAGATATCCGACTATCCCGGTATCATTTCTTTCTGGATAATTCCTCCCGCTACTACGTCATCACCTTCATAAATTACAGCCGACTGGCCGGGGGCTATACTGCTTACCGAATGGCGAAAATTTACATGTACGCCGCCGGGTACATTGGTTAATATGCTCTCAGTGCCGGGATCGCGATACCTGATCTTGGTTATTGCTTCTATATTATCCGGTATTGCGGCATATTTTACCATGTTCAGTCCACGTACCATCATTTCGCTTTGCTGCAGCTCGTGGATCTCGCCGAGGACCACGGTATTGGTCTCCGGGAGTATGTTGGTCACAAACATGGGCTTGCCCATCGCAACTTCCAGGCCCTTTCTCTGGCCGATGGTATAAAAAGGGTAGCCGCTATGCTTGCCTACTTTGGTACCGTCTGCCAGTATAAAATCGCCATCTTTCACCCTTTCTTCCAGGCCGGATACGTTCCTTTTCAGGAAACCACGGTAGTCATTATCGGGTACAAAACATATTTCGTAGCTCTCCGCTTTTTTGGCCAGGTCTTCATAGCCCATATCAAAGGCGAGCTGCCGCACCTCTGTTTTCAGCATATCGCCCAGGGGGTATATGCTGCGGCCCAGGCAGTCTTGCCCCAAGCCCCAAAGCACATAGCTCTGGTCTTTAGTGAGGTCTTTAGCCCGAGATAGTACATGCCGGTTGTTTTCCTCTCGCACCTTTACATAGTGGCCGGTAGCTATATAGTCGCAATCCAGCGAATTGGCGCGCTTCAGTAATGCGGCCCACTTGATATGCGTGTTGCACAGCACACAGGGATTAGGTGTGCGGCCGGCGATATATTCCTCAATGAAATTCTCGACCACATGATTGCCAAATTCCTCTCTTATATCCAGCACATAGTGCGGGAACCCATGCTGCACGGCGGCCATACGGGCATCATTGAACGAGTCCAGGTTGCAGCAACCGGTTTCCTTCTTCCCTTTGCCACCGCCACCGGCAGAGGCATAATCCCATGTTTTCATGGTAATGCCCACTACTTCATAACCCTGATCATGGAGCATAAGTGCGCTCACGGTACTGTCTATACCGCCGCTCATAGCCACTAAAACCTTTCCTTTCTTGCTCATAAATGAGCTGCAAAGATACGAAATACAGATATGATTTGGTAGGAGGAATAAGTGTATAAGAAAAAGGAATGGAGTGCGCTAGTACATTTTCTGCTGTTTGCTCTTATCCTGCCAACCTGCATCACTTTTATATTCAGTAAAGTAAATCACGAGATCGGCGTCGCTTTTATAGTCTGTGAAATATATCTTCTTCTTCGCATCGCTTTGATATTCGGTAAAATACCAGATGCCATTCTTGCCATCAGCATCGCTCTTGTATTGTGTTTTATAAACCACAAGGTCTGCATCGCTTTTGTATTGGGTAACATAGACTTTTACATTCGCATCACTGGAGTACTTAGTGGAGTAAATTACCTGCCCGTATGATACGAAGTTGAATGTGGAGATAATTATAATAAAAAGAAATTTGCAAGAATACTTTTGTAAAGCCATGGGAATTGTGTTTTTTTGTGTTTGCGAAACCCGTTCCAATAAAAATAGGCACTATGAGCGACATAAAGAAATATGCAGTAGTGGTAGCAGGAGGCCGTGGATTGCGCATGGGTGCGTCTGTTCCAAAACAGTTCCTGCCATTGCTGGGCAAGCCACTGCTGTGTTATGCTATCCAGGCTTTCGCGGCCACGCTGCGGGGCATTCATATCATTCTTGTATTGCCCCCAGACCAGCTTAACAGTGCAAAGACGGTGCTTAAATCATACCTGGGCAACATAGATGTAACAACGGTTGCAGGTGGTGATACGCGGTATGAAAGTGTGCAAAACGGCCTTGCAAAAGTAAATGACGACGGAGTGGTGTTTGTGCATGATGGCGTACGCCCATTGTTGTCGCCAGAGTTGATACAGCGTTGTTACCAGCAGACTTTAGATAAGGGTAGCGCAATACCTGTAGTGCCGGTGATGGAAAGCATACGGATCATTGATAATGACGGCTCGAAATCCATTAATCGGGAGCAGCTTCGCATAATTCAGACGCCACAAACATTTCTTACCAGGATCATTCTTCCCGCATTTCAGCAGCCATATCAGCCCTCCTTTACTGATGAGGCGAATGTGGTGGAGGCCCACGGTACTGCAATTCATCTTATTGATGGTGCGCTGGAGAATATTAAAGTGACCACACCAGAAGATATGCTTATTGCCGAAACGCTGCTGAAGGCTAGCTCGTAGTGAGTTCCCGCCTTCGCTAAAGCTATGGCGGGCGAAGGCAAAAACCTTGTATTTTTATGGGATGGATTCGCTGATCGATTTATGGAACAGACAAAAGCAATTGAAAAAGATACTGTTCTATTTTTTGGCTCCCTTCATTCTCATCTTTTCATGTGCGGATAGTCATGCCCAAACGCGGGATACGATCAGTGTCTTTAAGTTTCCCATATCGCTGGATACATTTACCATAAAAAGCGGTTTTGACATTGGAGCGTTTATTCGCAGGGTGCAAACGGACACTACATTTTACAAAGCATTTAAAAGCATGCACCTGGCGCCGTATAGTGCGGTAAACAAATTTCTTGTTTTTGGCAGGAACGATCAGGTTATTGCGTCAATGGATAGCAAAACGCAGCAAGTACGCGCCAACGGCTGCCGCACAACCAAGGTACTGGAACAGAAAACGACAGGAGATTTTTTTAAACGAAATGGGGATTACAATTATTATACGGCTGAGCTTTTCGCTTATCTGTTTCTTGCTCCCGCCCCAATATGCAATGAGCGCGATATTGTTGCCGGGTCGATGGAGGAGCGCGGCATAGGGCAAAATGAAAAAAGCAAGTATGAACTGAAGCAACTCATTTTCAACCCAGGGTCTAAAGTAAGCGGTGTGCCGCTGATGGGAGACCGTGCATCTGTTTTTGATGCCGGCGAAGCTGAAAAATACAACTTCAAAATAACGGCACAGGAGTATGAGGGGCAGGAGTGCTATGTCTTTTCTATCACCCCCAAAAAAGGTTACGAACATGCGGTGATTTATGATGAGCTCATCACCTGGTTTCGCAAGAGTGATTACAGTATCCTGGCGCGCGACTATTCACTCTCGTACCACACATTCGTTTATGATTTTAATGTGCGCATGAAAGTGCGTACAAAACAGGTAGGTGAAAAATTACTTCCCACAAGTGTGGCTTATGATGGCAACTGGCATGTGCTTACTAAGAAGAGAGAGCGGGTGAGGTTTGATGTTGAAATCAATTACTAGGGGCTTTACATAAATCAGTTTTTTCGATGCTGAAGCAGGAGTTTTTGTCGCGAATAAGCTGGCAAAAAGTTGTTTATTGAAAAGTTAAAACGAATTATACGGCCCTCGTTTTTTCCGGTGATATGTGTAACTTTACGTAACAATTTTCTAAAAAACTTATGAATAACTACAATCAACAGGAATTCTCTGACTACACAGTTGTGGATAGTCACCAGGTGAGCGGCACGGGTGTTGTCGCTAAAAAATTTATGGCCAATGTGTTCGCGTGGATGTTCGTGGCATTGGGTATCTCCACTCTTTTTGCCATTCTTTTCACTTATGATGCATCGCTAAGCAGCCTGATGTATCATGATGTTGTGTTACGGAGCGGTTTGGCAGGTAAGAGTATGACCGGCCTCGGCATGTTCTTCTCCTTTGCGCCCATCATCTTCGTATTGATCATGTCCTTTGCATTCCAGCGGCTTTCCGCTCCTTTGCTTACCTTGTTCTTTTTGCTCTACGCTACTACAATGGGCATGAGCCTTAGTGTGCTGCTGTTTATTTATACCACAAGCTCGGTGATCGGTTGTTTTGGCGCTGCCGCTGCAATGTTTGGTGTAATGGCGGTAATGGGATATACTACCGACAAAGACCTTACTTCTATGGGCCGCCTGCTTATGATGGGCCTTGTGGGTATCGTTATAGCCAGCCTTATAAATATGTTCATTGGCAGTTCTGGTATGAACTGGATCATTAGCATCGTTGGTGTGGCTGTATTTACCGGGCTTACGGCATATGATACACAAAAACTGAAACGTATAGGCGCTGGCCTTGAGTACGAAGGCACTTCGGCCAATGATACAAAGAAGCTGGCGGTAATGGGCGCTTTGAGCCTCTACCTTGATTTTATCAACTTGTTTATTATTCTGATGAGGCTTTTTGGCGACAGGAAGAATTAATAGAACTTACAATTATTTCATCGGGTCATCTGTTTAGATGGCCCGATTTTTTTTGTAAACCGATAATAAGATAACTTTACCTGCTTTTTGCCTTATCAACTTCTTAACTTCTTAACCTTTTACCTTACCGCCATGCTGAACCTGAAAATAATTATTGCAAGTACACGTCCTGGCCGCAAAGCGCCCGCCATTGCCAACTGGTTTACGGAGATCGCCAGGAAGCATCCCGAATTTAATGTTGAAGTACTGGACCTTGCCGTGATCAACTTACCGTTTCTTGATGAACCAGAACATCCACGATTTCAAAAATACCAGCACCAACATACGAAAGACTGGAGCGCTGCAATAAATGCCGCAGATGCTTTTGTAATTGTAACATCAGAGTATAATTATGGCTACCCGGCAACGATAAAAAACGCTATAGACTTCCTTTATAAAGAATGGCAGTATAAAGCAGTCGGGTTTGTAAGCTATGGTGGAGTATCCGGTGGTACACGGGCTGTGCAGATGCTGAAGAGCGTGATAACTGCTGTCGATATGATGCCGATCTCTATGGCTGTTCACATCCCGGCATTTACGAAGCATATTGATGAGAATGGCAAATTCATGAATGATCCGGGACTTGATAAGTCGGCGGATATGATGCTGAATGAGCTGAATAAGTGGGCTGTGGCTTTGAAAACGATGAGGGGGTAAAACAAGTAAAAGGAAGTTCCGTACATTTACAATAATATTTCACTGAAATGTTTGCGATAAATACCATATTAAAGGAAATAAATGACCTTCCTGCTAATCGCCTGGATGAGGTTTATGAATTTGTTCATTCCTTAAATACCAATACGAAGCAAAAAGAAAATTCACGCAAAAAAATTCTTTCGTTTGCAGGTGCTTTCAGCGATATGCCTCAAAAAGAATATGTTGATTTCAAGAAATACACAAAGGCCACAAGGGCAAAACTTTTTGACCGTAATATTGAAATATGAAGCCGGTAATGCTTGATACTGATATTCTTTCTGAATATTTTAGGGGTAATCCAAAAGTTATTGAAAATATGCAGCAAACCTGCACGAGTATAACAGCATTAGTCTGAGTATCATTACCTACTATGAAATACTCAACGGCCTTTTATATAAAGATGCAAAAAAGCAATTAAAAAAATGCCTTTACAGAACTTAATAACATCATCCCGCTTACAATCAATAGTGTGAAAGTTTCGGCTGCTCTCCAAGCTGAATTCCGTAAAAAAGGAACAGTCATAGGCCACACGGATACGCTTATTGCAGGAGTTGCGATTGCGAATGACCTGCAATTAGTAACCAATAACACAAAGCATTTTAAAGGAATCAAAGCGCTTGAAATTGTCAATTGGAAAATAAATGACATTTAGGTGGTAGTATCTTTGGTGACCTTTGTCACTCGGTCGTTGTACTTCTTTGCAAAGAGGCCCTTTTATTCCGCATTTTCAAAGAATACTTACCAGCTCAATAATTCACCGATCCTCACAGCTACCTTATCGGCATTTGGAAGCATCGCGAATTCAAGGCCCATGTTCATGGGCACGGCGGGGAGGTCGAGTGCGCCGATGGTTTGAACCGGTGCATCGAGATGTTTGAAGCAGTTCTGGGCTATGCGGCCAGCGAGGGCTTCGCAGAAGGAGTTGCGCAACTGCTCTTCGGTGAGCACAATGCACTTGCCATGTTTTTTTACGGTATGGTATATCAGCGCTTCGTCCAGCGGGTATATGGTGCGGATGTCTATGACCTCAACATTGCCGGGGAATTGTTTTGCAGCATTCTTTGCCCAATACACCCCCATGCCGTAGGTGATGATACAGATGGATTCACCGTTATCAATTGCTTCCCGCGATGCTTCCAGTACAACTGCACCCTTGCCAAGCGGTAATACATAATCGCGGGCTGGCTCTATGGTTTTGGCATCTTCGGTGCCGGGTACTTTGCTCCAGTACAGGCCCTTGTGCTCCAGCATTACCACCGGGTTACCATCGAGGAATGCTGCTTTGATGAGGCCCTTTATATCCGCTGCGTTGCTGGGGTAGGCTATTTTAATGCCCTTTATGGTAGCAAGCGTACTTTCCACGCTACCGCTATGATATGGGCCTCCGCCGCCATAGGCGCCGATAGGCACCCTAAGCACCATGGAAACGGGATATTTACCACAACTCAGATAGCACGACTTACTTATTTCGGTCACAAGCTGATTCAACCCTGGATAGATGTAATCAGCGAATTGTACTTCTACGATCGGCTTTAATCCAACGGCGTTCATACCCACGGTAGAGCCAACGATATAGGCTTCCTGTATCGCCATGTTGAACACACGGTTGTCGCCAAATTTATCGGCGAGGGTTGCGGCTTCACGGAAAACACCGCCCAGGCGTTTGCCTACGTCCTGTCCGTAGAAAAGTGCATTGGGATGATCCTGTAATATCTCTTCTACTGCATGGAGTGCTGCGTCAACCATTACCACCTTTTCGCGGCCGGCAGGGCAGCGATCGCCAACTTCCGCAGTCACTGGAGTGGGTACATAGACGTGATCTGCTACTGTAGCCGGATCTGGGTCTGGCGCTGCAACCGCCGCATCAAACTCGCCCTGGGCATATATCTTTTGTTCTTCTTCTATTTTGTTCAGCTCGTATTCGGTCATCCCTTTTTGCTTCAGCAGCAGCCTTAGCTTAGGTCCGGGATCATCTTTTGCATGTTTGGCCAGGTCTTCGGGTGTGCGGTACCATTCCTTTCTCACACCGGATGTATGGTGGCCGAGCAAAGGTACTTTGGCATGTACCAGTATAGGTTTACGGTTTTTGCGCACCCAATCAATGGTATGCTCCATAGCGAGATAAGCCGCTGTAAAGTCGCTTCCATCTACACGCAGGCGCTCCATACCTTTAAAGCCAGCGGCAAATTCATAGGCATCCATTGTGCGGGCCTCATCGCTGCTAACAGATATGCCCCAATCATTGTCCTGAACCAGGTAGATGATAGGCAACTGGTGTAATACAGCAAACTGGAATGCCTCGCCAACTTCTCCTTCCGTAACGCTGCCATCGCCCAAAGAGCATATGGTAACCGGGGGAACAGGGTAGTCCGACAGTTTTTCTTTTTCCCGGTATTGTATGCCCTGGGCTACGCCGGTGGTGGGTATGGCCTGCATGCCGGTGGCGCTGCTCTGGTGTATGATGCCGGGGAAGCCTTCGCGGCGGATATTAGGGTGGTTATAATATTCACGGCCCCCTGTAAACGGGTCGTCTCCTTTTGCCAGCAATTGCAGCATCATCTCGTATGGGCGGTAACCCATGCCCAGCATCATGCTTTCGTCCCTGTAATAGGGGCTTACAAAATCGCAGGGCTGGAGCAGAAAGCCTGTGGCCAATTGTATGGCCTCATGGCCCCGAGATGTGCTATGCACATACTTGCACACCTGCCGGTTGGCATCATAGATCTCCGCCATTGCTTTGGCGGTCATCATCAGTCGGTACGCTTTTAAGAGTAGTTCCTTGGGCAGCATCAGGGCGGCAAAAGTAAGTTAAAGGTTGGTAAGTTAAAAGGACCTGACCCCTGATATTTTATTTCAATTTCATTTGCGCGAAATAAGGATGATCGGGATGAATGATTAGTTCTTGCCGGGTTGGGTGGATAAGAACATCCATATCTTCTAAGGGGATTGCGCCAAGGAGCGGTTCTGAATCTCCAGGTAAAACTATTGCATTGCAGGAAGTGCGTCTGTTTTTAAACCTCAACTCAACGGGTGCTACCACATCATATTCTGCGATTTGGCTATTTGCAAGCTGAACTTTTCTTTTTTCTACGACAGTCAGCCCTAATTGTTCCCGTATACTTTCATTAATAGCAAGCATTATAGAGCCCGTATCAACTAGTATGTTTACGGGCATATGTCTGATTTCCTCTTCGCCGATAATATTTTTTCGGGCAAGCACAAGGTCATCACCGTTTATCAATTCTACATCCGCGTATACCAAACCCATACATTTATATTTGCTATAAAGATACACATAAAAGCATTTTCGTAAAAGTTAACCTTATTTAACCACGCGAACTATACTTTCAGCCAGTAGTTTCCGTTACTTAGCCAAATGTTTTTCGCCATTTAATTTCCATTAGCGGTAAGAACGTTTATTTTTGTTTCGTTAAAAGGCTTTTATGCAATTAGATTTTAAGAAAATGAGGATCGATATCCTCGCTGTGGTTGCTTTCATTGTGCTGTCATTAGCTTACTGCTACCCGCAGTTGCAGGGCAAGAAACTGCTGGGCAGTGATAATACACACTGGATGGGGATGGCACATGAGGCCATGGCCTACCATGACTCTACCGGCAAAGACGTGTTGTGGTCAAACAGTATGTTTGGTGGTATGCCTACCTATACTACTTACATGGGCAGGGCAAATACCAACTATATGGCCTATGTGCAGACGGTGCTGCAGGCTATTGGCAAGCCGGCCTACTTCTTTTTTATAGCTATGCTTTGCTTTTATATTCTGCTCAGGGTGCTGAATGTGAACAAATGGCTGGCGATGGTAGGTGGTGTAGCATATGCGTTCTCTTCTTACAATGGTATAATAATAGCAGTAGGGCATGACACCAAAATGATGACGATGGCATATCTGCCCGCCGCACTAGCTGGTTTTTACCTCGTTTTTAGAGAGAAATGGCTCACTGGGGGAGCTTTGCTCGGGGTCGTCATGTCGCTGATCTTTAGTAATAATCACTTCCAGGTCATCTATTATTCCTTTATCATGTTCGCCTGTTTTGGGGTGGGTATGTTGTTCATTGCTATTAAAGAGGGGAGGATAAAGCAGTTTTTTATCTCCTGTCTTGTGGCTGCTGCGGCCACTGCAATTGGGGTAGGGCCGAGTATGCCATCTATCCTCACGACAAGTGAATATGCAAAGGAAACCATGAGGGGCGGCTCCAGTGAACTTTCGGGGCATGATAAGAAAGCAAATGGAGGGCTCGATAAGGAGTACGCATTCCGGTGGAGCAATGGCATAGGCGAGACTTTCTGTATTATGATACCTTATCTGTATGGTGGTGCATCGGGCGAACCGGCAGATAAGGCGCCTGCTACGCAAAAATTCCTGGAAGAGCATGGTGGCGGCCCTGAAGATCTGCCGCTGTACTGGGGACCTCAGCCGTTTATCAGCGGGCCGGTGTATTTTGGTGCAGTTATTTGTTTCCTGTTCGTGCTGGGGCTAATCGTTATCCGGTCTCCGCATAAGTGGTGGATAGCGGTTGCTACCGCAATCTGCATCATGCTATCGTGGGGCAGTAATTTTGAAGGGATCAACTATTTCCTTTTCGATCATTTGCCTTATCTGAATAAATTCAGAACTCCATCTATGGCGCTGGTGATACCGCAATTCCTTTTCCCGCTGCTAGGCATATGGGCAGTGCAGGAAGTAATAAACCAGAAAAACAATCCTGCAAAAATCTGGAAGGATGTAAAGATAGCAGCTGGCATTACCGCCGGGCTATGCCTGCTGCTTGGCGTAGGCGGCAGTATATTCTTCAATTTCACAGGCGGCGAAGATGCGCAGATGCAGCCGGAACTGGTAAAGTTGCTGAAAGGTGACCGTGCTGCTCTTGCCATGGCCAGTGGTTTTAAGAGCGCCATATATATACTTATTGCGACAGGGCTGATATGGGCGTTCATTAAGGATAAAATAAAGATAGGGATAATGATAGGCGGCCTGGGCGCCATAGTGCTCATAGACATGTGGGCGGTTTCATTTGAATATCTGAACGACAAAAAGTATGTGGATGCATCTGAATACGAGAGTGTATTTAATCCGCGGCCTGTGGACGTGCAGATACTGAAAGACCCGGACCCTTATTATCGCGTTCTGGACCTGTCGAACGATCATGGAGACCCGTATAACAATGCCTGGCAGTCTTATTTTCATAAGTGCATAGGCGGTTACCACCCTGCCAAAATGGAAATATACCAGGACCTGATAGAGCGACAAATGAGCCATGGCTTTAATGCACAGGTGCTGAATATGCTCAATACAAAATATATCATACTGGGCAGGAAGGGCAGCCAGCCCATGGCGCGGCCTAACCCGGATGCATGCGGCAATGCATGGTTTGTAAACGAGGTGAAGTGGGCGAATACCGCCGATGAGGAAATGGACGGACTGAAAGCGGCAAACATAGGAGATACCATGGCAAGTCCGAATGACTTTGACCCGAGGAGGACCGCCGTTATGCGAACATCGTTCAAAGATGCAATGGGTAATTACACCTTTGGCAAAGACAGCGCTGCGTATGTGAAGCTCGCTAAATATGGCCTGGATGATATATCGTTTACGTCAAGCAACTCAAAAGAAGGGCTGGCGGTATTCTCAGATATCTATTACTCAAAGGGCTGGACTGCAACTGTGGATGGTAAGGAAACGCCCATAATGAAGGCCGACTATGTGCTGCGGGCGATAAAGGTACCGGCAGGCAGCCATACGATCGCTTTCCATTTTGCTCCTGCCAGCTTCTATACCGGGCAAAAGATAGCCATCTTCAGTAGCATAATGCTGATATTGCTGTGTCTTGGCTCGCTGTACCCGCTGGTTAAAAAAGATTCGCTTCCTGCTGAAAAACAATCTTAACTACAAAGGAGAATGTGAAAAATAACACGTTATTCAGTAATTCGTTTTTCATATTCATAATCAGGTTTTTTCCTTCGCTGGCAAACCTGCTGGTGGTGATCTGGTATTCCAGGCAGTTGCCGCAGGCAACATATGGCAACTACCAGCACTTCTGGATACAGCTATATGTGCTTGCCCCGCTCACCTGCATGGGCATTCATGTGCTGGCTGTTAACTACCGTCCGGCCTTCATCATGAAGCTGCTAACCAGTATCAAGGCAAGACAATACGTTTTCTACGCGCTTTGGGTATTAATCCTTTCTGGTGTGTTTGCGTTGTTGCAATGCGATGCATTGCGTATTTCATTCATGGTCCCGTTCCTGTTCCTGCTGTGCTATACGCTGGTTGTTATCTTCGAGTCATTCCTCATTGTATTCCGAAGCTACCAATGGCTCGTTGCTACCAATATTATATACTCGGCTGTCTTTTTTGCCATACACTGGTATTTGCTTGGGCATAGTTTTTCACTGCAAACGTTGTTTACTTATTTGTTGATATTCACAGTGTTACGGTTGTGCGTCTATTCCAGTGTTGCAATTGCCAAAATGCAACAGTATGGTGAAGAAGAACATGATGAAGAATATAAGATAAGCAAGATACGCGAGCTGTGGTTGCACCTGGGATTGTATGATGTGACCCAGGTGCTGTTTGGGTCTATTGACAAGTTTGTTATTTCGCTGGCACTCAGTGCGCAATTGTCGGCTATTTATTACAACGGATCGCAGCCCATTCCGTTTCTGCCTATGCTTCTTGGCGCTGCCGGCAGCGCTGTGCTGATCCAGTTGGCCCGTGGAAGCAAGAAAAATGAGAAAGCAGACGGTATTCAATTAATGAACCAGCTGGGCAGGGTATTGTCGTGCATCATTTTTCCGGCTTTCTTTTTCCTCTTCTTTTACGGGGCGCCGCTGCTCATAGGCCTGCTTGGCGATAAATACCGGCCCGCTGTACCCATTTTTATGGTTTCATTATTGGTCCTGCCGGTACGTGCCTATCACTTCACCACCATATTGCAACGGATGCACAAGGGCAGTATTATTAATATTGGTTCCATTGGCGATCTGCTCCTGGCTTGTGCGCTCATCTATCCGCTGTATATCTGGAAAGGGCTGCCGGGCGTAGCGCTGAGCTTTGTTATTTCCACCTATGCGCAAGCTGCATTTTACCTTTTTTACACCGCGAAATTGCTGGAAGTAAGCATGCTGAAATTGATACCGTATGCCAACTGGCTCATTAAGCTCATTGTTTTTGCTACTTTGTTCATAGGCATTCGTTATGTGTGCGATCAGCGCTTTACAGCTGATATTCAGTTAATTTTGGGTGGAGCAGTGATGGTGGTGATGGTGGGGGTATCGCTCCTTATAGAATATAAAAAACAAAAGAAAGTATGGCCGTAGGTAATCACAGGCAGCGGTTGAGGGATATAGACAATACCGGTTTTGGCGCCAACAGCAGTATTGAAGGCGGCAGGCTGGTAAACCCGGACGGGTCTAATAACCTGAAGAAGCGGGGCATACCCGTATGGGAGCGCACCAGCGTGTACCATACTTTACTGCGTATGAAGCGCAGCCATTTCGCCATTTTTGTACTTGCGCTTTATACCAGCATCAATTTCTTCTTTGCCATAGTTTACTTTCTTACCGGTGTGGAGCATCTTGTGGGCGGAGATGGGGCGAAGACTTTTTTTGGGCAATTCATGGAGGCATTCTTTTTTAGCTCTCAAACGCTGACAACCGTCGGTTATGGCAGGGTAGCGCCATCAGGAATGATGACGAACTCTATTGCATCGGTTGAATCTCTTGTTGGAATACTGGTTTTTGCGATAATGACCGGCCTTATTTATGGGCGTTTTTCGAGGCCGCGCGCTTATCTGTTGTTCAGCCCGAATATATTGATAGCGCCGTATAAAGATGGCAAGGCCGTAATGTTTCGGGTGGCTACTTATAAGAACAACCACCTTACCGATGTTGAAGCACAGGCAACCCTCGGCCTGCATGTAAAAGAAAACGGTAAAACGGTGACGAAATTCTATCCGCTGCACCTGGAGCTATCGAAGATACAGTCGCTGGCGCTTAGCTGGACATTGGTACATGCCATTACAGAAGAAAGCCCGCTATATCACTATACAAAAAAAGATGTGACAGAAACACAGATGGAAGTGATCGTAACCATCAAGGCATTTGACGATCATTTCTCAAATATTGTGCAGCAGCGCACATCCTATAGCTATTCTCAGCTGGTGTACGGTGCAAAATTCCTGCCTATGTTTGAGCGCGCACCGGGCGGCGACTATACCGTTATGGAACTGGACAAGATCAATGCGCACGAAATGGTGCAGATGCAGGAACAGGTGGATGCGGAGGCATAAGCAAAGGGAATTGCTAAGACAGCAGGTGTTGTCTTAGCATCATCCTGGCAATCTCTAAGTGTTCTTCTGTAAGACCAATATAAGGGCTGGTTTGTAGTAAATGCTCTTTCCAATAACCAGGAAGCTCATTCAGTGAGTTGTCATCATCGATAATAATAAAATCTTCATTGACGTTATTGGTGTTGAACCAATTTACAAGCTCATCCCTCCGGGTATAGTTATTCACGTTAGCAGGCAAGCACCCGAGATTTTTTATATTGATACCCCTGTTCTTAAAAATGCTTTTCCACTCTTCGATAGTAAAGTTGCCCTTATGGGAAGTTGTCAGCATAACGGCAGTGTCTTCGGCCATTAAACTCTGAAGTACATAAGTTGCCTTATTACTAAATACTGCAAATCCATCGTTATGCAATTCAGGACTCTTCCAGCTTTTAGCAGGAACCATAACGCCATCTATGTCTAAGAATATCAACATGTAGAATACAAAATTACGCTTTATTTACTTAGATGTTTCGAAGACTGGTAGCGCAATAGCGGCCTCTTTTCCGAATTTCATTGGCTTATTATTTGGTGGGTTAGCTTTGCGGTGGTAGATCATAGCGCGATTTGCAAAGACTTAACTAATTTGACTCAAAAGTGTAAACATCACCGATGGAAATTTGTTTGGGTATCCCAAATCTAAAATCAACTTCGCCATATCGAGAAATAAGTTTTCCATTTTTGAGTTTTGCAGGCAACTCGTCAGTAGAACCCAAGCCATAATCACCGACATACTGATTTTTAGTGTTGAAAATTACTATTCTTGGAGTTGCTCTATGCGACAGCCCCCAAAACCAAACTGAAGTCATAATTTTATAGGTGTTGCCCGATCTCGTCTTTACTTCCCCTAAGTATTTAAGATGAGTTTCATCTCCTCCAGCCGCTGCCCATTTACCAAAAACAAAAGTTTCCCCGATCTTATCTTCCTTCAACACCCCCAGCCTAATATTTTCATCATGTACCTGTCCGTCAGCAGAGATGATTAGAATAAAAAAAAGTGATAAACATGTTATGATTATTTTTTTTAGCATAAGTATAAGTTCGTGATAACCCAGTTAGTATTTTATTCCAAATCAACTGTGTAATGTAAAGTTTATTATATTCTTTGCTGCATAACTGAGACTCACCAAGAATCGCTTTTAGGCTTTCAAAAAAAGTTATAATCATGTT
>CAIRTW010000108.1 GCA_903881585.1 uncultured Bacteroidota bacterium | reverse complement strand
CGATGCCGAAGTTTTTTATACTACTTTTAGGCAATTAAATTTGGGTAAGGCATAGCTGTTTTTAGGAGGGGATGACCGGTCGCTTGCGACCGGTCTGGGGTGGTTGGCTCGCGCCGAACACTGTGCTCACACTTCTCTTGCTGCCGAACCATGACTTTCCTGACAAGTGCATCACAGCTCTTTCCATTCCCAGTGCTCATCAAGGCCTCTGCTATAGAGTTTGTGATGCTCTATTTTAAAATCATCGGAGAACGACCGGCAATAATAAAAAGAAAGCGCTTTTTTCCCGTTCAGGGTCGCAGGCTTAAATACAGGCGCAGTTTCCATCAGGCGGCATACTTTGTTAAAAATATAATCCTGGTCTTTCTTACTTATTTCAACAGGTTTTGTGGGGATTTCTTCGAACACCACGCCATGTTTACCGGTGTCTGAGGCATTGGTCATTGCCGTGTGAGTCTGCGCTGCTACTTTAGCCATTTCATCATCGGTTACGCGACCACTTACATTTCCATAATCGAAGTAAACAACCTTGCCATTTTCATCAACAACGACATCATTTATGCCAAGAGTGTACTGCCCGTTTTTCAGCTTTGATAGTTCATCTTTCAGGTTTATTAAAAGGTGCTTCCCTAAATCTTTGGTGTCACCGGTATAATACGGCTGCTGGTCAACTTGCGCTGCAATGGGTTTGCCATTCATTGTTATTGGTCTGGCATCCCGGCCCTCTATTCTGGTCACTTCCTTCCCTTCAATAGGGTCGATTATTGTGACGGTATCAAATCGCTTTTCAGACATTTCAAACCGATTGCCCTTATAGGTTATTATATTCCCGCTCCGTTCAAAGTTCTGCGAAAAGGCGCTCATTGAAAAGCACACACCTACTACCGATAGTGAAATAAACACCACCGCTTTGACACCCATTGTTGATCTGCGCTTTATCATAATAGTAATTTCTGTTTGAAACCAGGTATCCCAAAAAATGCGGATACACTACCAATAGACACTGAATCATCCAAATTCCATAAAACAGGCAAATTGCCACAAAATGAAAGGGTTGGTTTTGCAATATTAATCCTGGTCTTTCAAAAACGTTGCCTTGTGATTTCTTACTTCTATTTTATAGTTAATCAGGTAAATATCAGAGCGTACTGGAACACTCTCATTGTTCCGTTTTCCAGCTTGTCCGCATAGGGTTGTGGACGGGTGGCAACATCATCTGTATTGCAAATTTTTTCTCCGTTTAGTTTTATCACTTCCGCATCTCGTGTTACTATTTTCTTCTCTTCTTTTCCTGTCACCGGGTCTGTGATCTTAATTGTGTCGGTCATTGGTTCCGACATTTCGAATGTGTTACCTCTGTAAGTAATAACATTTCCATTCTTCACAAACTTCTGTGAGAAAGCATTTTTTGAAAAGCATGCAATACATACCAGTGCCAACGGCACAAATACCAGCATCTTTGTTCTTGCGGCTGCACTTGATTTACGTGTAAGCATAACGATCCTGTTTTTTATGGGTGAACGATTGAATGAATGAGTGATTGTGGGAGCGGTTTGCAGCAAAGCCTGCTCTATAAGAAACTTACCGTAGTGCTGCGGCTGCGATTTACCTACGCCATCTGCCTGGTATTCATGCTGCATCATCAACCGCTTTTGATAAACATATACCAGCGGATGAAACCAGAACACAATCCGCGCAACCTGCATCAGCAGCAGATCTACGAGGTGAAACAGCAATCCATGCATCTGCTCATGCGCAATGATCGTCTCCCACTCTTCTGCATTGTACTTGCCTCTGCTGCTCACAAATACATAATTGAATATGGAGAACGGTGCATAGTCTTTGTTTGTTTCAATGATTACGCAAGACCCTTCACGGTATCTGTTACCAGCCCGGTATAACCTGATTATTTTGACCACCTCAGCCAACAAAAACAAGAGGCTTATAAATACTCCGGCCAGATAGATGTAACTCACGTATAAACCCCAATTTACAGATGCAGAAGCTGGCGTAGCCGTAGCAACAATAGTTTCCTTCGCAGCAACTACCCGCTCTATCAGCCTCTGCAGCGCCACATTAAACATTGCGCTGTCACTCTGCCATTGCCACAGTGGCAACAGCGGACCCAGCAGAAAAGTCAACAGCAGGTAAAACCGGTTATACCCATGATAGCTTTCCCTCCGCAGGAAAACATCAAACAGCATAAGGCTGATAAGCCAGATTGCCGTTGTATTTAAGAGATATTGCAGCATACGATCGTATTTTGAAGACAGTTCAAATAATGATGCTAATTGAATACTAAAACCACACTAATAATTCTCTTCTCGATTTACTATTTCCTGCAAAATGAGTGTGCGCTACACCTCCCCTCCTGTTTTTAGCTATGCCTTACCCAAATTTAATTGCCTAAAAGTAGTATAAAAAACTTCGGCATCGCATACCCTTTGATAACCCAACCAAACAGTTTTCAATCCAGGCGGACCAT
>CAIRTW010000107.1 GCA_903881585.1 uncultured Bacteroidota bacterium | reverse complement strand
CCACAGTTATATCATTTCCCTTAATGCGAGGCTTAAAACCTCATAAAATGTCCACTCACGGCTGTGGAACTTATAGAACTGTATCACTATGACCGCGATATTGTCCTTTACAATGATAGTATATGGCAGCAGACCGTAAAGCCCAGGGTGCAGAGAACCGGATCTTCTGATAAACCACGGCCTTTAACTTTAGGCTATCCAAAACATCGCTTAATGCATCCATACCGAAAATAAATACGATTGAGCAAATTTAATGTACTTTTTGATACTGCAAGTGCAAAACAACAGCATAATTTTGTGGAAACAAACTCAATTTAAAAATCATTAAAACTGAAAATTATGACAACACAACAAGTAGCTGCGCGGTATTACGAACTGGCCAAACAACAGAAATGGATGGAAATACTGAACGAGCTTTATGCGCAGGACATTGTAAACAAAGAGCCGGAACATGCGGCAGCCATGGGTATCCCTACGGTTACCAAAGGCATGGATGCAATAATAGCCAAAGGCGAAGCCCGGCGGAAACTGATAGAGGCCATACATGGACAGACATGTAGCGAACCTGTTGTTGGGGGAAAATTCTTTAGCGTGGCTATGACCAGGGATGTGACTTTTATAGGCCGGCCACGCGTGAACCTTGAAGAAATAGGTGTGTTTGAAGTACGCGACGGTAAGATCGTTTGCGAGCAATTCTTTTATTAAATGAGTAGGTTTTTCAAGAACTGGGAAAAGAGCTCAACAGATGTTGGGCTCTTTGTTGCTTTTTTATCCAGATGCGTTATCTTTAGTTCATATCCCGCGATGATGCAAAGAGGAAAAAAAAGTGTTTTAATAGCAGCAGGTCGTTTTGGCAGCTTATTTGTCGTTTTTCTGCTTATTTGCTCATTGGCCTGCCAGGGTGCAAGGTTTCATTGGCGCAGACATATCTGCTGGAACGATACAGCTATCAGCATAAAGGCTAAACCGACGGATAGCATTATGGTGCACTATACGGGCTGCTCTGGTTTCTTTATCACCAAGGGGAAAAATGTCTTGCTTTTCGACCCGTTCTTTTCTTACAATGTAGCACTGAGAAGCAGACTGATCAGTGACAAAAGGAAAATATCTGCAAAGCTGGCAAATGAGATAGATACTGTTTTCAGCAGGGCGATAAGTAAAACCAGAGATCATGATAGTGCCATCAGCGCGCTCATTATTGACCATGCCCATGTTGACCATATAGGAGATATACCATACCTGCTGGATAAGGGTTATTTGCGTAAGGATATGAAGATCATAGGCAACACGACCGCAGGGCACTACATTCGCGGCAATGTGGGGGAGGATATAACAAATATTGTGGATGGTGCAGAGGATAGTGCAGCTGCATGGCTAAGTGAAGGAAAGTGGATATATGTGAACGGTCACACCAGGGTAATGCCAATAGTGTCTGAACATGGTCCGCATATTAAAGTGTTGGGGTTGAAAATATCTTTTGCGTCGGGGCGGCATGAAATGAAAGACAGAAAGCGGGGATATCCGCTTTGTTACGGAACAGGGCAGACCTTAAGCTATCTTGTTGACTTTTTGAACGGTGACAGCAGTGTTAATTTCAGGATATATCACAGCTCGGCATCTATGAATGCGCCTAATGGCTTTCCCCCGGCGTCCGTATTAGCTGAGCATGGCGTCGATCTTGCTATTCTTTGTGCAGCGTCTTTTAACCAGGTACACGATCACCCGAATTCTATCATACGGTACCTGAAGCCCCGACACATCATCTTTTCACATTGGGAGGGCTTTTTGTTTTCTTCATATGCAGGAGTTAAAAAACACGGCTGGAAAAATTTCGCGTATAGTTATAGAAAGCTATTCAAAAGGGTAAACCATACGTTGCACGACCTGAATGGTAAAAACGGTGATATCAGCTATTCTATCCCAAATGTAGATACGCGAATGAAGTTTTATTACTAAAACGTGGGCGTCTGTGTGACCGGCATTTACAAATTCTGACTTGCGGACTGTTGATCCGTTTTTATTATCTTTATATATTTTTCAGGGCGTTTTCTTTGCCATGAAAACCTGCTTACTAAACCGGATAAAATGAGTTTGTATGAAATGCTTACTGCTAATTGGTTTTGTCGTACTGTTTCTTTCGGCCGCCGAGGCGCAAAATAGCATTTCATTCAACCCAACCTTTAAGCCCGGCACAGAATCATTCAAAGATGTGCAATTGAAAAACAACTTCACTTTTACTCCTATCACAGAATCGGTATTATTTAACAGCACATTCTTGAAATTTTATGACGATGCAGACCGTACATTCAGCCAAGGAGTTGAAAAAGCAACGAGCCCGCAATTCATGCCCGGCTACAATCAGCCAGAAGAAATGATGAGCATGGTTAATATGCGCTCCACCATAGGTAAGCTAAAATTTTATTGCAATTATTATTTTGATGGCGATGGGCAATTGCAGAATGGAGAGATCTCCATTTCTAAAATCAAATAGGTCTGAAATCGGCGGTCGAGGAGTTCAACCTTGCACTAACCCCTTTGTTTTCCGCAATTAGATAAACTTCTTTACCTTGGTGTAAAATAGCCGGGAATGAAACTGCATATTAAGTTACT
>CAIRTW010000106.1 GCA_903881585.1 uncultured Bacteroidota bacterium | reverse complement strand
TGTCTGAAATGATTACCGAAATTATTTTTTTACTGAATTTAAATAAACGGGGTGGGCTGACTTAAACAGCAGGCCCTAATTAGGGAGAAGAGCCGCCTTATGAAAATAAGGTGGCTTTTTTTCAAAAGGAATTTTTATCTTTATTTGGATGACGCTTAAGCAAAGAAGGGTATTTACTATTTTAATCCATGTAATATGCTGGCTGATATTTCTTTCACTGCCCGCTATTTTCAATCCGCGGAGAGATGGAATAAGTGTGGCCGGGCTCTTCGAGGATATCTGGGAGGCGTCGCGTAGGTATAATGCACTTTTGCTGATCGCGGTTTTTTATTTCAATTACTATTTTGCCATACCTCAGTTCTACCTCCAACACAAATATCCCCCGTGGATAGCATCGGTGGTGGGCTGTTTTACAATATTTTGCATTCTCAATTATGCCATTCTCCCGGCCCACGAAACGCTCATTCCGCCGGATATGAACGACCTGGCCCATACGGGGCAAAATCAAATGGTCCCTGCCGGGCATCCCCATCTGCTGTCTGGTTTCAATCTGTTCATGTTCATCATTGTCGATGCTTCTTCATTTGCACTTTGTCTGTATGAACAGCTGCAGCAGACCAAAAAACAAATGCTCAATACCCAGATCTCTTTTCTGAAAGCCCAGATTAACCCACACTTTTTGTTCAACACGCTCAACAGCATTTACTCCCTGACGCTCACAAAATCTGATAAAGCCCCCGATGTAGTAGTAAAGTTGTCTGGTATGATGCGCTATGCAGTGAGCGAGGCTAACCAGGGATATGTGGCGTTGTCGAAAGAACTGTCTTACATTTCAAATTATATAGAGTTGCAAAGATTAAGGCTCTCTGATAAAGTGAAGATCAGGTATGAGATCACAGGCGAAGGCAAAGAAGAAGACAAACGCATTGCGCCCTTTCTTTTGATACCGTTTGTTGAAAATGCTTTTAAATATGGCGTTAATTCAAGTGATGATTCAGACATCCTTATTCAGATATATTTGCATGAAAATGACCTGCATCTGTATGTTTATAATTTTAAGGTGTATATTAGGCCCGATATTGATAAAGGCACCAGCCTCGGTATAAATACTACAAGACAACGCTTAAATTTGCTATATCCCGGAAAACATATTATTACTGTAAGAGACGGCGAGAATGACTTCGCTGTATCACTAAATATCACTTTTTGATGATCACCGCAATAGCTATAGATGATGAACCATTGGCGCTCGAAGTAATAAAAACTTTTTGCAGCCAGATCGATTATTTGGATCTTAAACAGACTTTTACCGAAACGGGTACTGCCTTGCAATACCTGGAGGATAACAAGGTTGACCTGCTCTTCCTCGACATCAATATGCCCTCAATATCCGGCATCGAGCTGTATAAGAAGCTGGATAAAAGCATCCTCGTAATTTTCACAACCGCATATACCGAATATGCTGTTGAGGGCTTCAACCTTGATGCTATAGATTACTTGCTGAAGCCTTTTGAGTTCGACCGCTTTAAGAAAGCAGTGGAAAAAGTAAAGGAATACAACCAATACCTGCACAAAAAAGAGAGCGAGGTACAGCAATATCTATTTGTACGTGTGGACTATAGCCTGGTAAAGGTTACATTGGCGGACATACTGTACATCGAAGGCCTGGACAATTATTTTAAGATCCACTTCGATAACGATAAGACGCTCCTTGTACGCATGAGCCTGAAAAGCGTGTCTGAAAAACTCCCCGCCGATGAATTTATCCGCGTTCACAGGTCCTTCATTGTTTCTCTGAGCAAGGTGAAATTTTTAAGGAACAAGACCATACACCTGGGCCAAACGGAGATACCTGTGGGAACGAACTATATCGAAAATGTGAGACACTTATTCAATGAAAAGTAGTCGCAGCTTTCAACGTAGTGCCGCATATACCCAACCATTCTTTCATTATTAACTGTCTATTATTCCGTATCCCGGAAAAGAAATTAGAATGATTTATGTTTTTTGATTTGAACGTAATATAGTTTTATACAGGGCTGTTTTTCGAAGAAAGCGGCCCTTTTCCTTTCTTTGTGGCAACGAAGGTGAGGCAGGTTGGTTGGGGGCGGCAGTTTAGTTTTGAGTGCGATTTTTGCATAGCCTGGTAAAAGAATAGCCCTGAGATGAAGAACCTGTTACTATCTTTTTTTTTACTTTTTAGTCTTTCCTTAGCTGCTTCTGCGCAAGGCTGGCAGTGGGCCAAGGGTAGTACGGGAGGAGGCGTCGATGCATGGCCGGTTGCCACAGATCCTTCCGGAAATATTTTCGCTGCCGGAGTTTCGTTCGGCACAGGTGGCGCCATTACATTGGGTTCATACACTATTCCTTATAGCCCAAGTTCGCAGGTTATTCTCGCAAAATATTCTCCAGCAGGAAGTCTTACCTGGGCCATAGCAACCAGCAATACAGGCGCATGGCTTATCAGCATTGCCGCAGACGCCAGTGGGAATGCCTTTGTCTTAGGCACATTTGATAATGGTAACCTGAAAATAGGATCCTTCACGTTAAACAATACCACCGCTTACGAACAATACTTTTTGGCAAAGGTGGATGCCGCCGGAACCGTACTTTGGGCAACAAATGCAGGTAATGCCGAGTACGGGGCTACGCCGGGAGATGTGGTAGTGCTTGGCCTCGGTGGTCTGGCAACAGATGCTGCAGGCAATGCTTTTGTGGTGGTGAATTTTAAAAGGCCGTCTTTAACAGTCGGTGCTTTCACCTTGTACAATGCAGATCCGTCAGGGAATACCGATGATATTATGCTAGCCAAATATGACCCTTCAGGAAATGTTCTTTGGGCGACTGGCATTGGCGGTACCGACAATGATGATTCATATGGATGTACTGTTACCCCCGCGGGTGATGTTTATATCTCAGGCAATTTTGCTTCGCCTTCGATCACGCTGGGCTCCTCTGTCATTACCAATTCCCGCACCACGCAGATCGCCTTTATCGGCAGGTTAGACGCTGCAGGCGCTCCCGTTTGGGCAACTTCAAGTGGCGGCACCGGCAACGATTATGCGGTGGGCATCGCATCCGATGCTTCCGGCAATGTATATATGACCGGCTCGTTCAAAGAAAACAGCATTGCGTTCAACGGCAGTACCATAACAAATCCTACTCCCGGTTGGCTCTCTTTATATTTGGCGAAATTCGATCCGTCAAACAATGTGCTTTGGTCCCGGACAGTTTACTCCGAATCACAGTTTATACCGTCTGAGCAGGGTGGTGCATGGGGGTACTCCGTTGCTACATCTAAGTGCGGTTCTGTCTGGGTTAGCGGTGCTATGAAGGGCGATTCTGTTATGATCGAAGGCCATGACCTGTATGCTCCTGCATCAAGCCCCGACCCTATATTCATCGCTGGCTACGATGAATCCGGCAACTATGTCACCTCGGGCGCTCTTCCCAGTGGCGGAGATGACCAGAACGGAATAGCCTGTGATGCCGCGGGGAATGTCTATTTATGCAGCGACAACTGGCGAGACACCCTGGTCGTAGGCCCGGATTCTCTTTATGCAGACAGCGCTACAGAGCTCATGTACGTTACCAAGTTCGCCTCCATTAATAAAGATTCCATTGTACTCAAACATAGCTATACCTCATTTTGCCTGGGCCAGAACAATGTGATGACCGCCACACCGGGATATGCAGGCTATGCCTGGAGCAACGGCAGTACGGGTAGTTCCTATACTGCAACCGACAGCGGCTTATATTTGGTAAAGAGCAGTCTGAATTGCAAGTCGTTCTGCACAGACAGTTTTGAGGTCAGAGCTGATTGTGAGTGTACCAAATCTCTGTTTGTACCCAATGCATTTACCCCCAATGGCGACGGGCAGGATGACATTTTCTACCCACGTAGCGGGGATGCAGTAAAGACAATACGATCGTTCCGGGTTTATGACCGCTGGGGTGAGCTGATGTTTGACCGGGAAAACATCCTTCCTAACGATGCATCCAACGCATGGGATGGCACTTATAAGAACCAGAAACCGCTGCCAGATGTGTATGTATGGGTTGTTGACGCCACCTGCGAAAATGGTGTATTAATAAGTAAGAAAGGAAGCGTAACAATTATCAGGTAAAGACATGCTTATGAAAACAGGATTTTTACATTACGCCATAATTGTCTGCCTCGCCTTAATTCCCTGTGCATTGTTTGCACAGGCCGACATTCATTTCTCACAATTTTACGAGACCTCGATACTGAGGAACCCGGCACTGATAGGGGTGAGCGCTGATAACTACAAGGTGTCGGCCTACTACAGGAGCCAGTGGAGCAGCATTACCAATCCTTACCAAACGCTCCTTATCGATGCCGAATACCGTTTCCCACTCGGTCGTATGTCTCAGGATTTTTTAAGCGTAGGCATACTTGGTTTCAGTGATCAGGCCGGCGATCTCGACCAGAAAATATCAGGCTTCTATCCCGCCCTTTGTATTAATAAGCTCCTCGATGCCAATTATAATGCTTATCTGTCCTTAGGTTTCACCTGCGGCTACTTGCAATACAGTTTCGACCCATCTAAAGCCACGTTCAACAACCAGTTCCAGGGTGGGGTTTACAGCCCTTTTAATTCCAGTTTTGAGAATATCCCGAATCCTAAAATGAGCCTCGTCGATATTGGTTCTGGCCTGAACTTCAATTTCAGCCCCGATGAACAAAACAGTGGTACGTACGTCTTAGGGGTGTCCGGCTATCATTTTTCGCGGCCCTCTTTCTCCTACGACAAAACACCCAATTATGTACAGAACATCCGCTGGAATGTAAATGCAGATATGATGCACGACCTCGGCAGGTATTTTGCATTCCAGGTACATGCCAACTATGCCCAGCAAGGCGCTTATAATGAATCTGTTTTCGGAGCGCTCATCGGCTGGCGAATTGCGGATCCATTGTCCAGGCCGGATTTCGAGCTGGATGCAGGAGCGCTTTACCGGATCAACGATGCCATAATCCCTGTAGTAAAACTAAAGTATAAAAGCCTGGGCATAGGCGTCAGTTATGATGTGAACACCTCTGCGCTCAAGGAAGCAAGCAATACCCAGGGAGGGCTGGAGATCACCCTCAGCGTATCTGGCCAGTTCCCGCCCAATGGTGACTATAGAAAAACGGTCTGCCCGAGGTTTTTCTAGTATTCAATTAATTCCTTGTTAATCTTCCCGTTCCATCTCCAAATACACTTTACGGCTTGCCAATAGATTACTTTTTATCCGTACCTTTGCAGCCCGAAAATAGAGGAATTAGTAATTGGGAAACAGGAATTTGGATTGGTATCCAATAGTACTGTTTACGGTTGCGTACTACTAAATACTTTCGACTAAAAGACATGATTTCAATTAATAATTTATCGCTTCGCTACGGCAAGCGTGTGCTGTTTGAAGATGTGAACACCAAGTTCACCGAGGGCAACTGTTATGGTATTATCGGTGCTAATGGTGCCGGTAAGTCTACTTTTCTCAAGATCATCTCCGGCGAGATAGACCCAACCACGGGTAGGGTGGACATCTCAAAAGGGATGCGCATGAGTGTGCTGAAACAGAACCACTACGAATTTGACGAAGTGACCGTACTGGACACCGTGATTCGCGGTAACACTACTTTGTATGAAGTAATGAAAGCCAAGGATGCCATCTACGCCAAAGAAGACTTTAGTGAAGAAGACGGTATTAAAGCCGGCGAACTGGAAGGCCTGTTTGCAGAAATGGACGGCTGGAACGCAGAAAGCGATGCGGCTACCATGCTCAGCAACCTGGGCATAAAAGAAGAGTACCACAGCAAGCTGGTAAAAGACATTGATGGTAACCAAAAGGTACGTGTGCTCCTGGCTCAGGCTCTATTCGGCCACCCGGATATTCTGCTGCTAGATGAGCCTACCAACGACCTTGACCTCGAAACCGTGATCTGGCTGGAGAACTTCCTGGCTGATTATGATAAGATAGTATTGGTTGTATCCCATGACCGTCACTTCCTCGATACTGTTTGTACCCACGTAGCCGATATTGACTTTGGCAAGATCAATACCTATACCGGTAACTATACCTTCTGGTATGAGAGCAGCCAATTGCTGCTGAAACAAAGAGGCGACCAGAACAAGAAAGCCGAAGACAAGATCGCCGAGCTGAAAGAGTTCATTGCCCGTTTCTCGGCCAATGCATCTAAATCTAAGCAGGCTACCAGCCGTAAGAAAGCGCTGGATAAGATAAAGCTGGACGATATGCGCCCGTCCAATCGTAAGTACCCGGCGATACTGTTTAACAACCAGGTGCGTGAGGCCGGCGACCAGATACTGGAAGTAAAGGGCCTCAGCAAAACCTTTCATGGCGACGTGCTGTTCAAAGACATTAGCTTCGATCTGAAGCGTGGACAGAAAATTGCTGTTCTTTCATCTAACTCATTGGCTACAAGGGCTTTTTATGAGATACTTGCAGGAGAGGATAAAGATTTTGCCGGCATGTTCAAATGGGGAGTGACCACTACTACCACTTACCTCCCTTCTGATAACACAAAGTATTTTGAGAATAACGACAATAACCTGATCGACTGGCTGCGCCAGTATTCAGAGGAGAAAGACGAGACCTTTATCCGTGGTTTCCTGGGCCGCATGTTGTTCACCGGGGAAGAGACGCTGAAGAGCTCAACCGTACTTAGCGGGGGCGAAAAGATGCGCTGCATGCTGAGCCGCATGATGATGCTGAAAGGCAATGTGCTGATGCTGGACGAGCCAACAAATCACCTGGACCTGGAAAGTATCACCGCCCTCAACAACGGTATGAAGGACTTTAAAGGCACTATCCTCTTCACCTCCCGTGACCATGAGCTGGCCAACACCGTTGCTACCCGCATACTGGAGCTTACCCCAAGTGGCCTCATAGACCGCGAAATGCCATTCGACGAATACATGACCAACGACCGGGTTAAAGCCCTGAGAGCGGAGATGTATGGTGGGGTGATGGCGTAATTGAGTTTTCAATCATTTATAATGGAGGAGGAGAGTGGGCATCACTTTCCTCCTTCTTCTTTTGGAAACTCACCCCTTCTGTTAGGGGTAATGCTATCAGACTTCAAAACTCCTCCCTACATTTGCCGCAAACCACCCTGATGCACAAAAAAATATACCTGATGTTATTGTTACAACTGGCAATCAGCTCTGTTGCTTTCGCCCAGGTTTTTCCTGCCGAGAACAGCAGCGTTAATTACCGCCTGGTGGGCTTTTCGTTTCCGGCAGAAAAGGGGATAACCGAATATTCGATAGAAATAGCCATCGGCAACTGCACAAATGATGCCGCATTCGGCAAGAATAAGAGACAAACCCTGCATACTGCTACGAGCAGGGTAGTGGCAGAAGTGCCTTTTTTCGGCAGAGAATATACATGGCGCACATCATATTACAGCAAAGGCAAAACACATTTCAGCAGGTTGCATCATTTTAGCTCCATCATCTCCGGCGAGGTGGACTCAGCCGTTACCCGGCTTAGTATTTTAAAGGGCGCTGAAAAATACAAAGATGCTTATGTGTTTGCAGATGGCTCGAACGCGCTGTATAATATGAGCGGGAAGCCTGTGTGGTACCTGCCATTGACCGGAAAACTAGCCCCAAAGAAAAACAAAGTAATGGACCTGAAACTGACACCGCAAGGCACAATCACCTTTCTCCTGGGCCAGAATATCTATGAGGTAAACTACAACGGCGACATTTTGTGGGAAGGCCCGGACAACGGTAAAACCACGCGGGACAGCAACGCGCACTACCATCATGAGTTTACCCGGCTGCATAATGGCCACTACATGGTACTGGGCAATGATTTTGTAAAAATGCCCCATGCCGTAACTACTGACAACGGAAATGCAAAGAAAACAGACAGCATAGCGGCCTTTGGCACCGTGGTAGAGTATGACGAAAAGGGTAGTGTAGTATGGAGCTGGAAGGCTTTGGATTTTTTCAGGCAGGTGCCGGCGCAATACCAGGCATCTGATCTGTATGACCCGAAAGCGCCACAGGGCACCGACGATGTGCATGAAAATGCGTTTTACTTTGATGAGGCGGAAAGAGTGGTTTATGTTTCATTTAAAAATATTAGCAGTATTCTGAAGGTAAAATATCCCGAGGGCAATGTAGTAGCCGCCTACGGAAAACTGTCTGGTTTTGCAGGGGCAAATACGGCCCGGCTCTTTTGCGGCCAGCATAGTTGTAAGACAACTGCTGATGGAAAGCTCTGCCTGTTTAACAACAATTCCTGCAATAAGGGTGCATTACCACAGATCCTCTTTTTTGACCAGCCAGCCAACAGCCACGACACCCTGAAGATGGTATGGCAATATACCTGCACATTTGATGATGTAATAGCGCATAAGCAGGAAGAAGCAAGATCGGTAAAGGGCGATACCAACTACCCGGCTGCCGAGTCGCTTGCATCGTATGGTACATTCTCAAAAGGCGGCAATCTCATATCCCTGCCCGACAGCTCAGTTTTTGCCAGCATATGCGGGCCTTATGGAAAGATGTTCCTGATTTCCCCTGATAAAAAAATACTCTGGAGCGCTCTGCTGGAAACATGGAATCCCTATGACCGGAAGTGGGACGACCTAATAAACTACAAAGCGAATATAGTTGCCGACCCCAAAGATATAGAGCGGCTTATATGGAATGCAGTGCCGAAGTGAAATCCCCAAAATGAAAATCCAAATTCCAAGCGCGCACTTGGCCTGCCCGTACCGAAAATGTTTGTTCGGGCGGGGCGCCTCTGCGAGAGATTTTTGCGAAACACTATGGCTCTAACCCCCTTAATCCTTCCCCACCACCGGCAACACGATGCCCGACGGGTGGTCTTTGCTGCAGAATATCTTTATATCGCAGGGTACAAAGTCCGCCTTGCTGCAGTTGTAGATGTCCACAAACTGTTGGGGATTCCTGTCCACCAGCGGGAACCAAGTGCTTTGTATCTGCACCATTATCCGGTGGCCCTTCTTAAATACATGCGCCACATCGGGTAGGGTGTACTTCACTTCAGTTATCTCACCCGGCTCAAAAGCTTCCGGCTCAGAAAAACTCTTGCGAAAACGGCCACGCATCACCTCGCCGCGCACCAGCATTTCATAGCCGCCCATAGGGTAGTCCTTACCATTTCCCTTCCCGTCCACATCATCTTTGTAACTGAAATTATCCGGGAACACATCTATCAGCTTCACTATAAAGTCGGCATCAGTAGTGGTGAGTGAGGTATAAAGGTCTGCGATCACCGGGCCAGCAAGGGTCACATCTTCATTCAGCGTATCTGTTTTATAGCTCAGCACGTCTGGGCGGCGCTCGGCAAACCGCTGGTCGTCGTCCATATACTCACGGGTGCGGCCCATATGCACTCCATCGGCATAGGGTATCGGCTTTGCTGGGTCACTGGTGTACTTATTATATATATCATTGCCAGCAGAGGGGGAGGCCATCCAGCTCAGTGGCCCATTGGTGTGCAGGTATATGGTATTGTCAAGTTTATTGGCAGGGGGTCATTTTTCAAACGAGCGCCACTCGTTGCTGCCGCTAAAGAATATATTCGCGCTTTTTATGTTATCCACACTTCCTTTGCCTTGCAGATAAAAGTCGAAAAAGGGTTTTTCTATGTTCTCATGGTACCAAACCGAAGTTTTAGATCCAAAACGAACATTGCCCAGAAATTCACCCGTACCCCTCGACCATCCGCCATGGCTCCATGGCCCTATTACAAGTTTATTGCTATTATGTGCTTTCTCGTCTATAGCCCGGTAAAGGTTCCACGCCCCGTAGCAGTCCTCAGCATCAAACAAACCACCCACCACCAGGGTAGCTGTGCTGTCGGAAATATGCTGCACATAGTTGCGGGCGTTGCGCTCTTTCCAGAAGTAGTCATAGTTAGGATGCGCATAAAGCTCGTTCCAGAATTTTACACTGTCGCCCAGCAGTCTGGCAAGGTTTTTAAGCGTACCGGTTTCTAAATAGAATTTGTAATTATCTTTGGTATAGTATTGAAAACCAGCAGCATTGGCCGTTGTTGGTTTTGGTCTTGGTTTGCCAAATGAGCTGTAAAAATTGAAACCGTCCATTTCCATAAATGCGCCGTTGTGGTGAAAATCATCGCCCAGGAACCACTCGGTTACCGGGGCCTGCGGGCTCACCGCCTTCAGCGCCGGATGGCCGGATATGGCAGCCATGGTTGCATAAAAGCCGGGATAAGAGATGCCATATGCACCTACTTTACCATTGTTGCCACGCACATTTTTCACCAGCCAGTCTATAGCATCGTAGGTGTCGGTACTTTCGTCTGTGCCGTTTTTGTCCTTGCGGTAGGGGCGAACGTCCTTAAATTCCCCCTCGCTCATATACTTGCCCCGCACATCCTGCAGCACCATAATATAGTTATCCCTAAAGTATGCCATATAAGGAGTTGTCCAGAACGCCTTGAACTTATCCTCGCCATAAGGACCTATGGAGTACGGTGTCCGGTTTAGCAGTATAGGGTGGGTAGTTTCCGAGTCGGTCGGTTTGTAAATGGTGGTGAACAGCCGCGCCCCATCGCCCATGGTTATATATACTTCTTTCTTGGTGTAATGGGTTACCAGCCATGCAGAATCCTCTGCCGGATTACTTTGCCCAAACGAAAAAGCAGGAACCAAAACCAGCAAAAAGAGTAGTGAATATTTATTCATAAATCATGTATGTGTATCCCGGAAATTGCGAATAATAGTGTAAAATAACACTTCATGTCAAATAAATTAACGTGTTGATAATCAGCAAACTAAACAAAAATAAATAAGCCAAAAAGAGCAAATTTAAAGAAAATGTACGAAAAACGATCAAAATTTATTAATAATAAAGTTCAATAACTAAATACAATCATTTAATTATCAATCAGTTAGTGTCAAAACAATAAAATAAAACTATTTTATAGATCCAATGCAAAGCCTTAGTACGATGCGCAAGCTGCATTAGCATACATCACTCCGCTTTCCACGTTACCATCAACACGTCATTCAGTTCTATCCCATCTGCAGCCAGGTACTTCCGCCTAAGCTCGCTCTTTGAAAATGCATCTGAGAGTTG
Source organism: uncultured Bacteroidota bacterium (assembly GCA_903881585.1). Taxonomy (GTDB): domain Bacteria; phylum Bacteroidota; class Bacteroidia; order Chitinophagales; family Chitinophagaceae; genus Nemorincola. The sequence continues at coordinate 21,675 of CAIRTW010000106.1, read as the reverse complement.
GTGACCAACGGCAAAAAATAACGCATTCCCGCTAGCATCCTTCCCTCTAATAAAACCGCCCCAACCCACTTTTTGAGTGGCATACAGCAGGGTGCAACTTTTGCCGCCCAGATCCTGGCATTGCTTCAGCGCATTCTTTTTTATTGTTTCCATGTTGTGGCCGGTCTCATCATCGCTATAGGAGTAACCCACTGCCCCCATTTGCGGGCAATAATATACGGCACACTGCGCCCGGCTGGTATAAGAACTGATAATAAGAAAGGGGAGCGCAAAGAGCGCGAAAAATAAGGTTCGCTTCATCTGTAATGCTTTTTTGTAAATGTATTAATTGTTTGGTAGAACACAAAGGTTATCTCTAACGGAGAACAGTAAAAAAAGTTTCTCGCCAAGACGCAGAGGCGTAATTACATTTATTATGTTTTTAAGGCGGCAAAAAACCGCAGGAACGATATTGCCTGCTTTTACCCGAAAAGTTTATTGCTTAACTTCTTATTGATTATCAATGTCTTATGCTAAAAATAGCTGTAAAAATTGCTCAATTCTTGCTCATTTGAGCAAGAATGTCTGAACTATGATTCGTTTGATTAACCTGATTGCAGGTGAAAAAAGATTTAATTTTTCAGAATCGAGAGCTGGCTTTATGATATTATTGCGCACATTTTCCGAAATACTTTATGCTCAACTTATAATTGATTATCAATTACTTATCGTAAAAACAGCCTGAAAAGTTGCTCAATTCTTGCTCATTTGAGCAAGTTTGCCTGAACGAAATTCGTTTGATTTATGTGATTAACTTGATTTTGGCTTACAGAAAAAACTATATGATTTTTCGGCGAAAAGCAGGGTAGTTAGCCCGGTTATTTTTAAGTGGCTTGCACTCGAAGACTCTGCAACACAGCATTCTTTGCCTGGAAAGGTGTAATGTTGGAGCAAAGGTAGTATGCAAATTGATTCGCTCCAAGACGATTTATTGATACTTCAATAGAACATTTTCGCCCCCGGTGGGAGCATGTATTCCGGTGAGCATAACCGAAATACCATGCGCAGAGTAAAATTAAGGGCAAGGAGCCGCACGGAAGTTTTCAGTGTGCGGAGCGCCTGGTGGTGATAAGGGAATGGATTGGCGCAAGTAGCTCAGTGAGAGTAGCGCTGGTGTTCGTGACGGGCGCGCTCCCATTGACTGTAAGAACGGTGTTTGTCCAGGTGTCCCTTTGGCTTTTTAGAAAGTCCCAGATTAGGGAAGACCAGTACGGTGGCGAAAAATACTACGGCTGCGATGATCATAAAACAGCAATTTAAAAGGTTAAACAATCGGGTTACTCAGAATTACATTTGTTAATCATTATACTAAGATAAGTTATTAAATTGTTATCAACAAATGTAATGCCAGATTTGTTGAGTGCCAAATATTGTGGGTAAACTGTTAGAAACATGGGGTGAATCAAAAACAACTATATGAAACTATAGTGTTGACAAACAAAAAAATAGACTATAATGCTGCATGTAGCTATGGAAACTATGATAACTGTGGATATGTGGATAAGCTATAAAAGTGGCGTTGCTTCTTGTGAAATCAATAGCGCAGGAAAACGGCGTTATAAATCAAACATGAGATTTTCGGTTGGTTAATGAGTGACTATTTATAAAATTTTGCAACTGAATGAATGCAAAGCTAGCTGCAAACTGAGCAGATATTTTTGATGAAAATTTTGCAAACTCTGGGCCTCCCAGGATGGCCGCTGAAAGAATCTGCATGTGATTTTCATTGAGGATCTGTGCGAAATTTTTTAGAATGTCTGGTGTGCCCTATGATTTTTTCTACCAGTATTCTAGGACTGGAATAATTAAGCTACAGCAAAACGGAAGCAGGGGATAGATCTGTTTGCGATTACCTGACCAGTAACTTCGGGCTTCTATAATATCCTTACTGTTAAGTAGGAATCGGGTAACCATAATTGCTTTTTCTATTGTTATTCTACTTAACATAATGTAAATTATAGAACAAAAATGTTGTTTAATTTTACGTTACAGAATATCGATAAAGAAAACAACAGATTAATAATCAACTACTTAAAACTAAAAACAACAAATTATGCACCTTCCAAAAATTGACCAGCAGAAAATAATTGTTGCTGAACACATCGAGTTTCTTAAACGCGGCTGCAAACCCGGAATTGATCCTGAAGAACTGAAAGAAAAGATAAAAAGCATAAAGTATGTGTTCCGGTCTGCAGATATGAAACACCAAATGGGTTATATAAACACTTGCTATGAAGCCATTGAAATTCTGGAAAACGATGACAGTTTTAATTCCTGTAAACTTGTAATGCATGCAATGGTCTATAACCTTGCCTCTCATTTGCATTATTTGAATTTGAAATTTCCACCTCCTTTATGAATTTCACATGTTTATTTCAGGACGTGTGGCCGTTGAGGTAAGAATTCAATAGTTTTCTTTTTATCTCCGAAACGGGTATCGCCAAGTTTTACGAAAAGCAGAGACTTGGCAAGGACGTGAATTTCTTTACTGTTAAAAAGGATTCAGTTTTAAGAAATTATGTAACTTTGATAAAAAGGTGCGATATGGATACGGCGCAAAACAGGACTAGGTATATTGATCAGCACGAAGAAATTGCCCACAAATTAATGCTGGTTGGGAAAGTTATCAGACTGGGATTTGAAAAAGCTATTGTGCATTTATATGGAGACGATTTGAATTTTCTAAAAGAAATTGAAAAAAAGGATCCGATAAAAGTGAAGGAAGATTTGCTGCAAAAAATGCTAGCCGAGTAGCTTTATCTGTTCATGTATTCAATTAATAGTTTCATATTTAAGGAATCTTCCCTTAAAACAAACTCTCCAAACCAAGAGTATCCATTTTCTTTCCATAGCCGTTCTCCATTCGTTGTACTAATTAATTGATGGAGATTTTTCTCATTCCTCTCATGAAGTTTTAGAAAATCATTGAATTGATTTTCTTCGAAGCCTTCCATTGTAAATCCCAATTTCGCCCAGGTAATATATCCGTTCCATTTTTTGAGGCTTTGATTGTCACCCATCGCAAACACTTTTATCTGCTCGAACCCAGCGTTCATTGCCACATCCACCTGGCTTTTTAGAATCCCTGCTCCTAATCCCCTGCCAGTCTTCTTTACTGTAAACCGCTCGTTATAGATTATCTTCTCTTCAAAATTTATGGTTCGAGATAGAGAAAAGCCATCGTGCCGGATATTTACTCTCACAGCCGGATAAATGCCGTCAATTTGTACGGTTCGGTTATAATTACCGGCATAATCGGCGCCCGTAAAACTGATTATTTCATCTGGTTCATACCCCGTGGTTAATAAACAGTCGTAACCCGTAAGGTCTTTGCCATTATTCGCAGGATTGTATATGAGGGCCATCGGGAGCGAAAAGTACAAGTAAATTGTTTATTCAGAAAAGGGTATCGGTAAGTCCCGCGAAAAGCAGAGACTCGGCGAGGACGTGACATAAATCGCAGCCTTTTTATTATCTTTGATTGTAATAATACTCCCCTAATGAAGAATAAATGGTATAGTCATTTTAATATACTATCTGCAATATTCGTAGGTTTTGGAGGCATAGGGATGAATGTGAGCCATACTTTGCCAACTGTTGTTTATATCATAAGCCTTGCAATTGGCATAATAATATTTGGTGTATTCCTGGTCATGAAACAGCGGGAGCAAGCTGAAAATAGTTGAAATGAAAACTTTATCCGGGTGCTTCTACCCTTCCCAACTCTATTCATAATAATATCCCCACTATTGCGTTATTTGGTAGAACTTTTTTATGAAAGCCATTTTTGTTCTGTTCCTTTCGGGTGTTTTGTTTTTTTGGTCCTGCACTAAAAAGAGAGACGTGCAATGTATTTGTCAGGGAGATGGAAAGGTCAATAGCTATGACCTTGGTATTCAATACAAGCCCGATCCCAAAACCTATGCAAGTAAATGCGATACGCTTGGCGCTCATGATGGCTTAGATACCTGCAATCTGATTATTGAGTAATCGATACGGATGCAAATCTTCTGATTTCCGGGCTATTTGCAATACCCTACTTCGGGTTCCGGCCAGTTTCGCTAAGAATCTGCTATCCCTTCCCTAAAACCCAAACCCCGTCTCAAGTTCTCCGTTTTGGTTTACAAGGTGCTGCAGGGGCAGCGCTAGGTGGCCCGGTGGTGAAGAAACTTTGCGGCCAAAAAGAACGGCGGTGTAGTCCTCCCCTGTGTAGTTATCGTTGAATTGTTTCAGATCAGCCGCTGTTTTTAACCCTATATCGCACTGGCTTACAAGCATAATAAATTCCCTAAGTTTATCAGCTGCTGATGGCGCAACTAAAATAGCCGTGACGATATATCGTTCTTTATTTTCACTGTGTGTGATCTCAGCTCCGGTCAGGTACTTATATTTTTCCACTTCTGCCTGAGCCTCTTCTTTGCTCATCGATGCGTATTCAATTTCCATTTTTTGTGCCAGGTTTTGCGATGTATACAAATGTAAAACAAAAAATGCCTGCTCTTATCCAACAGGTTGTCACAGGCCCTATTCTCCCCTACCCGCTTTTATATTTACAATGACACTATCAACAGTGCTATGTAGCTATGAATAAGTGTCTTCCGGGTAATGGCTTGGCTGCCCAGAAAAGTATTATTCAATGCATTGTGCTCATCAGCATTTGCCCTGCACGAGTACAGATGCTTCCTGTGGGCAAGAAACGTATAGAATAATTTCACCTGAGTGTTCGCCCTTTGTCACTGATCCGACATAATAAAAAAAGGTTGCCCCAAAACGGAACAACCTTCTCTAAAATCTAAAACTCAATTATTTCATACCTGTGCCCAGGTTCACCTTCGAGGTGCTCTTAGGCAGGTCGTTTACAATATTCACTGATTCAGAGATATAAATATCTTTGCTCAAAGCCTTTAGCCAATCTTTGTTCTTGGTCATAGCTGTGCTGTCATCGTTTATCTTACCAAGGTCTGCAGGTGGGTTGGTCATGTCCATTGCTATCGACTTCTTTTGCAGTTCTTCCAGCTTCTTTGATGTGGCATTCAGCTGTTCCTGCTCCCGCTTGAATTCAGTCTCATTCAGCGATATCTTGTTATCATCCCTCTTCTTTTTCACGATCTCGGCATTCTCTTCTATCAGTTTAAAAGTAGGGTTGGTGACAATACGGCTCTCGCTGAGGGTAGCCAGCTGTTTCAGGTTGCCAAGGCTGTTGGTGGTCTTATACTTCGCAGCGTCTATGTCATCCCATGGCAATGCAGATCTGTTATGCCTTTCGCCCAGTTCTTCATCATCATACCCATCATAAGCATCTGGTATCGTAATATCCGGAGATACTCCTTTAAGCTGGGTAGAGCCACCATTTATGCGGTAGAACTTCTCCATGGTGAGCTTCACAGCGCCTATTGAGCCACCCTGTGCACCGGTGCTGTCGCCCATCATCTGCAGGCGGGTCATGGGGTCTACCATTTGGTCCAGCTCCACCATTTTCTGCACGGTGCCTTTACCATAAGTGTTGGCGCCCACTATCACCGCACGTTTATAATCCTGCATTGCGGCAGCGAGTATTTCAGACGCCGATGCGCTGTTCTCGTTCACCATTATCACCAGCGGCCCTGTATAGAGGGCGCTGTCATAAACCTGTGCGGGCAATACTGTAGGTTTTGCAGCATTGTTCTTCACTTGCACTACCGGGCCTCTCCCTACAAATATGCCAGCCATGTCCACAACATCGCCCAGTGAGCCACCGCCATTATCGCGGAGATCGAGGATGATACCGGTAACACCAGCTTCCTTAAGTTTTTTCACCTCCGCAGCCACATCTGCAGAGCAGGTACGACCGCTGGTATGATTGAAATCAGCATAGAATTCAGGCAGGCGTATATAGCCCACAGGCCCTTCCTTGCTTTTAATAATAGCAGATTTTGCAAATGTTTCTTCTATTTCTATTACTCCTCTTTTTATGGGTATCACCCTGGTAGAGCCATCCATTCTCTTCACGGTGAGCCGCACTTCTGATCCCTTGGGGCCACGTATCAGCTTTATTACATCGTTCAGCTCATAGCCGGTTATATCCACCGGTGTCTCAGAGCCCTGGCCTACCTTAGTTATCTCATCACCGGCCTTCAGCTCGCCCTGGTGTGCCGCCGGGCTGCCCACTATGATAGACGATACGGTAACCTTATCATTCTCCGGGCTCAGCTTGGCGCCAATGCCCACAAAGCTGCCGCTCATAGATACATCAAAGTCTTTCTTATCATCTGGCGGAAAATACTGAGTGTGCGGGTCTTCGGTTTCTGTAATAGCATCTACATAAGCAGTAAAGCGGTCGTCGTCTTTCCACTTGTGCATACGCGTAAAATAGCGGTCATAGCTCTTCCTGATGTCTTCACGCGCCTGCGCTTCCAGTTCTGCATTTGTTTTGATGGTCGCGCCTTTTATGGTATCGGTTTTATCCCTGCCCACATACACGGTAATGCTGGTATCTCCCTTACCTTTTATTGTGTATTTTTTGTAACTGCCGGTATCCAGCTTTTCTTTCAGTTTTTCCTGGTCACTTTTTAAGTCCACGTATTTGGCCAGCACCCTGTATTTCAGATATTGTCCCCAGCGCTCTTTAAGTTGGGTTTCATCGGCTGCATAGTCTTTCTTATCCGGGTTCAGCTGCAAAATTTCGTGGCCTTCGAAGTTGAAAGGCCGGGCGAGTATCTCGGTATAATACTTTTCAACACCCATAGAGCGCCTCATATAGATAGCGTCAAGGCTGTCAAAAAACTCTATCGAATTGCCTTTTATCTCATCATCTATCTTGAACTCATATGCGCCCAACTTAGCACGGTCCTGCTGCGTAAAATAGAGCTTATCGTAGTCGAACTCCTTTACCAGCTTGTTAAATACACGTGCGGAGAAGGTATCATCCAGTTCTTTTGGAGAGTAGTGTCCACCGTTTATCACCTTCATCACCATCTGCACTACCAGCTTCCTTTTTTCATCTGACGTTTGCCCGGTGACTCGGCTGTATTTAAAAGAAAAAAAAGCAGCGAGGGCGCCAATTAGCAATAGCGGTATCAGAATTTTATTCCTCATGAATTTCAACATAGTATTTACTTAATAATTCCTCACAAAAGTAGGTCAATTGCTGTTAATAAAGTTATAATCAAAAACCATGCTAACGTTAAATAGCGGGGGATTTTTAGATTAGTCGTTGAAGGTATGGATTTGAATTGATTTTTACCCTTTTTCAGGCATGGCTACGCATGTATGGATCAATATTTTAATCGAGTGATACATGTGGCGAGTTCACTCCCGTTTTTTGAGACTGCTTTTGGAATGGTTTTTATCAAATTGCGATACCTTGCTACTTTCCTATTATTTTTTTGTTTTTCATGGCATATTTAAATTATTTTTTTGCTTTAATTGTTAATTTTCGTTAACATTGTGTTATAATATGAGCAGAAAAAACCTTTCTTTATTAATTGTTGTGTTTATCGCATCAGTAGCGCTGATCGCCGTAAATTTTTATACGATTAAGATACTTTCTGCTACAAGGGCTTACATTCTCGGGGAGTCGCAATATTCAAAAGGCCAGAAAGACGCCTCGTTATCTCTCTCCGCATACCTGCAAGCCGAAAATCCGGCATACTGGCAATCGTTTAATACGGCTATAAAAATTCCAGTGGGTGACAACATAGCCAGGAAAGAGCTAACAAATGGCGGTACCGACAGTGAAATTACAGCTGGCTTTCTGATGGGCAAAAATCATCCCGACGATATTCCCGATATGATATGGTTGTTCAAGACATTCCACTCTGTACCATTTATGAGATCGGCGATAAAGATATGGGGTGATGCCGAGCCGATGATCAACTCCCTGGATTCAATTGGCGCCAGCGTTCACGCCAGGATCGTCAGTCACCAGGTTCAACCGGGCGGGCAGGGAGAAACTATGAAGCGGATCAGCGATATTTCTTCTAAACTTTCGGCTTAGGAAAGCGCTTTTTCTGAAGTAATGGGAGGTACTGCCCGAAAAATAAAAGGGTATCTGTTGCTGGTGAATGTTTTTTGTATTGTATTCATATTGGGTAACATCATGATGTTTGCGATAAAGATGATGAAAAAGATCTGTGCGTCAGAAGATGTGCTACATGCGAAGAATGCCCAGCTAACAGCTTCTAATAAAGAACTGGATACTTTGATGCACAATATCTCCCACGATTTGCGTTCACCTATATCCTCTATGAAGGGCCTAATAGAGTTGATGAGCGATGAAAAAGATCAGGAAGAAGTAAAAAAATATCTGAAATTAATGGACATAGTAGTTGACCGGCAAAATATTTTCATTTCAGAAACCATTGATTTCTTTAAGAACAAGCACCAGGCCGTTGCCCACGCAGAAATTGATATGACCGATCTTGTGGAAGCCATAATTATGAACAACAGGTTTTCTCCGGCTGCGCAAAGCATAGTGTTCAAGCATGAGATCAATGCGGATAAGGTGCATTGCGATGAACTGCGGCTAAAGATGATCCTCAATAACCTGCTGTCTAATGCTATTAAATACTGCGATGAAAACAAACCCACCAAAACGATAACTGTGAGGACAGATAAGATAGGCGAATGGTTTTATATAGAAGTGGAAGACAATGGCGTAGGAATGGATAACCGCTACTTGCAGAAAATATTTGAAATGTACTTCGTCATTCCGGGAAATATAAAGGGCACCGGCCTGGGGCTATATATACTTAAGGAGAACGTAGACAAACTGAACGGCACCGTTGACGTACAGAGCGAGCTATCTAAGTGGACGAAATTTACGGTGGCAATACCCTGCTGAGGGAATTGGTAGTTCGACTACTCAAACTAAGAATTGCGATTAAGATTGTATCGTGGTAACCGCACACCATTTTTTGAAGCCTGTTTTTTATAAATATAGAGTAGAGGACACAACTCCTGATACCAATACTGGCAAGAGCGCACGGTATTTTTCACTGATGTGGCAGGGAGGCAAACATCACGCCCGGTCTTCATAAGATAATTCATTCTACAGTAACCCAAATTTTATCTGCGTCTTTTTTGCGGATGCTGAGGTAGTAGCCGGCTATCTGGATGGCGAGGGGGTCGCCGAGGGGGGCTACCATTTCCACCCAAACGGGTTCGCCGGGTATGCAGCCCATTTCCATTAAGGTAAGTTGGAATTCGCTCTCGTCGTGGCTTTTTATAATGGCCTTGGTGCCTGTGGGCAACTGGGAAAGGCGCACTGCAATTTCTTCCTGCACTTTCATTGGGGCAAAGTTACGCTATACAGTCTAAAGTCTAAAGTTCGGGAGTAGGTAGTAGATAGTAGATAGTCTTCTAAAGTATGGAGTAGATAGTTGCGGGTATGATGAACAATACGGAAATCTATCCGAATAGTTATCGGGAGTAACGCTTTGAAATGGGTAAATTTGTGATAAATACGGTTTGGGATGAACAAGGATATAGAAAATAAGGGGGATATAGAAGTACTGATCAATTCGTTTTATGACCTGGTGAAAAAGGATGATACGATAGGGTATATCTTTAAGGAAATAATTGGTGAAGACTGGAGCCATCATTTGCCGGTGATGTATGATTTTTGGAACATGGTACTTTTCAGCAAGCCGGGCTACGCGGGCAATCCTACGAAGAAACATGTGGAGCTGGATAAGAAGACGCCGTTGACGAAAGCGCATTTCGATCGCTGGCTGTCGCTTTGGAACGAGACCGTGGATAGACTTTATACAGGGGAACTGGCAGACCTGGCGAAGAACAGGGCATCACTTATGGCTAATCTCATCAGCATGAAGGTAACCCCTGTCCCCTAAAGGGACTATTTTTAAAAAATGAAGAGCGTTGATAGCATTAGCTTTCAGGGCTTTTTTATTTTTCAGGGGACTGCACAGGGGACGGTTCAGCTAATGTTATTTACTCTTAGCTACAACTTTATCCAAGTTACCTCTTTCATTTTCAATTGTCTTCCTAAAAACCAAAAATACACTTTTGCTATATTATTTTATCATATAATATAGCTTTATTAATTTCATTGCTTCGTTTTCATCTTCTGCACAGGGTTCACAAAAAGTGCCTCCTCCATTTGTCGGGCCTTCGTAATGCCAAGAAAAATATTTTTTGTATTTACCGTCAAGATCAGAAACAATTAAGTCTTTCCCTTTAGGAAGAATATATAAGACTTTATTGTTAGGAAATTTCACTTTAAAACATTCGTCTCCATTTAGAACATCTTTACCTAAACAAACAAGTTTTATATTTTTCCAATCTTTCCCATAGGTATAGTCAATGTCAGCTCTCTTATTTGCTTTTACCCAAAAAGAAAATTCTTCATATTCGGCAGTACCACCTTTACCAATAGAATAATTTGCTACCTTTTGTGCTATAGACTGAATAAAAAATAAAATAAATGGCATTAAAAAAATAAATTTCTTCATTGATTTCATTTTGAAATGAATTTTATAAAAAAAACAAACTTGTATTCAAGACAAATATAACATTCGCAAACCTGATTGACTTGTGAAAAATAATTTAGGGTTAATGGTTTCAAGCTAATCATTGTAAAAGGGCTTGTGTAATAATTTATGGGCATACGCCCGCTTATTTGATTGCCGTCTTGTCACGGCGGGACAGTCCGGCGGCGGACAGCCGGATAGGGTTTTCATTGAGGGGTTAAATGCCCGAGGCGGGGGACTATTTGATTGCTGTGGTGCTGAAGATGGTCTAAAACTGAATGAAAAAATCTTTTCCTTTTTCCAGTTAATGCAGCAATCCTGCATAATTGGGATATGTGCTATCCTGTGATTCCTATAAAATAAGGCTTTATCGTTTGGCGCATTATCTTTGCTTACATCAATCAAATAAATTTTGTCGTCATTGTTTTCGTTATCAGGAGTTTTTTTCCTTTGAATAATATCCCTAACCCAGCCTATCCACGCTAAAAAATTTGGATCCATTCCTGAAAAGCCAATTAAACAAAAAGATTCCTGTAGCAAGGAGATTCTCATTAATTGTGTAAAAGCTTCATGTTTCGCTGGATAAGTGTCAAAATCCTCCTGAGAAATCACATAATGTATTCGAGGATCATTGTCAAAACCATAATGATCCTTATCAGCGTCTCGTAATGACCCATGTATTTTTATGATGTTTTTGTTCTTTTTTATTGCCAAATCAGATGAATGTCTAATTAACGTAAGGCAATCGTTAATCACATTTCCCAATTCAGTTAATTTTTGATTTTTGATTTTTATTTGATTTGAAAGAACATCAATATTCCCGCGGAGTGGCCATATTTTCTTCTGTAAATTGTAAATCTCGTCATCCGTTATTGAAGGATTTGTGGATACGGCTAATCCGATGGATGTTGAAGCGATAGGTTTTTTTGCAGCCGTAGCTAAGGATAATTTTTGCTCGGTCTCTACCAACTCAGTTTCTTTTGCGAATTTTTCGTCTTCTTTTGTTCTGATGAAATCACTTAGTTCTTGAATTTGATCATTTAATTCCTTTTTAATATTGGGGTCGATACTTATTTCCAATAGATTGTCATAATTTGTACTACTGGCCATAATTTGAAGATTTTGAGCCTCGAAGGTACGTGTTTAAATCAACAAAAGGGGACGGCACAGGGGACGGGATGACTTAATTTTGCTTTACTGGCTTTAATTCCGCTGTATCTTGAAATGCTTACCAGTAAAGGATTTAAGGCTAATTTAGGTAAAAGCGAAAAACGGAAGAAAAGGTGAAATGTTGTCCTAAAGGGGAACCAAGGAATGAACATGATCAAAAACGTTAAGCTGTAGTAAAAAATACCATCATCTTTATTTGAAAATAGCCATGAATATATTTATCGTTAAGGGTAAGGTGGTGGATCTTTTTGCACGGCGAATATTTCCGGGTGAGGTGACTGTGGGCAATGGCGTAATAACTGCGATACGCGAAATAAGTAATGCACCTGATGTTTACCTGATGCCCGGCTTTATAGATGCGCACATACATATAGAGAGCTCCATGCTGGCGCCAACGGCTTTTGCACAAATGGCAGTAGTGCATGGCACGGTAGCTACTGTGTCGGACCCGCACGAGATAGCGAATGTGTGCGGTATGGCGGGCGTGCAGTATATGATAGACAACAGCAAGCTGTCTCCATTTAAGTTCTTCTTTGGGGCGCCATCGTGCGTGCCGGCTACGGGATTTGAAACTGCCGGGGCTCTACTTGATTCAAAGGCTGTAGATGAACTGCTGCAAAGCACTGATATATGGTATCTGTCTGAAATGATGAACTATCCGGGTGTGTTGCATGGGGATGCTGAGGTAATGGCCAAGATAGGAGCAGCACAGCGTGCAGGAAAACCAGTGGATGGCCATGCGCCGGGGCTGAGGGGCGCAGAAGCTGCGGGCTATGCTGCGGTGGGAATTACCACCGACCATGAATGTTTTACGCTGGAAGAGGCGCTGGACAAAATAAAGACGGGGATGCACATACTGATACGCGAGGGCAGCGCGGCAAAAAACTACGAGGCACTGGCGGAGTTACTGCGACTGCACCCCGATAAGGTGATGTTTTGCAGCGATGATAAGCACCCGGATGAACTGGCGCTGCACCACATAAATGAGATCGTGAGGCGATCGCTGACGCGCGGTTATGATTTATATGATGTATTGAGAGCGGCTTGCGTGAATCCTGTGCTGCATTACAAATTGCCGGTGGGGATGCTGCGGGTGGTTGATGCGGCTGATCTCATTGTAGTGGATAACTTAACAGATGTGGGTGTACTGCAAACTTATATTGGCGGAACACTGGTGACTGAAAAAGGAAAGACGTTACTACCCTACTCTGCCGTAGCGCCTATTAATAATTTCAACGCCATGAGGAAAAGTGCGGCTGATTTTGTGGTAAGGGCGGCATCAGAAACACCTGTTATCAGGGTGATAGAAGCTATGGAAGGGCAGCTTGTGACCAATGAGCTGCAACTGCCCGGAAAGGTGGAAAACGGCTACCTGGTAAGCGATACGGAGCGTGATATTTTAAAGATAACGGTTGTAAACCGGTACGAGCCGGATGCTAAGCCGGCTGTGGCATTCATAAAGAATTTCGGACTGAAGTATGGGGCGCTGGCATCAACGGTGGGGCATGATTGCCATAATATTATTGCGGTAGGAGTGGATGATGAAAGTATATGTGCAGCCGTGAATACGCTTATAGATTGCAAGGGGGGTGTCGCTGTGGCCAAGAACAAAGATAATGTTGGCTGTATGCCCTTACCCATAGCGGGGCTGATGAGCACAGGTAACGGATTTGATACTGCTGTGGCATACACCAAAATAGATGCTGCGGCAAAGGAGCTTGGCACCCCACTCCACGCGCCATTCATGACGTTATCGTTTATGGCGCTGCTGGTGATACCTGCGCTGAAGCTGAGTGATATGGGCTTGTTTGATGGGCATAGATTTGACTTTGTGGAGGTGGAGGTGGGTTAGTTCTTACAAAAACGTAAAAAGGTTCTCTCGCAAAACTCGCAATTCACTCATTTCGTTTCTAAGCGCGAGTGAGACTTGTGGGGATGGCAAGAGAGCGAGTCAACCACCCCGGCTGAAAAATACTGTTTCGCTATATTTTTCAGCACGCCTAAAAACAGGAGGGGAGGTGTTTCGCTGCTCTCACTTTGCCGCAATTAGCAACTCGTATTGTTTAGCCAAGGCCTGCAAATAATCTTTGGCGCGGGGGCCTTCGGAGAAAAGGAGGTCGAGGATGCAGAGATCAGGGAGGAAGCCGATGCGCTCTTCGAATATCTGGTAGTAGCGGGGAAAAGTTATTTGTGGTTGTTTCCGGAACCGCAGGTCGGTAATACCTGCCGGGTAGTCTTTTAAAAATACGTCGGTTTCGTTTTCTTCAAATTGCAGTTTCAATTGCTTCTTTGCCCAGTGAATGGTGGCTTTGTTGAAATCGACGAGGCTGGTAAACTCTTTTTCAAATAATGCCTGCAGGCTGATTTCGTAATGCTCGAAATAAGGGGTACGCTTGTAAACAGATACGATAGTACGCCAGTGCTGGGTTTGCCAGCGGGCTTCGTTGTGAATATGCACTTCATACATGGGCACCCGCTGGTTGCGGCCGTTTACAAGTGGCACGCTGAGCTTGTTACTGTTGTTGGCGCCTGCAATATGATATTTGTTGCGGTTGGTCATTTTCTGAAAGTGCTCGGCCGAGTCGAATATGACTGTGTCTGCTTTTAAAACATTCGCCCACCAGCTGATAGCAGGGAATGTGAGGTATGGCGAGACGATAGTCATGGGGCAAATGTAAGGAAGGATAGCAAAAGAACTTAACGAATGCTACAAGGTGTTAAAGTATAACCGGCAGCGCCATGAATGCACACGATAGCCATTTGGAAAGTATATTTGCACAAATACGAAAAAGGATGCGCAGGCCGGGTTTATGTTTACTTATATTGGTTATTTCATTGCGCGGACTGGCTATAGACGCTGTGGTCTCGCATACCGTGTTTTACAGGAATGACCCATCGCAAAATGGCCGGCTTGTACCCACCCTGGAAATGTACTGGCAGATAAATCCTCATACGGTCCATTATGTAACGGATGCCGATAAAATGATAGTGGCACATATAAAGACAGATATTGTGCTGACCGGCGCGGGAGGGGTAATAAAGGAAGATCATTTTATTTTGAACACAGTACCCTGCGCTACAGTAGAGGAATTGATGCTGCATAGTATTATTGACTTGAGGCGGTATTTCGCAGGGCCGGGGCATTTTACGGTAAAATTATCCCTCACGGACCTGGCGGACACTGCCAAAAAATTTGCATATTCTGATACATTTACTGTAGTGACGCCAACGAGCGCAGCATATTTCAGCGGTGTGCAGTTGCTGGATACGATACTGGAGTCTAAAGCCCATACAGCGTTTTATAAAAACGACCGGCAACAAGTGCCACTCTGCACCAACTTCCTCGACGACAGTAAAAAAGAACTTCATTACTATGCTGAGCTATATGGTACAGACGGGGTTTCAAAAACAGATTATCCACTGATACAGAAAATAACCATAGGAAAGAAAGCGAATGAAGCCCACTACAGTGATTTTATTAAGACGGATACCATATCTCCAGACCAGGCGCTGATGTTGTCGGGGAGCTTCGCTATTAATACGCTGCCCTCCGGTAATTATTACCTTAACATGACCCTTGAGAGCAGCCAGCACCGGATAATAGCCAGCAACAACCTGTTTTTTCAACGGCTGAACATACATCCCGCTGAAGAAAAAGCTGCGGTAGCCAACATAGCTAAAACAGATACGGCGATGGAAAAAGTGAATTTGCTGGATCTCAATAAAACTTTCCTTGCTAAATATTCGTTGCCTGAAGTAAAGGCTATACTGAAAATGCTGCTTCCTGTGGCCGACCCCCTGGAAAGCCAAACCATAAATGGTTTTCTGAAGAAACCGGAT
Source organism: uncultured Bacteroidota bacterium (assembly GCA_903881585.1). GTDB lineage: Bacteria > Bacteroidota > Bacteroidia > Chitinophagales > Chitinophagaceae > Nemorincola. The sequence goes on along the minus strand of CAIRTW010000106.1, from coordinate 6,157 downwards.
GACCTGTATATGCGGTACTTTGTTTACAACTACTTCCTGAACATAAATAAGAAAGACCCTGGCCGCGCCTGGAAAGAATACTCAGAAAAAGTAATAGAGGTGAACAAGCTATATAAAGGCCACGGCTCACGCGGCTACGAGACCGACCGGGGCTTTGTATATCTAAGATACGGTGCGCCCACCGATGTGATAACGGTGGAAAACGAAACAGGAACACTGCCCTACGAGGTTTGGCAATACAATACTCTGAAAGATATGAACCATAAAGATATGGCCGAGGCTATTTTCCTGTTTTACAAAACGAACGATATGATCGGAGATTTTAAATTGCTGCACTGCAATGTGCCCGGAGAACTGCAAAACAAGGGCTGGCGGAATTATCTCTACGTAAATTCCCAAGGCGGCAATAACACAAACTCGCGGGCAGAACAATATATAGGTACTAAGTAGATAGCAGATAGTAGGACTATGGCTCAGGATTCAATTTCCTTGCCGTGTTTCGAATCAACCCAAAGGTTTTCTATAGTCCACTCCAGCCGTTGCTGAAAAGGATGCTGCCGCTCTGGGCAATCGGATAAGGAACATAGCTTGCACTGGTAAGGCATACAACCATCTATGTGAATGAAGAGCTCAACCTGGTTTTTAAAGTGTGCTTTTATCAATGCTTCCAGGGCGTGTATCTCGCGATCGGCATCAATAACCTTGAAGTACCAGGGCAATGTCATGTGTGCATCTACATGCATCATGCTGCCGTACTGAATAACGCGCATGTTGTGAAGGTCCACCCACTGCGGCTGCCGGTTTTCCTGGATCAGTGTAATCACTTCTTTAAGCATTACTACGTCCGTTTCATCCATGATTCCTGAAATAGACTTTCGCAGCACTTTGTAGCCGGTGATCATAATGATGACTGCAAAACAAAGTGCAACGGTACTGTCCAGCCACATCCACCTGTTGTGCGTAAGCAACAACAACAAGAGGCCGATGATTATAGCGATAGTGGAATAAGCATCTGTTTGCAAATGCTTACCTGCGGACATGAGGATCATTGAATTACTCTTCTTACCCTTGGCCTCTGCATATTTGCCAGCCAGAAAATTCACGCCACCTGAAGCGGCGATTATCAGTAATCCTAAGTTTAGTTTTTCCAGTTCGTGCGGAACCACCAAGTGCTGTATGGCTTCGTAAATGACGAGCACGCCGGCTATCACGATAAGCGTGCCCTCCACTGCGGAAGAAAGAAACTCGGCCTTACCATGGCCGTAGGGGTGGTTGGTATCGCGGGGCATGTTGGCAAGCGTAATGCTGAACAATCCTAAGAAGCCGGCTATCATGTTCACAATGCTTTCCAATGCATCTGTGAGCACGGTAACAGAATGAGTAAGGCGCCATGCCAGCATCTTGGCAAGGAACAATACCACCGAGAGAATGGCAATATACTTCTGTGTTTTTACGGGCATCCAAATTAAATTCCAAAGTCAAAAAAACAAATTCCAAATCCTTCCCTATAGCTGTCTGGACAAAACTAAATTTCAAATTCCAGGAAAAAAATCCAGCCTATTTCTCAAAGGAAAACCAAATTAATAGTACTTGTAAATATACTCAGATGTATCGTTGGGCGAGACATTATCGCTTATCACCTTCGTAAGTGTGTTTATTCTGCCCTGGCTGTCATATGTATAGTAATAGTCTTCCTGGCCATTGGCGTACTTTAACTGTACGGGTAAATGGCTGGTGCTGGTGTATGACCTGCCATAGTTTATGAATTCATCTATCCGCCCGGCATCGCCCACCTGGCCACTCCGTCTCAGATCGTAGTAGCAGCTGTCAGGAACTCCATGTGGCGGGCCAAAAGTGACTATATCTCCGTTATTCCATTGATAGGTTGTAGCGCTTAGTGAGTAGAACGGGTAAACATTGCTGGGCGATTTATAATCCAGCTCTGCGAGTTCGTTGCCGTTGTAAGTCATGAGGATGGTATCTGTTTTTTGTATTTCCAGTATCATACCGTTGGTGTTGGCGTAAACCAGGAGTGAATAATTTTGCTGATCTTTGATACTGAATGAGGACCCTGTATAGGTAAATACTTCAAAGCTATTGGAGCCAGTATCGGTACCTCCGCCTATGTTTACGATCGAATCTACATTGTTATAAATATCATAGGTGATGTGGTAGTGATTTGTATAACCTCCGGAACGGTAAATATCTATCGCTGATATCTTGATCGTGCTTAGATTGAGATTTGATTTTTTCCTGCAGGAATTATTCAGCGAGATAATGAGCGCAAGTAAAAAAAACACGATGATCTTCCGGTGATACATAAGGGCACATTTGCGCAAATAAAGTTAGGGAACGGTAACGAGATAAAATCGTTAATGATCTTTAAAGCTGAGTTTTGTGTAGCTGAAAATGAGGATACCTCCCATCAAAATACCACCTATTGATATTCCAGACATTACACCGACAAAGAAATTGAAACCAATCTTATGGCCTTTAGCGAGAAACTCCAACGTAGCAAAAATAGAACAGGCAAGCACCAGCACACCCAGGATAAGGTTGATCAATTTATGCTTGTGCCACGCCTGCATAGCAAAAACAACAACTACAAAAAATGCCAGGTAGCTGAAAACACCACCCCACAGGTAACTTAGGACCAAATCTATGCTGCCCAGCAAAATGAAGTATGCATAGGCTATATAAACCAGGACCTCGTAAGCACTCAATTTCTTTTTCTCCATATTATCAGGAAATTCAAAAAACACAGTTGTGATGTATCGCCCAAGACCTTCGTGAGAGACCTCTCCCCGGCCCGCTCCAAAGGAGAGGGTGAAGTAGAATGAGCTACGTCCAGCCTGCACAAACTCTTTCAAAGAGCCTGCCTACTACAGGCAAGCTGGGGCATAGCAAATGTTTACTCACGAAATTTATCCGGCACCTATATTCAGACGTTGCAGTGCAACGTCTCTACGACCTATTGACTGATTAACTTCTTAACTTTTCAACTTATCGCTTTTTGCTTTCCATTCTTCCATCCTTTCTTTTTCATTCACGGACACGGAAAGGATTATTTTCCACTGGTTATTTTTATCTGCTTTAAGCACGTAGTGATAGTCGCACTCGTAGATGAGTTTTTTAAAAACATCGAGGTATTGCCACTTCACTTTTACATTAACGATCTTAGCGGTAAGGTGCAGCCAGCTCCAAACCTGCGGGCGAACGTTGGCAATGCCAAACTGCCTGTAAAAGCCAGTGCCCTGGTTGAAAAAACCTTCGAGCTTGCCGGCATCATTGAAAACGCTTGTGGCATCATCAGAAAGCATGGTACATGGTATATTGTAAAGAAACGCCATACCCTTAGAATCGTAATTCTCGAGGGCTTTGGCATAGATTTCAAAAAAGTCGTTGATTTGTTGCATGAGAGAAAACCGCGTGATCGCAGTTTGGGAAGGCGAAAGTACCACTTTCTGATTATCTGAGGAGCGATGACAAAATAAATCCCACCGATTTGAATACTTCTTTTCCATTTCCGCTGTGTTGAAAAAGTCTTTAAATAGCTCACTATTCGCAGATTTTTCGCCTTGCATAAAAGAAAAATAATTACTCAACTTGGCAGATTTTATTTTGTCAACGCTCCTTAAAATGAGCAAAAAAACATTTTTCCCATACTAATTCGTAAAATAGGCCGCGTATGTTTATTTTTGAATCAAAATACAGCTACTTGTGAAGACCCTGCTCAAAAGTGACCAGTTGAATATAACGCTGCAGCGGTTGGCACACCAGTTGGTAGAAAACCATCTTTCATTTAAAGATACGGTGATCATCGGCATACAGCCCAGGGGCATTTTTTTATCTGACCGGATCTACAAATTAGTGAAAAAGATAACCGGGAATAATAAGATAGGTTATGGCCGGCTGGATATTACTTTTTACCGCGATGATGTGCAAAGCAGGGATATACAAGTACCTACCGACACTGATATACCATTCAGCATAGAAGGGAAATCTGTGATACTAATAGATGATGTGCTGCATACCGGCCGCACCATACGCTCGGCGCTGGATGCGCTGATAGACTATGGCCGCCCGAAGAATGTGGAGCTCCTGGTACTGATAGACCGCAGGTTTAGCCGTGAACTGCCTGTGCAGCCCGACTATGCCGGGCATAGTGTGGATACGATACTAACTCAGAAGGTAAAGGTATATTGGAAAGAAAAGGATGGGAAGGATGAAGTAGTGCTTATTGATAAGGTGGGAAATTAGTAAGATGGAATTAGGAATTAGGATTGTTTTTAAAATATTAGAATCAGGGAAGCAAACTTAGCAATCCAAATTCCAAAATACCAATTCCCAATTCCAATTAAAAATGAAACATTAACTTTGAGACTATGCTGTCTGTAAAACATCTTCTTGGAATAAAGGAACTGACCAAAAAGGATATTGAACAGATATTTAAAACGGCGGACAATTTTAAGCAGGTACTGCAAAGGCCAATAAAGAAAGTGCCTACGCTACGGGATACCACTATTGCCAATATATTCTTTGAAAACTCCACCCGCACACGATTATCTTTTGAACTTGCCGAAAAACGGCTGGGCGCTGATGTGGTTAATTTTTCCGCTTCCGGCTCGTCTGTTTCCAAAGGCGAAACGCTGATAGATACGGTAAATAACATACTGGCTATGAAAGTGGATATGGTGGTGATGCGCCATGCTGCCAGCGGTGCGCCATGGTTCCTGGCACAGCATATAGACGCCAGCATTATTAACGCCGGTGATGGCACCAACGAGCATCCCACTCAGGCGTTACTGGATGCTTATTCTATAAAAGAAAAGCTAGGCAGCGTGGAAGGCAAACGTGTAACCATAATAGGCGACATCATGCATTCCCGGGTGGCCCTGAGTAATATCTTCTGCCTGGCCAAACTTGGAGCGGAGGTAACGGTATCAGGCCCCCCTACCCTGATACCCAAGCATATAGAGTCGCTGGGGGTGAGAGTGGAATACAACGTAAAGAAAGCGCTGGAATGGTGCGACGTTGCCAATGTGCTCCGCATCCAACTGGAACGCCAGCACAAACCGCTCTTCTCTACCCTGCGCGAATATGCGCTCTACTACGGCGTAAACCGACAGATGCTGGACAGCCTGGAAAAAGAAATAGTGATCATGCACCCCGGCCCCATAAACCGTGGCGTGGAGCTCAACTCTGATGTAGCCGACTCGAAACAATCCATCATACTGGACCAGGTGGAGAATGGCGTGGCGGTACGGATGGCGGTGATCTACTTGTTGTCGGGGAAGCGGGAAATTCTGGAATAACCGTTTAAAATTCTAAAAAGGAAATTCCAAATTCCAAGACTAAGAATTCAACCTTACTTTATGAGAACAAAGGGTATTGTACTTCTTTACTGTTTACAATTTTTTGTTCTGTTAATTGGCATAGATTTCAAAATACAGCATTATCCCGGCGGGGAATTGCTGGTTTTATCAGGAGCTGTCATGGAAGTTCTTTTCTATATTTTATTTTTGCGAGAGACCTCTTTGTCGGGTAGTGTTGGTACAATTCTCAAAACAATATGGATAGTCATTTGCAGTTCGGTGATTTTAGTAACCATTGGCCAAACATTTCTGCAAAAAAAAGCTTTATTGTTATGTTGGCTTATTAGTATTATTCTTGGGCTTACTTATCTGACCATTTTCAGAAAAAAATTTGCTCCCAAAACAAGAGAAATAGACAAAATTAAGTTTGATTCAATATGAATGTGGGGGCTATTCCAGAAGTTTCCCTACAACAATATTATTCGCCTTCACAAAATACACACCCGTTGGGAAATCAGTAGTTGTGTTTGCACCTCCGGTTAGCAGCAGACGTAACCGTATAGTTCTTCCTTAGTCAATTGAAATTGTCAAATGTTTGTTTAATCCCGCTTCTACAATCTTTTTAAGGGTCATTAATTCTATGTCCTGCCGGCCGCTTTCAAGGCGTGTAATGTATGTCCTTGAAGTTCCAGATAGCTCGGCAACATCTTTCTGGGAGAGCTTGGCTGATAACCGCGCACTTTTAAATAGTGACCCTAAAGAGATTGACAATTGCGTATCCGGTGTGCTTAAACTATATAAAGTATCTGCACCTACATCATAAGGAACTCTCTTTTTCTTTC